>CAZGIZ010000229.1:0-5697 GCA_964526655.1 uncultured Desulfobacteraceae bacterium | reverse complement strand
ACACATTTTTCATTTTGTCAATGTAAAATATTTCACTGAGGGATGAATATCCTCCAACAGCCATTCTAAAAGGAGAATGAAGGGGAGGAGAAGGATTGAATATTGCCATTTTCGGAAAATGGCTAAAAATAGTTGTCAAATATGCAATCTAATTGGAAGGTCGTTATCTGGAAATAATAATTATTTATAGGGGTTAGGGCTTAATAAATCCGGGCAAAAACGTAATGAATATCCATAACCGATGTAGGGCGGGTCACCGCACCCGCCAAAATCAGGTCGATACGGTGATCGACCCTACATCCCCTTGGGATTTTCGCCCGGATTTATTGAGAAGTTGCGATTTTTAAGGATTTTATCAACACGACGCATAAATCTATGCGTCGTGTTTGGTTAAGTTTTCCCGGCAAGGCCTTGATAAGGCTCGGTTTAAAGAAGGGCAGGGGAGATAACCGGGATTTTGGGGTCGGGCGGCAGGGATGTAGACCCTGAAGGTGGAACCCTCATCCAGCTTGCTCTCCACGGTGATCATGCCGTTATGGGCCTCGATAATGCTCTTTACTATGGCAAGCCCGAGGCCGGTCCCTGTTATGAGCCTTGTGTCCTTGTTTTTGACCCGGAAAAATCGCTCAAAGATCCGGTCCATATCCTTTTCCGGGATTCCAAATCCATTGTCTGTGACCGAGACGCAGACATAGTCGTTTTCCATCACTGCCGACACCGTCACCCGGCCCCCTTCGGGTGTGTATTTTATCGCGTTGCTTATCAGATTGGAAAAGACCTCCTCCATGTTCCCCTTATTGGCCAGCATGGAACCGAGGCCGGGCGGGAGGTCCAGTTTAAGTTCGATGTTCTTCAACATGGCCCTGGCCTGATGGAAGGCGACCAGGTCCTCAAGGACCTTGCTAATGTCCAGCTTTTCCTTTTCCTGGATAATGAGACCGGATTCTATCCTGGCGAGGTCCAGGAGTTCCACTGAAAGGGCCGAGAGGGCCTTGAGCCTCTCCGTGATGCGGCCCAGTATATCATTCTGTTTTTCAGTGACCTGGCCTGCCAGCCCGTCGAGGATCACCTTGATCTGCATGAGGACCGAGTTTATGGGACCCTTGATCTCATGGGCGACCATAGAAACAAAGTCGGATTTCAACTGGTCCACCTTCTTGAGGGTGGTAATGTCATGTGTCACTGTAATCGTGCCCAGGTTCCTGCCCATTCCATCCCTGAAGGGCACGCACCTTGCCGCCAGCACCATCTCTTCCTTTTCCCCCAGGCTCCCGTGATCGAACTCCCCGGTCAATTCGCTGAAATCCTTTTCCACCATGCCCAGGGCCTGGTCTATCATCTTGTTGAGGGTCTCGTTTTTTATGAGATCCTCCACGGGCATGCCGATGACGCTTTTTCCCCGGTAGCCGATCATCTTGAGGAAGGCGGGATTGGCCAGGGCGACCTTTTTATCCGCATCGGTCGCCATGACACCGTCGGCCAGGTGATTAATGAGGGTACGCATACGTGATTTTTCATTGGCTATGTCCTGGAGGGTCCTCATGTAGTCGAGGGCCTTTTTTATTACCAGCCGCAGGTCCTCAGGAGAAAATGGCTTTGGAAGGAAATCAAAGGCCCCGTTTTTCATGGCCCCCACCCCGTGTTCAAGGGTGGCATAGCCCGTGATCACGATGACGACCGTATCGGGCCGCTTTTCCTTGATGTGACCTAAGAGATCCATCCCGGACAGGCCGGGCATCATAAGATCCAGCAAAATGATGTCAAATTGCTCTTTTTCGATCATTTCAAGACCGAGATACCCGTTCTTTGCCACGGCGACCCGGAAGCCTTCCTGGGTCAACATGGCCTGGCACACGTCCCTTATGCGTTTTTCATCATCTACCACGAGTATCTTGGTTTCAGGGGAGGTCGCTTTGTTTTTTTCTGTTGACATTATTTCCTCAATTCCAGTTCCCATAAATCCTGTTCGCCATCAGAGGGAACGTAAAGGGGGAGTTCCACGAGAAATGTCGTGCCTGTAGGACCGGTCTCCTTGACGCTGATTTCCCCCCCGTTTTCCTTGATAATTCCGTAACTTGTGCTGAGGCCCAGTCCCGTGCCCTTGCCGGGTTCCTTTGTTGTAAAGAAGGGGTCGAAGATCCTTGAGAGATTTTCCTTGGGTATGCCGCAGCCCGTATCCGTGACCTCCAGGTAGGCCCTCTTTTTGGGCTTGTCCCGATAGGTGCGCAGGGTCAGAATCCCTTCCCCATCCATGGCCGCGCAGGCGTTCATCACCAGGTTTATAACGACCTGCGTGATCTGATTTCTGTCTGCGTGGATGTTGATCATCTCTTCGGACATCTCTTTTTTTACGACTACATTTCCAAAGAGTTTCTGGTCGCGGATCAGGTTCAGGCTCTGATCAACCACAGTATCGATCTGCATGATCATCTTTGAAGGATTCATCTGCCTGCTGTAGACGAGAAGATTCTTTACTATCTCCTTGCAGCGGTTGACATCCTCGATGACGCATTTCAATTTATCCAGATTCGGGTCGTCCGGCTGGAGGGACTCCAGCGTCATGCTGGCATTAAAGAGTATGCCGGTCAGGGGGTTGTTGATCTCATGGGCCACTCCGGCCGCTAATTGACCCATGGATGCCATCTTCTCCGACTGTGCCAGCTGGACCTGGGTCTCCTTTAATTTCCTTTCCACGGACAGTTTCTCCCTCAGGTCATTATATATGCCCATGGAGGCAATCTCTTTCATCCCGTCGTAGATGATGGCCGCGGTCATCTCCACGGGAATCTCCTCATTTTTTGAATTAATGATAGTGGTCTTCCTGTTGGGGAGCTTTCCCTTGCCACCGTCGGCCTCCTCCCTGAGCTTCTTCATTATGGCCCTTGCTTCACCAGGGGGATATATGGATTCAATGCTCTTTTTCCGCGATAATTCGCTGACGGAATATCCAAAGAGCTCTTCGGCCGCATGGTTCATCAGGAGTATCTTCCCTGTGCGGTCAGCGGCGATGATGGCGCTCGGTGAGCTATGGATTATCTTTTCAAGGAATTCCTTTGCCTCCTGCAGCTCCCTTTCAAGGACCCGTAAGCGGGTAATGTCCCGGATGCTCTCCAGGATATATTTGACTTCGCCGTTATCATCCAAAATAGGTGAGAAGACCCGGTCTTCCCATGTCTCTCCGTCCCCTTCTCCGTTCATTCGCCTGAGGGTGGAGTGCCCCCTTTTCCCGCTCAATACCTTGGAAAGTGGGCATATGTCCGCTGAACAGGGCTCCTTTGAATTGAAAAATATCTCATGACAGGACTTGCCTATTAACTGATCCATGCTCACCCGGAACTTATTTAAAAAAGTCTCGTTGGCCGAAATAATGATCCTGTCAGGTTTGAGGATCAGTGTGGGAAAAGAGAGGGAATCAAAGACCCTTATCCGCCAGTCGATCTCTTCCTGCTTTTTTTTATCCAATTGCTCCATGAATTTTAACTTTTCAAATCACGCCCTTTTAGGTTGCTCAAAATACACCGGTAAAGCGTGAAGATTGTTATCCAGTGACGTGTCTCTTATCAAGGCGATATCTACCTGCCTGGTTGCGAATGACCAAATGAAATGGGGGCGTAGGGCATAAGGCGTAAGGCGAAAAAATCCAAGTTCTGTTTTCCCTTAAGCCCTGTGCCGTGCGCCTTATGCCTATTTTTATATCCCCTTGATAAGAGATACATCACTTGCCTCCACTAAATGTGGATATCTTGGGTTTTATCAAAGCCGCGTCCTTCTTTTGATGTACCCTTCCGGCGGCTGTTTTTCGGGGGAATCTCAAATCTTTCCATCAATATGTCATGGGCCGCATCGCCCTTTCCTCCCTCCAGGACGATGTATATGCAGGAAACGGAACAGCAGAAGGCAATGGGGGGGATGTCCTTTAACCTGAGAGATTCGAGGGCCTCAAGGGCTATCCCGTATCTGTCTTTGTAATGGGGCCCCTGGAAGGAGAGTATATCCACGGGCGAAGCCACAAGGCGGCATTTTACGGCCTCAGTGATTCTATTTGTCGAAGAGCTCATAAGGGCGATATAGATACAAAGCCCATGGTCCCCAACGATCTGCGCGAAGACGAGATTAAACCTGAGCCCCATGGCGCCAAGGGATTCAAGACCCTGGCCCCAGAGTCCGGGTCCTGACTGATCAGTCCTGATTTCAAGGAGGGAAAGATCCCTGTCCAATTGAAAGCCGTATGTCCTGATCCTGGGTTCAAAGTAAACGGCGGTCGTCTCCATGAAGTAAACCTTCCTGTAATTCTTTAACTGCCTCCTCTAAACGTTCGAAATCGGTGACAAATGTGATAGAGGATATGGATGATGCAATTCCATGTATTGGAAGACGCGCCCTTCCAAGGACGTTTAATGACAGGCCCAGTATCTCCAGGCTGAATCGATGGGGAAAAAGCGTTACCAAACCAACGGAAGGAATAAACTTTGTTAGGTCTTTCAGGGACGGCTCCGGATCAAGGAGCCTCTTCACCATGTCATGAAATTCCGATCTTATACAGAATGAGCTCCGGCTCTTTTCATCAATACAGGTCCTTGTCAGGAATTCGATATTGATTCGCACGGCAGCGAGGGCCTTTAAAAAATAGAGATCAGCATCAATTGAACCGGAAACATTCAGGAGTTCCAGTTGAAATAGTTCCCTGCTCAATCGAAAGTCATTGATCCTGATCTTTTCCATCTAATGGGGTCTTGTGGGATTTAAGCCTGCGATCAGCCTATATCCTGGGCAATGATTTCCATGAGCTCGTCCATATCAATGGGCTTGGCAATAAAATCATCGGCCATTGATGTCTTCCCGTCCATGTGGGTGTAATTGGTCGAAGGGACGGCTTCCCCAACGGCGGTCAAGAGGACCACCGTAATATCCTTGTACTCGGGGTCGGACTTTATCTCCCTGCACACTGCGTAGCCGTCTTTTTCAGGCATCATGACATCCAGTACGATGAGGGCCGGCCGCTCCTCCTTGATCCTTTCCCAGGCCTCGTTTCCGTCATAGGCCTTGGCGACTCGGTAATTCTCGCTCTCCAGTTTCATGCAAACGGCCTCCACCAGATCCGGATCATCGTCAACCACCAAAACCAGTTTTTTTTCACTCATCTATCTACCTCCTCAAAACTTCTCTGAAATTCTATAAGGCATTGAAAATACAGTCATATTAATTTCAACTATATCCGGGGCCTGGGATAAAGGCCTGCCCCTTCAACTATCTCGGGAACCTTCTGTTCCCACTCGATGGCCATGATGTGAAATCCCCTCACGCCCTCCACACCCTTCAACCGTTCAATCGTCTCCAGGCATATCTTGATCCCTTCTTCCGCCTGCTTTTCCTTGGGCACGCCTGACATCCTCTTCACTATTTCCTCAGGAACGTCCATGCCAGGCACCTTGTTTTTCATGTACTTGGCCATCCCTGCCGACTTGAGGGGCGTTATCCCCGCCAGTATGCTGACATTTTTGTGGAGGCCGCGTTCCCTGACACCCTTCATCCACTTTTCAAACTTGTCCACATTATATATGCACTGGGTCTGGATAAAGTCCACGCCGGCCTTTACCTTTTTGGCAAGGCGCGCCACTCGGAGCTCAAAGGGATCGGCAAAGGGATTTGCAGCAGCGCCTATGAACATCTTAGGTGGGTTCAGGATATCATCACCCC
>CAZGIZ010000228.1:0-5711 GCA_964526655.1 uncultured Desulfobacteraceae bacterium | reverse complement strand
TTTAATTTATATTTTATTATAGTATAAATATATTAACATGTCAACAATTATTATTAGCTTTTTTGTTAGAGATATTTCATTATGATCAGGTTTTTATGCCTCAATGCCTTTATCGCGGTACACACGATCATTCTCTGTCTCTGGGGGCTCCTTGTCTCTTTGATTGACAGGGACGGCAGCCTGCTGCACAGGTATGCGGCCGTGCCCTGGGCCAGGGTTATCCTCCTGGTCTGCGGGGTGCAATTGAAGGTCATTGGGGATGAAAAGGCTGGGGAGGGATCACCCCGTATCTACATGTCCAATCACCAGAGCTACTTTGATATATTAGCGGTGTTGGCCGGGCTGCCAGGGGAATTCAAGTTCCTCCTGAAACAGGAGCTGATGAAGATCCCCCTGTTTGGGATTGCAGTGAGGAAGACGGGCTATATAAGCATAGACAGGAAGGATTTCAGAAAGGCGGCCAAAAGCATCAAAGAGGCAGCGGAGAAGATCAGGAAAGGAACTTCCGTCCTTATTTTTCCGGAGGGCACAAGGAGCGAAGACGGCCGGGTACAGGCATTTAAAAAGGGCGGGTTCCATCTGGCCCTCAAGTCCGGTTGCGATATCGTGCCTGTTACCATAATCAACAGCCGCACCATCGTTCCAAAAGGAAGCCTGAGGATAAACAGGGGCGTTATTACAATGATGATAGGCAGGGCCATCCCAGTCCAGGACTATTCAAAAAGAGATATTGACAGCCTGGTGGAGAGGACAAGGGAGGCGATTGTCGGGCAGATGAAAGAGGCAAAGGGGACAGGGGCATGAAGCAGAGGATATGGAGTCTCAAGTCAATAATGGTCGCAGTGGCTGTCTTTATATGTCTCAGCTTCACGGGGGGAGAGAGATGCCATGGGTACGTCATGCCGGCGGAACAGCTCATCGGTTTCATGGTCAGGAACTTCTCCGCCTACGAGACGCTGGTCATTACCCAATCCACCCTGTGGAGGGATCAGGACAGGGAAAGGGTCTTCAAGGAAGAGATCTGGATGAAATCACCCGGCCTTTGTTACGCAAAGATACTCGATCCCCTGGAAGAGGGGATTGAACGGTACGATCTCTCCTTTCGGCAGCTCCTTCTGTCAAACAGCCGGGAGAGGATCGAGGAGGTCCTGAGGGCCATGGGGGTCAATCTCCAGGCGGTCGCCTATACCCGTATCGACGGGGTCATCTCCTACAGGATAGGCGACAAGGGTCCTGAGGCCCCAAAATTGCTTATTGAGAAGGAGCGGTTCCTGCCGCTGCTCCTCGACTACAGGTCTCCGGGGGAAGGACAGGGGGAGATGGTTTCCGTGCGTTTCAGGGACTACAGGAAACAGGAAAAGGGGTGGTATCCCTTTGAGATCGATTATTCCACTGGAAAGGGTATCCTGGAGAAGTACACCATCCTGAACTTCCAGCCCAATTTACCCGTTGACGCGTCGCTACTCAGGCCCTTTGAAATCGGACCACGCCACATTGAAAAACCCGGGAATAAGACGCTGCCGGGCATTGAAGAAGAACGCCTCAGAAAGATTATCAAGGCCTTTGAGGAAAAATATCAATAATTTCGATGATCCACTCGCAGGTCCCTTCCATTGGCTGACAAAGAGCGGCAAATTGTAAGAATCGCGGTGACCCTGCCCGTCAGGGATACCTTCTCCTATTCAATCCCGGAAAATCTCCTGCCATTCACTGAGGTGGGCTGCAGGGCCCTGGTCCCCTTCAGAAACAGGAAGGTCCTGGGCTACATCCTTGGGAGAGAAGAGGCGACGGGACGGGACGAGACAATCAGGGATATACTGGACATCCTTGATCCGGAGCCCCTTTTCCCACCGGGTCTCGTGCCCTTTTTTAAATGGATGGCCGATTATTACCTCTACCCCCTGGGCCGTCTCATCCAGTCGGCGCTCCCCGGCGGCCTGAACGTGAACCCTGAAAGAGGACTCCCACCCCCACCAGGCAGCACGGGTAAACCACAGGACCGGGGCAGGGGTCCGCAGAGGCCTGTGGGACACCTCAAGAGGAGATTCATAAGGATAAGAGAGGGCTCGGACCTCGACGGCCTCCTGGCCTGTGAAAAACACGGATTCAGGGCGAAAAACGAGAGGGAATTCCTTAAGGCCCTGGAAGGTAAAGAGGGACTCTCCCTGAAGGAGGTTTCATCCAGGTTCAAGAACGGGCCCTATCTGATAATGAAGTGGACCAGGGCCGGGCTCCTGGAGGGGTACGACGCCGTCCTTTTCAGGGACCCTTCGGGAAAGATACTCGCCCCATCCCCCGAACCCCCCATCCTCTACGATCAGCAGGAAGAGGCCCTCCTGGATATCAGGAAGCGTCTTACGAGGGAGAAATATTCTACCTGTCTCCTCCACGGGGTGACGGGGAGCGGAAAGACGGAGGTCTATTTTCAGGCAGTTAAACAGGCCCTTAGCCTGGGGAGGCGGGCCATTCTCCTGGCCCCGGAAATCGCCCTGGCCACATATACAAACGGGATATTCAGGTCCAGATTAGGGGAAAGGGTGGCCCTCTTTCACAGCGGCCTCTCCCTTGGTGAGAGATACGACCAGTGGGTAAGGATGCTGAGGGGGGAGGTGGATATTGTGATCGGGGCCAGGTCCGCGCTTTTCGCCCCCCTTCCCGGAATCGGCCTGATAATCGTGGATGAGGAGTACGATTTCTCCTACAAGCAGGAGGAGGGCCCCAGATACCAGGCCAGGGACGCGGCCATTGTGAGGGGGAGGATGGAAAAGGCCCTCGTTATCCTTGGCTCAGGCACCCCTTCGATACAGTCCTTCCACAACAGCGCGGTCAAGAGATATCATCTCATTCCCATGCCCCATAGAATTGAAAAGAGGCCGCTGCCTGACGTGGAGGTAGTGGATATGAAGCTCATCTCCAGGGGCGGACAGGGCGACAGTGTCTTCAGCCCCCAATTAAAGGGGGCCATGGAGCTGAACCTGAAAGAAGGGATGCAGACCATTATTTTTCTCAACAGGCGCGGCTTCAGCAGTTTCTACCTGTGCCGATCCTGCGGCGAGTCCATCAGGTGCGCCAACTGCGACCTGACACTGACCTATCACTTAAAGGAGAATGTCCTCAGTTGTCACTACTGCGGCTTTTCCACCCGGCCAAAGGGAAGTTGCCCCGCCTGCGGCCATGAGGGCATGAGGGCCTACGGCTTCGGGACGGAGAGGCTGGAGCGGGAGCTGGCCGAACTTTTCCCGACCGCCCGCGTGTCCCGGATGGACAGGGACAGCACAAGGCGCAAGGGAGAGTCCTTCAAGATATTGAAAAGGTTCATAGAGGGTGAGACGGATATCCTTGTGGGGACCCAGATGATCACAAAGGGATACGACTTTCCCAATGTGACGCTCGTCGGTGTGGTAGCTGCTGACCTATCCCTGAGCTTCCCGGACTTCAGGGCCGGCGAAAGGACCTTCCAGCTCCTTTCCCAGGTGGCGGGCAGGGCGGGCCGCGGGGAGAAGAAGGGGAGGGTGATTGTCCAGACCTTTAATCCCGGCCATTATGCCATCGCGACGGCCAAAGACCACGATTACAAGACTTTTTTTCAAAAGGAGCTCGATCTGCGCGAGCAGTTAGGGTATCCCCCCTTTTCCTATCTGGCGTGCCTCAGGTTTCAGGGAAATGATGAGGGCGCCACGGAAGAGATGGCGCGGCAAATGGGAGACGAGATAAGGGCCATGCTTGATAAATGGCCCAGGAGGGGAAGGGAGGTCCAGGTCCTGGGTCCGGCAAAGGCCCCCCTGGCGAAATTAAAGGGCAAGCATCGCAGGCAGATACTCCTGAAGAGCAAGGGGACTGAGCTCCTGCACTACCTCCTCAGGGAGGTGGAGGCTACCTCACGCAGGATACTGAGAGGGAGCGGGGTGGCCATGATCATCGACGTGGACCCCTATCAGATGCTCTGATTACCGGAAGGGCCAAATTTCTTGGCAACCTTCAAAAGCGTGTGCATAGGACATTTCAATCCTAAAGTCAGGCGTTCGGCCATTACCCTTTCCTCAAGGGGATATCTACTATGTTTGGAGAAAATGGCTTAAAATTAGAGGTTTAATATGCTTCCGGGAGATTCCCATGGATTCATGGGCGTAAACCTCTAATTTTAAGCCATGGCAAAGTCTGCTGGAATTTTTAAAAAGATATCCCCTTTCGAAAAAGGTCATGGCCTCGCCTGACGATGAGAGCTAACTTGAAAATAACTTAGCCATGCACACGCTTTTGAAGGTTACTAATTTCTTGCCATACGGGATGTTAATGATTAAAAAAGGACATGATATTATTCGATTAGCCGAAATTACTGAATTTTTGAAAGGCCATAGACATGATTTTAAACAGATTTACAAGAACACTTTCTTTAGGCGGCCTTAGCATTCTGCTCATTTTTCTGTTGAGCTGCGGGGGAAAGGGGAACGAGGAAAAGAAAGCCCCCGATTTCTCCCTCACCGATCTTTCCGGCAAGAAGGTCTCCCTGTCGGATTACAGGGGAAAGGCCGTGCTCCTGGATTTCTGGGCCACCTGGTGCCCGCCCTGCCGCAAATCCATTCCCGAGCTGGTGGACCTCCAGGAGAGATACAAAGACCGGGGAATGGTTGTCCTGGGGATATCCCTGGATGACCCCAGGCAGGTCAATGATCAATATCTATCCGCCTTTAAGGAGTATTTCAGGATAAACTACACGATCCTCAGGGCGGACCAGAAGACGGTCCAGGAATATTTCGGGGACAGCAACTTTTCCATCCCCACCATGTTTGTGATCGATCAGGAGGGCAGGATCGTGGATACCCATGTGGGCTTCATGCCGGGGGCGGCGGAGAGCTCGCTTAAAAGGCTGCTTTAATGATTATAGACTTTCACACCCACATCTTTCCCTCAATTTTCAGGGAGGAGAGGGCCTCCTTTTTCCCGGAAGAGCCGGACTTTGAGCTTCTATACGGCCCAATAGAGTCTAAAATGGAGGGAAGAGAGGACCTCCTCGTCATTATGGAAGAGGATGGGGTTGACAGGTCAATAGTCTTCGGATTCCCATGGAGAAAAAGCGAAAATTATAAGAGGAATAATGACTATGTGATCGAGTCGGTCCGGCAACACCCTGAAAGGCTGATAGGTTTCTGCAGTTTTGATTTCAGGTCCCGTGAGGCGCCTGAGGAGGCGGAAAGGTGCCTGAAGGCAGGGCTTTCGGGTATCGGCGAGTTAGCAGTCTATGATCAGGGATTTTCCCGTGATATCATCACGGCCCTGGATAATATCATGGAGATAGGCGTCCATTACGATGTCCCCGTATTGCTCCATACCAACGAACCCCTGGGTCATCAGTATCCAGGCAAGCAGCCCATGACCCTCAACCAGGTCTATAGTCTTTTAAAGAGATATCCCTCCAACAGGATTGTCCTGGCCCACTGGGGCGGGGGCCTCTTTTTCTACGGCCTCATGAAGAGGGAGGTCAAGGAGGTCCTGAAAAATGTCTGGTTCGACACTGCCGCGTCCCCCTTTCTCTATGACCCTGACATATACAGGGTGGCGGGCGAGATCCTGGGGCCTGAAAAGCTCCTATTCGGCTCCGACTATCCGCTCATAAGGCCTGGACGGTATTTCAAGGAGATGGAATCAGCGGACCTGACAAGGGAAGCAATGGAGAGGATCAAGGGGGGGAACGCCTCGACCCTGCTCCGGCT
>CAZGIZ010000227.1:0-5746 GCA_964526655.1 uncultured Desulfobacteraceae bacterium | reverse complement strand
GGCATACGCGGGTGGAAAAAGGCCGTGGATAAGACCCTTAACTGGGTTGATTAGTTTCATTCGCCTTCGCCAGAATACCCTACGGCCTGTTATAGCGGAGTGGAAATCCCGCTGGTTTTAACGGGGCCGCAGGGGTGGATGGCAAGGTGAACTGTGCCATAGCTCGAAGATCGAAGGCGTGTTGGCTATGGCTTAATTCCGCTTGATACCCTATCGCTTGCTGCGGGGAGCTTCATTTCCCTTTATCCCAACTCGCCGTCAATGACCATGGCGGAAGCGGCCAATCCTCCCTTCTCATGGTTGTTCTCCGGACCGTCAATGGAATACTTCAATGCTGATAAAAAAGTAAGATTAAAAAAATGATATTTCGTTTTTTATCAGTGCGTTACTATTTCTGGATGGCCATTATCTATTTTCTATTGAATATAATGATCAATTCTGCGACAAAGGCTGTGACGACCTTTTTCATGAATCCCATGGATATTAGACCCAAAATCAATCTGCTGAGATGGAGGTTCTGATCATGAGCACACTAAAAGACCTGTCGCCCGAAGAAAAGACAAAACCCTATTCCAAGTATTACTACATGGAGCCTGCCGCACCCGGTCCGGGAATGATCGAGGCCATGGAAAGATCTATGGATCCGGCCAAGGCCCTCCCCATTGAGAATATAAACAACCTGCTGGACCCGGGCTACATGGAGGTGGAGGCCGGGTATTGCTCCCTGCCCGATGGCGGCGCCTTTGTGGCGAATCATACGCCTATGCCAGGGGTTACTGTTGATATGATTCACTGGTGGTTTGCGTGGCACAGTCTTGAGGACCTGAGATACAAGATCTGGTGGCCTCGGGGGCATTTCGCAATTTCCATAAGCGATGAAGACCGGAAAAAGGTCCTGGACCCGCAACGTCCGGCGCCCCTTAAATTCCAGGGGATCACCCATCATGTGGTTGAAGACGTGGGTGCGGGCACGGAAGATATCATGATCAGCTTCCTCACACCTGAAGACATGGGGTTTGACATGTCCCGCTTCAAGGCCCCGAACGTGGGGACGGTCGTGGCGGCCAACGGCCTCTCCTCGCCCTCGGGCGCGTCCCGGGAGGCGCCGAAGGCCCCGGCAGTCATGTGCCATTTCATACGCGAGACACAAGACGGGATTGAATTTCGCACCCGATTCTGGATGGGTTATCACATCATCGACAAACGGCCCAGACTGCTCCTGCCCCCTGGTGTCAAGATCCCTGAAGCGATTCCCAGGGAGCTTGGGAGGCACAATGTCCTGGAGTATTCCAATCTGCGCGCCTTTTTGCCTCAAATCTATGAGGAGCAGAAGGGAATCATTTATCCTTGAGCTCCCAGATCCCGTTCCAGTCCCGGCCCGGTTGGTAGCCGGCCAATAAATCGCACCTGTTAGCCATCACAGTCCCAATCCCCAGCCCGTATTCCTGGGAAATGCCCAAGAAAATCTTCTTGGCTTCTTCCCAGTGTTTTTGACAATATTCGGAATAGGCCCTTGAGTATGCCGGAATGGAATTTTTTTTGAGTTCAAACCTGGGGTCGCTATCCATCAGAAGTTCAAAAAGGGTTATGGATTCCCGAAAGCCTTTCAATATTACCCTGTCAATAAATCTATAGGAAAACCTCTGATCCGAATTCAAAAAGCCTTCCGTGAAATTAAAAAACCTATGTGATATTAAAATTCTGGCATCATATAATTTTGAGAGCCCCACTATCCTTGACGCTTCATGTATGCATTGTCCCACAGGATGATCCCGCTCATCCAGGGGGAAATAGACAAAGTGTACCATGCCCATGGTGATGCCGGCACCTATATCGATTTTTGGTCGCGACAGGCCTGCCTCGGGATTGTCATTATAGGCCCTCATCCTGTTGGTGAGCCTGTAAATATTTTCAAGGATGTACTTTGAATTGTCTTCAGGGAAGACCCCCATGACCCCGTCACCGTACAATTCCGAATAGGTGTTCTCATGTCCCAGATAAAGCTCTCTATAGGTAATCTCATGGAGGTCGAAGATGAATTTTTCATAGGTAAAGTCGGAATTGGATAGTCCCCCCGCTCTCTTGTAAATACCCTGTTCGAAATTCATTAGAATATCCGTTGAATCCCGCAGATCGGCAAAAAGGACAATCCTGTTTGACTTTTCTCGCGGAAAGTTATTTTTCTTGGCCATTAAAAATCACCTCCATCATTTGATTTCCTCAGCCGAAAAATCAGTTCCGGCATATCTCAAATGGATTATTATACCGACCCTGCATAAAAATGAAATCCCTTCCTGCCCCTTTAATACTGACAAGGGGGACATCCCGATTTCCCATCACTGCTTCCTGGAAACAAAATGTTTTATCAGAACATCAGGGCTTAAATTGTAGCATTTCTATTTGCTTTGATATATGTAACAATTCAAAAAATAGGGACAGTTATGGATAAGGGGATATTTTGGAAAGACACACGGAAAAAATCTTAGCTCGGGGCGACAAGAGCGGAAACGGCATGATTGTGAGGTTCAGGCTCCCCTCCGGACCAGAAATAATCGGATTGCCCACCATGAACTTCTACGGGGGCCACTGGGACCTCGGCCCCACATGGAATTATGCAGTCCTGGCCGATAAACCCTTTCTGGTAGACTCTGGCCGTTACGGTCAGGGCGGGAACCTGCTAAAGATGATGCGCGCCGCTGGCATTAAACCTGAAGACCTCTCCTTTGTGCTCATCAGCCATGGGCACGAGGACCATGACGGGGGTCTGGCGGAGCTGGTCCGTATGACAGACCTGAAGGTCAGGGCGCACGCCATCTACGACCTCATCATCCGCAAGTATCCGAAAAAGGCCCCTCCGGGTTACAAGGAGGACTTCCCGGCCAAATGCTGGCATTGTGAGATGCCCGAAGAATTTTTTACCAGAAACTGCGTTGAATATCACAGGGTGCTGCAGGGTCTCCGGGTTGATTCCATTGCTGACGGGACACAGGAGATCGAAACGGGCATCCGGACCTGTCACCTGCCCGGCCACAGCCCGGATTGCCTGGCCACACTAATCGGAGATGAAGCTATTTTGGTCGGTGACATCGTTCTGCCGGAGATCTCTCCCTGGCCCACCCGCGTGGCGTTGTACGAGGACCTCTCACAGGTGATCAACCCCCTTTACAGCGATCCCGAGGCAATCTTCGGGCTGCACCGGTACATAATGTCCCTGAAAAAGCTTTATGAGATAGCGGAGCAGTATCCCGATATACTTGTTCTTCCGGGCCACCGGCTTTATTACAACGATCACTGGAACAGGATCGAACTTGGGGGGCGCATCAATGAGCTGCTGCAACATCACAGGGACCGGTGCGCCGCGATCCTGGAAATACTCCGGTCGGGCCCAAAAACAGCCGGAGAGATCGCGAGGGAGCACTTTGACGAAAACCTGCTCAAGGGGTACGGGATGCTCATGGCCGCCAATGAGGTGATCAGCCACTGTGAGCTGATGATCAAGTGCGGGGACCTTGTGGCAATAGTTGGGAATAGATACCGATCAACAGGAAGCACTTCCTTTGAAAAGGCCATATAGTCACAATGATTTAGGCCTCCTCAGCGAATGCGGAAGTAAGGGCCCGGGTGGGCAGAACAATATTTTTGAAAAAAAGTAAAAATGTTTTTAGAAATCAGGAGGTTCCCACTTCACCGATCTGTTCGCCCAGTCATTAACGACTGCTTGATTTTCTTCGGATCACGACGTAAATCAAGGACTCTATACACCACCACGATTTGTGCTTCCCCTTCGAGCTTGTAGTAGATAGCGTAAGGAAATCGTTTGGCTAACATGCGATGATAACCGAAAACTTTTATGTGGATTCCACCATAAAGTATCAACGAATCAATGTCGGAAAACAGAGAATCAAAGAAATACTCTCCCAGTCCCTCTCCTTGTTTCTCGTAGAACAATCTCCCCTCATATAAATCCTCAATTGCAGAAGAAAGTACCTTGATTTTCATTCGAATCGTTCCCGGAGTTCCTTTTTTGCGCTCTGCCAGTCGACCATCTTTTCCTCTCCCAATTTTAGCCGTTTTTCAGTTTCCTCAAGCGTTTCCTGATGCCAGTTGGGGGATTCTATCTCCTCACCTTCTTTTGATAAGTCTTCCCAAATAGCTTCCATCACTCTAAGCTTGTCTTCTCTGGAAAGATGTCGTATTTCGAAAATGTTCCGCATAGTGTAAGCTCCTTTTATTTTTGGTTAAAACGTAACATCAACCTTCTCGAATGTCAAAAATATGCTATGGGACCAACGCCGCTCTTCAGCGGGTGCGGCTTTTTTCGTCGGCTTCCAGGCTTTGTTGGGCAAATTTATTGATGCTCTGCTGCCAAGTTCCAAACTCATCCGGTATCGTGACATTAGGGAATTTGGTTTTCATGTTAACAGCATGATTCAAAGAATGGTTTTACTGTATTGATGTAATATTTTGCCACTTCATCTAAAAAGCTGAGAAATCCCTTCCAAGAACTTAAAACCTTAAAATCAACACACTGTTTTCGTGGATTATAATTCCAAAAGGTAAATGTGTCTCTTTGATGCGTGTCGGCAGGTGCAATGATGTTTAAGTTAGCATGTGAGATGGAATTTCTTATACATCGGATAAACTGGCTATGCTGAGTTTGAGCGTGAAAATCGGCAACAATGAAATTAAATTCTGTTTTAGTGCTAAATTCAAAGACTGGTAAATCATCCCGATCCCAAATTGCCCTGGGAAGAACAAGTAGTCCGTATGCTAACATCATAGATGTACCCTGATTTCTGAGTTGAAAACCACTATTTTTATCTAATCTTTGATCTTGTAAAAAATCTTTATAAACTTCGTCAATTGATTTAGTTGGTGTCTCCATCCTTGCCCTATCTGCACAATACAAAAACATTGCTGTATACCAAACCCAATGCGGAAGATTTTTTACATTGTTTCTCATAGTTCAAAAGCCCTCTGGAATATATTGTACATGAATCTTTATTGAGGCATCAGGTATGTCAATGCATTATTGGAAATTTCAGCCTGATATTTTTCTTCTCCAAGGGATATCGTTTATTTATATTTTCCACTCCGAACCTAAACCAATATTATTTGCCCAACATTGGTTAGGCTGAGCGTAGCCTAACCCAATAGTAATGCGTGCAATCTAATGTGTTATCTATTTACTTCCAATATTCATCAGTTACAAAACGAGCCTGGATTTCCTGATTTGTCCTAACTGAAAAATATTGGGGTTTTCATACTTCATCCATTATCGCCTCAAATAAAATCTATAAAAAAATCTGAATCGGATGACCTGGAGTAGGGTTTCATCGTTCGGTCTTAATAAAACACAGTGGAGGTGTAAGAATATTAAAAGCAGCGTGAGATTTGCTGAATATGGCATAAAATTCTAAAAATAACAATAATAGACTTAATAAGTGCCTTCGGAGTAAGAGGGGATGATTGAGACGATTTTAGAAATTGTGGATGACGAGTTTATCAAAGATAAGGAATGTAACTTGATGGGGAAAGACCCGGCGGATCGGGCAAAGGCCTTACTGGGAAAACTTAAAGCTTCGGTATGGATCAAAGGTAGGGTATACAACCAAAGTAGGGTTCTAAGACATACGGCGCATAAATTTATGCGCCGTGGCAGATAAATCTTTCAAAATCTCCCTAAGCCTTTGAAATAGCTATCTTTTAACGAGAATGGCCTTCCAATTCCAGCGCACATTTTACG
>CAZGIZ010000226.1:0-5773 GCA_964526655.1 uncultured Desulfobacteraceae bacterium | reverse complement strand
AATAAATTTAATAGGATTCAGTTTAAGGACTATTCTTTATGACTCCCGGCGACAAGTTTTTCTCATCCAATTTTACCTATGCCGATATCGAGTCTGCCGAAAGGGCCTTGACGCAAAGGCCCAGGTCAAGCATACGGCTCAGAGTGGTCCTGGGGTTTATACTCAATTTCCTCCTTATCTGCGCGATTATTGTTGTTGCAGTTATATTCATTTCAAGACTCGGCGCAAAACAACTATTTTTGGAAAAGGCTGGTAACTATGTCTTTGAAATCCAACAGGCGCGTCGCTTTGAGAAAAATTTCCTCCTTTATGGAACCAATCTTCAGGATGCCCTTTCCTTTGTTAACAATGCACAAAACGTCCTGGAGACTTCAAAAAAAGATTTTTGTTATATAATCGGAGAGAATGCCTTCGCCAGAATGTCAAATATACTTAAGCGTTACAGAGGTCTCTTGGAAAGCCTTGACAAACTTACAGGAAAGGCCGACTCGGGGACAGAGGACAAGCGGGGCATCTTCCAGGTGGAGCTCAGACGTGCAGGCGCGGAACTGGTTTCAGACGCCTCCAGTGCGATTGATCAGGAACGCCTGAGCTTTAATACATGGCTGCGTACATCAAAAATCATCGCTTTTGTGGCGCTGGCCCTTATCCTGATATTTGAGACCTTTATTGTAACCTTTATCACACGGCAAATATTTGTACCCTTCAAGCGATTTGAAAGTTATATGCGCCGCATTGCAAAGGGTGATTTTTCACCTATAACGCCGGCCAAGAAGTATCAGGATGAATTCACTGATCTCGCTGTCACGGTTAACTGGATGTTGAAGGAAATCCAGGATCGTGAAAATCAGTTGATAGAATCACGGAAGATGGCGGCTATCGGCACCTTGACGGCAGGGATTGCACATGAAATAAATAATCCATTGAATAACATAAGCTTGACCACTGAAACATTGATTGATGAATTCAACGAATGGCCTGAAGAAGAAAAGATCGATATGCTGAGGGATATTTACAGCCAGGTGGAGAGGGCAGGAGCGACGGTTGCCAACCTCCTGGATTTCACCCATCGCGATGAGAGTTCCTTCAAAATATTGTCTGTGCGGGATGTGCTGGAATCCACAACCATGCTCATAAATAATGAACTGCTGGTCAACAACATAACTTTGAAAATGAAATTTGATGATCATCTTCCCAAGATCAGGGGAAATCATCAGAACCTGCAACAGGTTTTTCTGAACCTTTTTCTCAACGCCATTGAAGCTATGTCTAATGGGGGCGAGCTTACAATTTCAAGCTCTGTAGAGGGCAATTCCGTCCGGATAGATATCAGAGACACAGGAATTGGAATCCCAAAAGAGAACCTGGAGAGGATATTTGATCCATTTTTCACTACAAAAGAGGTTGGAAAGGGGACGGGACTGGGTCTTTCGGTCAGTTATGGAATCATTGAAAAGCACCATGGATCAATTGTCGCTGAAAGCGAGGCAGGAAAAGGGACGACCATTACCGTTTTCCTGCCTCTTGCAGAGGATCAGCTTGCCTGAGAAGATATTCCGGGACGGAACATCTCTCATGTCCTGCCTTGGCTCTTGCGGTGATTCAGGGTTCCGGAAAAACCGACATGAAATCCCCTGTCCTTACTGCATCGGGGCGCTCAAGGAGCCCAGCCTTTCCTTTTCCAGCCCTTCTTTTCCCAGAAGCTTCAGTTTTCGATAGTCGCGGTAGGATATCTTCTCGTTGGGCCGGCCCCAGCCCATCTCTTTCAATAACTCGACGACCTTCTGAAGCTTCGGCATCAATTCCTGGGGTCCCAGGCCCCTGAGATGGGGCGGCAGATCCCATCGATCTTCGGGTTCCATCTCCAACAGATCGCAGATGGCCTCCGAAGCCCATCGCGCACCCCTCACAGGCGGAGTCTGGTCGCGTCCTCCCTCGAACTTTTCCGAGGTCATGCCGCATTTATCCGGCTGGAGCAAAGCAAAGGTCATCTCCAGTATCCTGGCGTCCGGATCCATGAGGTCCAGGGCCCTCTGGACACGGTTATAGCGAACCCGTAGACAGTCTATGGCCCCGTAATCCTCTTCGAACCTGTCAATAACATATTCCACGGCAGGAACACTCGCGGCATAATTGAGGTTGCCGTCTTTCGCCAGTTTCTCCGTGGGGACACCCACAACATAACTGATAAGAAAGGTGGCGGCCGTGACTGCCCCGCAGGTGCCTACCCCTGTCATGGCTATGCCGCCGTGGAGACCCATCATCGCCGATGTCAGCACCTCCTGTATTTCAGGTGTAAACAGCTCAATGCCCTCGGACCTGAAGGCGTCACATATGGCCCCAAAGGTAGCAGGGGCGCAAGCCATGTATTTTAACCCGATTTCATCGGCGAGATGACCCGCCTTTTCAATGATTCTCTCCCTCTTTTCCTTATCGATCTCGATTCTTGGCATCATTTTGGGCTTTTCCTCCTTTTCTGTTAAATATTCTCCATTTCTTCCACGAGGTCCCCGATTATTTTCGCTTCAAACTCCTTGAATTTCTTTACGCCCATCTCATAGGCAGGCATCTCCCAATCCATCTCCTTGAGATTGTGTATGAGAACCGGGGTCCAATCAAAGGGAATGGAAAATATGATCATTCCCTCCGGAAATACCTCCTTGGATTTTGCCCCGTAGGCCAGGCCCGTAACCGTCCAGTTTATCTTGCCGGTCTGATATGGATATGTAAATAGCCAGGCGCATCCGAACACCCCGGTAGTCTTTGACTCCCGGGGACCGCCCGATAAATGGTCTATGGCCCGGAACAGGACCTCCGCCTGGCTTATGGTGGCGGAAATAATCAGCAGGTCTGACTCAAAGTCCAGCTTGTCCAGTGGGGCGAAAGCCACATAATTGATAATCCCCGGATGCACCTTGGGAAGATAATTATAGATCCTGCTGTTGGCGCGGGGCTCTTTGAAAATGCCCAGATCTTTACCTACCATCCCGGCCTCGGCAAAGGGGGGCATGGACTTCATACCCAGTGTCACGGCCCCGAAGCAGTCTTCATCCTCCGCGGTGATATAGAAGGGGGCATCGCTTTGCTGGGCCTCCTTTATCATCTCACAAATGGCCATTTGCTTGTCGAGCTTCCTTATCCCCTCGGGCTTTCTGTATAGGAACTTCACACCTACGGGCTGGTTTTCAAAATTGAACCTTTTAAAAATCGACAGGTCCTGTGTAAGCGGATTCAATGCACGTTTTTCCATCTTATTTTCCTCCTTTTTGATTTGGTCATTTCTCAGGAATGTCTGATAAGAATGTTACTGATTCTTGCAGGGGTCCTTACCTTGATCTCCGTGTACTTGACTTCTATTCCGGATAATGTCTTGCAAATTCCTCGAGCATGCCCTGCTCGCGCTCTATAAACCTTTCCCTTCCGTCCGTTTGGGCGGCCAGGGCCCATTTCATCTCCTTCAGGTTCTGGGCTATGATCGATATCCAGTGGTAGGGGATACTGATTATTGTGGTTTCGTCAGGATATATCTCCTTACCTTTTATACCGAACTCCAAGGAAGAAATTGCATAGTTGACCTTGCCGCTCTGATAGGGATAGATAAAGAGCCATGAGCAGCCAAATACCGGTGTAAACCTGCTTTCATAGAGCTCGCCAGTGGAATAGATCATCGCTCTCAAGATTATTTCCAGTTGATTTGCATTGGCCGTAACAAACAACAGATCTGGCTCGAAGGTTATTTTATCAAGGGGGGAGAATATCACATAATTCACAGTGCCTTTGTGGAGTTTAGGCAGATACTGGTAGAGCCTGCTGTTTGTGCGGGGCTCCTGAAAGATCTCAAAGGCCGCTCCTATCTTACCACTCGCGGCAAAGGCCGGGGTGCCTTCCATTCCCAGGGCCAGTTTTCCAAAGCAGTTGTCATTCTCTTTTGAGATATAGAAGGGTGTGCCTCTTTGCGATGCCTCCTTGGGCATCTCGCAGAAACTTATGACATCCTCTAATTTCTCAATGCCCGTGGGTTCATCCAAAAGGTATTTGATTCCCACGGGTGAAAATTCAAAATCAAACTTTTTGAATATAGATAAATCTGTCTGCAGTTCTCTCATCTTGACCTCCATTTGTCTATCCGCCTAAATATGCCTTCTTGACGATTTCACTCCCCTTGAACAGGTCGATTTTCCCCTGAAATACGATCTTTCCCACCTGCAGTGCATATCCTGTCTCGGCTACACGCAGGGCCAGGGAAAGGTTTTGTTCCACCAAAAGGACACTGACGCCTTTTTCATTGATTCTCTTTATCACATTACCCAGCTCCTCAACGACTATGGGGGCCAGCCCCACCGAGGGCTCATCCAGCATGAGCAGTCTCGGTTTTGCCATTATCCCCCGGCCGATGGCCAGCATCTGCTGTTCGCCCCCGCTCAGGGTCCCGGCCTGTTGGTTGCGCCTTTCACGCAGCACCGGGAACTGGTCAAAGACCCTTTCCAGATCTTCATCTATGGCATCCCTGTCCCTCCGCGCGCTCGCACCGAGTTTGAGGTTGACCGAAACTGAGAGGAAGGGGAAAAGCTGCCGGCCCTCAGGCACCTGGACGATGCCGAGCCTTACAATGTCCGGTGTCTCAAGGCCCTTTATCCTGGTATCCTCAAACCATATCTCCCCCGATGATACGGCCGTCAAACCTGATATGGCCCTGAGGATGGTGCTTTTACCGGCCCCGTTGGCGCCGATAATGGTGACTATGGAACCCTCGCCCACCTCCAAAGTCACGCCGTCAAGGGCCTTCGCCTTTTCATAAAAGACCGTAAGATGCTCTATCCTAAGCAACCTGCCCTCCGCCGAGATATGCCTCGATTACTTCTTTGTTGTTTCTCACATCCGAAGGGGTCCCCTCGGCAATATTCCGCCCGAAGCTGATAACGCTGACCCTGTCACAGAGATCCATGATACGCATATTGTGCTCCACAAGGACGATGGTCACCCCCTGCTCCCTTGTCTTCAAAATGGCTGAAAGGGTAAATTCTATCTCTTCCGTGTTCATGCCCGCGATTGGCTCATCAAGCAGGAGGAGCCTGGGCTGCACGGCAAGGGCCCTGGCTACCCCGAGCATTTTCTGGTGTCCATGGGACAGATGTTTGGCCAGTTCGTCCTTGACCTTCTCCAGCCCGACCAGCCGTAATATCTCCAGGGACTTCTCCAGGATATAGGCCTCATTGCGGCGATAGGTAGGGGTATTGAAGTATATGCCCAGGATGCTTGATTTGGGGTGAAGATGAAAGGAGGCAGAAACGTTTTGGAGGACGCTGAAATCCCCGAAAAGGGGATTCAATTGAAAACTCCTGCCTATTCCCAGTTCGGCGATCTCGTGCGGTTTTCTGCCCACAATGTCCTTTCCCTTAAAGATTATCCTTCCCCCTGTGGGCCTCAAAACCCCTGTGATCAGGTTGAAGAGGGTGCTTTTTCCGGCGCCGTTAGGGCCGATAAGTCCCACTATCTCCCCTTCCCTGACATTCATGTCGAATTCATATATGGCCGCAAGGCCGCCAAAAAACTTGGTCAATTCCTGGATCTCAAGAAGCATGATTGGGTCCCTTTTTTTCTCGATTTGAAAGCCGGGACCAGAGGATCCCCGGTAGGCTGACAAGGCCGTTGGGAAGCAGATACACGACCAATGCAAGCAGGGCCGCAGGGACAAAGGGGGAATACATGCCCAGGCCACGGAACAGCTCGGAGACAAACATCAACACAAAGGTCCCCACTATGGGTCCGGCAA
>CAZGIZ010000225.1:0-5791 GCA_964526655.1 uncultured Desulfobacteraceae bacterium | reverse complement strand
TTCGGGAAGAGGAAGGCCATCTCTCTAAAGTTACCGCAAAAATAGATTTCGAAAAAGTAATGGCCTTTGTAGCAGAAGATGCTGTAAATAATCTGAAGGATATCGAACTTCCGTCCCTCATGTTTCTCTTTAAACGTAAAGCCGATATCCCTGACTTCCTCGCTGCCTGTGAAGAGATCAATGTCTACTCGCAAGATACATTAGGTTACAGTTCTGACCTGACAGAAATCCCCGAAGATTTCCAGGATCTCATCCTGAAGGCCTCAAATCTTTTCAAGAAAAATATGCCCATATCCAATCTGCAGGCTGGTAACGTGCAGGGGGCATTCCTGAAGAAGATCCTCCGGAAATTACCGACCCAAAGCGAATTGGATGCAATTCTTAAGGATCTGAAGAGCTTGAAATACGGCCCTGTAATAGAGGAAATCGCGCGGATCAAGAAAACGACCATCAATCAGCTTACACTCGGTGTTTTAACCGAGGGGATTCCGGAACTCCGTTCGCTTCTCACACTCAAGAGACACCGGAAAATCATTGACCAGTATAGAGAGATCAGTGGAAAGGTTGATGAAGGTGTTTCGGAGATTTACCAAACCCTTATCAAGGTGAAAGACGTTTTAGATAAGGTCGACGATGACCTGCTCACCTCCATCGAGAACCTCTTCACGTCCTATGGTCACATCCTGGCCAAACTTCATGTTTCTGAAAAGGACCTGGCTAGCCTGGCCCTGCTCACCGGCCTCACGGCGCAGGAGGAGAAAATCTGGAGATGGATTCAATTGCATTATCAACTCTCCGGGATTATGTCCTTTGATACCCTTCATGATGAAGATCTGGATTCCTTTTGTAAACTAAAACAACAAGAGGTTGAACACCAAAATGATGTTCGCCTCAAGAATCTAAATAATTATCTGGGAGAGATAGCCAGAATCAAGGTCTGCATTGACGGCGGCCGGAGGCTTACCCTGGGGCAGGCAAAGGTTCTGCTTGAGAACGTCTCTGCTATCATTGCCGAGCCCGAGCTTATATCGAGGCACTTTCCCATGGGCGAGGACCTGATTGACCTCCTCATTATTGACGAGGCATCACA
Source organism: uncultured Desulfobacteraceae bacterium (assembly GCA_964526655.1). GTDB lineage: Bacteria > Desulfobacterota > DSM-4660 > Desulfatiglandales > HGW-15 > CAZGIZ01. The sequence goes on along the minus strand of CAZGIZ010000225.1, from coordinate 4,701 downwards.
GGTGTCTATTGCCGAATCCATCTCCCTTATTCTCAGGGCAAAACAGGTGGTGGTATTTGGTGACGAGCTCCAATACGGGGCCGTGGGGGCCTACAACGTCAACTCAAAGTATTCTGCCGGATATTTCAAAGACATCATCGACGCCTACACCGGTGCCTACGGTATCACCGGAACCGATCAGGAGAAAGAAACCCTGATCGAAGAGGTGTCAAAGGAAATCAGCGAGGATGACCAGGAAGTGGAACAGGTCCTTCGGCCTCAGGACAATGCCGGGGCTATCCTGTGGCTTAAAACCTTTAATATCCGCACTTCTACCCTCAGCTTTGCCAAGGCAATTGCCAATTATACTACTTCTTTAAAGGAACACTTCCGCAGTTTTCCCGAGATCATCGATTACTCCAATGAGTTCTTTTACAAACTCGTCAACATGGAACTAAGCGTAAACCGCATCCGCACCAAACCCATCGGTGAGGTCTTACAGTTCATCCCCGTGGAAACCAAAGGCAATTCCGGAAGCAACGTGAACCTGGATGAAATAGATGCCATTATTGAGGACCTGGATAAACGCATTAAAAACGAATTTAAGGGGACCGTGGGAATCATTACCTCATTTAAGGACCAGCAGGCCAGGATGGAACAGGTCCTGAATGAAAAACTCAACCTGCCGGCCCTCAGGAAAAACCATGATCTGGCTGTCTGGTTTGTGGGGGATGTGCAGGGTGAGGAGCGGGACCTTGTTTACTATTCGTTAGTGGAGGATGAAAAATACGGCAATGCTGTCTTAGGAACAATATACCCGGTAATTGATGGCAAGGCGGACACGATCAGAAGTCTCAAGATGCAACGTCTTAATGTCGGCTTCAGCCGAGCCAAGGATACCATGATCTTTGTACACAGCATGCCTCTTGAGAAATACTCCAAGACTAAACTCGGGCAAGCACTCAAGCATTATGCCCAGATCCTTGCGGATTCTATAAAAAGTGATTTTTTTGTGGAAGACCCGTCTGTCTTTGACTCACCCGCTGAAAAGGATCTCTATGCCACCCTGATCAATACTGAATTTGTGAAGGCAAACCGAGAGCATATCAGGATCATCCCCCAGTTTAAAATCGGCGAATATCTCCAGGCCGAATATGCCAGGCAAATCCCCAAATACCGGGTCGATTTCCTCATGACCTTTTCCAAGGGGGGAAAGGAACAGACCCTGATCCTGGAATATGACGGTGTGGAATACCATACGCAAAACCCTGATATTGTTACCCAGCATAATTTTTCCCAGCAATATCTTGATTATGATGTGAGCCGGCAACTGGAACTGGAGAGCTACGGTTACCGGTTTCTTAGAATCAACAAATTTTCTCTGCTGCCTCAGGGAGACTATAAGACCAAAACGGACGTGTTGAATCACTTGCTTGAAAGGAGTTTTTCAAACTGAACATGGCCTTGGGCACTAAAGAACTTGATAAGCTTATCCAAATCGGGGAGGGGTACACCATGGAGTTCAAGACTTCTCCCTCCCACATTGCCAGGGAGATTTGTGCTTTGGCCAATGCGGCCGGAGGTCGTATCCTGGTCGGTGTGGATGATCAGGGCAGAAAAGCAGGTATAAAAGATCCAAACCGAACCAAATCGGAAATCCAATCAACAGCCCGTAATATCGATCCCCCGCTTGTTCTGGATATTGTTGCCCTCGATAATATTCTTGTCGTCTCAGTTCCCTCAGGGCCGAACAAACCTTATTCTGCAAACGGACTCTTCTACATCAGAGAGGCAGCCAACAGCCAGCGGATGACGCGGGAGCAAATACGGGAGTTTTTCTTCAAGGAAGGGCTGATCCGCTTTGATGAACAACCATGCAAGAAATTCAATATGCGGAGAGATTTCGATTCCGCTAAATATCAGGCTTTTGTCAAAACTGCCAATATCCCTACCGGCCTCAGGAAAGAGGATGTATTAAAGAACCTCCATATCATTTCAGACGAGGGCATGACAAACGCGGGTGTACTCCTTTTCGGTAAGCGTATCCCCAGGTTTTTTCTTCAAGCATCCCTGAGTTGCGCTCTGTTTCAGGGGAAAACCAAGACCAAAATACTCGACCATACGATTTTTGAAGGAAGCATTCAGGATAACTACGATGCTGCCACATCCTATCTCAAATCCCACCTAAACACAGAGTATGTGATTAAAGGAGGCCCGCGAGAAGAGATCCTTGAGCTCCCGGAAGAGGCCCTTCGCGAGGCCTTGCTGAATGCGATCGCTCATCGGGATTACCGCTCCACTTCCAACATTCAGGTCAATATATACCAGGACCGGGTCGAGGTGGTAAATCCGGGGGGTCTGGTATCCGGTCTTAGACTAAAGGACCTGGGACACATAAGCCGTCCCCGAAACCTGCTCCTATTCTCCCTCATGGCCCGCATGGACCTGGTAGAGCATATCGGGTCAGGTATCAAACGTATCAGGGAAACAATCGCAGCCTATGGTCTGCAACCGCCCATCATCGAGGCGGACGGTGATTGGTTCTCCATTACCTTCAGGCGTAAAGGAATGGATGAAGCTATTGAAAGTGACCGAACTAAAGAGAAACCTTTTACTCCCTCAAAAAAGGATGATACTGGCGGAGTAAATGAGGGAGTAAATGGGGGATTAAAAACTCTCCTTGATTTCATACAAAAGACTCCGGGGCTTCGCAAACCACAAATCTCCAAAGCTTTGGGTGTCCCTGAAAAGACCTTAGAACACTGGCTCAAAGCACTCAGGGATCAAAATAATATCGAATTCAGGGGCAGTCCGAGAACCGGTGGTTATAGAAAAAAAAGCGAAAAAGTTGGGGGAATAAATGGGGGATTAAATGAGGCAGTAAGTGAGGGAGTAAATGGGGGAATAAATTCCTTGCATGAGTTTATTCAAAAAAATCCCGGACTCCGAACGACTCAAATTTCCGGCGCCATGGGTATCCCTGGCAAAACTATCGAGAAGCAGCTCACAAAACTCAAGGATAAAGGCAAAGTCGAATTCAGAGGCAGTAAAAAGACGGGTGGCTACCATGTAATTGACTAGCCCTTTGGCGGAGTAAATGGCACTGTAAATGGCCGAATAAATGGGTAGTAAATGGGGCAGCAAATGGATTGCCCCGATATCCAACAAATTAAATGGTCTTATTAAAAAGTTACGTTTTCCCTTCGATACCTCAGGGTGAGCCCTTCGACAAGCTCAGGGTGAACGTGATTGAAATGCCCGTTGATGCTGAGGTATCGAAGCATGAGGCCCGGCCTGAGTAAATCGAAGGATATCTAATCCATTCATCCTGAGGTATCGAAGGATGAAGCGAAAGTAAACAGCAAATTTCAAATCATAGGAGATAACTGAGGTGGCCAAGACAAACCTCACCGAAGAAGAAAAAGAAAAAATCATTGAAGCGCTGAACGAAAATACCGAACCATCGCCCGAGTTAATGGAAAAGCTCTTCCCTTCCGTGGCAGAAAAATTCGACGTGGCCAAACTCGACCGGGCAAAGGTTGTTACCCTTGAGTATGCCGGAAAAAGAAGCGAGGCCGCCATTCTCAACATGGCCTCACCGACCGATTCAGGATCGCCCCTCCAGGTGGAAAGATGCTTTTCAGGCGGCACCCTCACCTGTGAGAATCAGCTTGATCTCTTTCAAAAGGCAAAAGAAACCGGAAACTGTGAATGGCAGAACCTGATCGTCCAGGGGGATAACCTCCAGTTTCTCAAGACCTGCTACCAGAATGCTGACCCAATGATCAAGAACAAGGTCAAGGGAAAAGTGAAGTTGATCTATATAGATCCGCCGTTTGCGACGAAAAGTGATTTCGCGTCGAAAGAGGGGGAAGACAGCTATGCTGATCGGATACATCACGCGGAGTTCATAGAGCAACTCCGGGAACGGCTAATTTTCCTTCGTGAAATCCTTTCACCAGATGGTGTTATCTATGTGCACCTCGATTACAGAATGAGTCACAGCGTTAAATTAGTCTTGGACGAAATATTCGGAAACGAGAATTTCATTGTTGAGATAGTCTGGAAGAGGACAACGGCTCACTTCACAGCGCAGCGGTTTGCTTTCGTTCACGATTCATTGCTACAGTATTCATCAGGACCTCTCTTTACGCACCACAAACCAGACATCGAGCATGCTGACGAATACCTGAAGAGCAAATATATTTATGAAGATGAAAATGGGCATTACAGACTAAGTGATGCCTCGGGAGCTGGGCAGGGACAACCAAGAGTCTTCTATGGTAAGCTAATTGCCCCTCCTCAGGGGAGACACTGGCCATCCCAACAGTATATCGATGATCATTTAGATGAGTATGTCCTTACCGCTGATGGAATGCCACAGAAAAGCGCGACGATCGGGTCTTTATGGGATGATATTCGACCGATCAATTCTCAGGCTATCGAAAGACTGGGCTTTCCAACTCAGAAGCCTGAAGCACTCCTTGAGCGCGTCATCCTTGCCAGTAGCGACACAGATGACCTCGTCATGGACGTATTTGCCGGATCAGGAACAACGGCAGCGGTGGCTGAAAAACTCGGCAGGCGTTGGATTGTATGCGATTTTGGTAAGCATGCCATTTATACTATGCAAAAGCGGCTGCTCAGGATTGCTGAGTCCAAAGCCCTTGAGAAGGACGTGAAAAAGAATAAAAAATACGGGCAGCCTCCCAAACCCTTTTG
>CAZGIZ010000224.1:0-5960 GCA_964526655.1 uncultured Desulfobacteraceae bacterium | reverse complement strand
AAAAGAACCCGACCTACGCTGTGACTCCAAATCCTGGTCCTATTGGCCAGGCTCTTTACTTTCAATGTTTAAACAGATGGGAAATTGCTGAAGGAGAAATCCATGAAGGAACCACATATACTCTATGAGATCAAAAACCATACTGCAGTCCTTACCCTTAACCGGCCGGAGGCAAAGAACGCCTTCAGTCACGAGATGATCACTCTCTGGAACCAGCACCTTGAAAATTCCCGTGATAATGAGGATGTGAGGGTGGTCGTCGTTACAGGAAAGGGCGATACCTTCTGCTCGGGCGGCGATATCAGGGAGATGGCGGAGGGAAGGCTCAGGTCCTGGGACATGAAAAGATTCCTCTGGGAAGGGGTGCATCGTATCGTTCTGACCCTTGAAGACCTGGATAAGCCCGTTATAGCCGCAATCAACGGGAACGCAATGGGCGCCGGCATGGACATGGCAATCATGTGCGATATCAGAATATGCTCGGAAAGGGCGAGACTGGCTGAATCCTACATTAACATTGGCGTCGTCCCCGGAGACGGGGGGGCCTATTTTCTTCCAAGACTGGTGGGGATGTCAAAGGCCCTCGAACTCCTCCTGACAGGAGATGTCATTGATCCGGAAGAGGCCCTGAAACTGGGGATTGTGAATCGCGTGGTCCCTCACGAACGTCTTATGGGAGAGTCTTTGGCGCTCGCGGAAAGGATAGCACAAAAACCTCCCCTCGCGGTTCGCATGATAAAGCGGTCGGTTCTTCAGGCCCAGACAGGCAGCCTGCGCTCTCACCTGGACTATATTTCATCACAATTAGCCCTGCTTACAGAGACGGATGATCATATAGAGGCCGCAAAGGCCTTCCTTGAAAAAAGGGATCCTGTCTTTACAGGGAAGTAGATGCACAAGGGTGTAATCTTATTAAAGAGAAAGCGGGTCTCCTTATCCGCCCATGGTGACGGGCATGAAGACCACTGTATCCCCGTCCTTGAGAATGGTTCTCTCCGCTTCAAGGGTTTCATAGTGTATTCCGTTGATCAGGATCACGTAGCTGTTCTCGCGGATTTTTCCAATGCTGAAACTATCCCCGTGGGCCTCAGACAATTTTTCGGTCAGGCCAATAAGAGAGGAACCTTCATGGAGGGTGACAGATTCTCCATTACCTCCGGCCAGTTGGCGAAGCTTGCCCAAGTACTGAGAATCAATTTTCATGGATAGTCACCTCAGGCCTTTATTGTGAAATCGAGCCCCAGCTCCTTGAGTTTGGCATGGGAAGGGATTCCGGTTTCCGGATCCCATCCCCGGACCGTATAATATTGCCGGAGGAGAGGCTCAATCTCAAAGACCTTACCTGCTGACGGCCCGTCCTCCATGGGCTCCTTTTGGAGTCTTTCCGGGATCGTATCATCCTTTCTGCCGAACCCTTCACGGATATTGAACATTCGCTCCAGATTGAATATCCTTTCTCCAACAAGCCAGAGATAATCCGGGTCCTCGAATTCCTTTCTGCCAGTTGCCGCGGACAGGAGCCTGCCGTAGAGTTCGAGATCAATGTAACCGGTGGCAAAATTACACATGACCCCGCAATTCCAGATGGCCCTGTCATCCTGATTCCACTTGGTGATCTCTCCCTTGCCTTCAATGGCGAATCGGTCAACTGCCTTGCCCTTGAAAGGGGCCCCGAAGATCTCCTGGCCAGCGTATCCGGCGCAGTGGTCGGCGCCTATGTTCAGGGTGACATAGTTCAGCCCGTGGGCCTTGGCCCCCCGGGGATCATAGGCAGGCAGCTCAAGCCCCTTTACATGTATAGCGTATTGCTCGCTCCCCTTGCCGATACGACGGGCCGCCTCCCGTGTGCCTTCGGCAAGGATATCACCGATGCCTTTGCGAAGGGCAATCTGCTTAATAAGGTTCAGAACCGGCTTATCATTGCCATAGGTCAGATCAAGGCCGCCTGTGTCCTCCTTTGAAATGACACCCTTCTCATAGAGCTCATAGGCAAAGCCTATTGCATTGCCCGTGGATATCGAATCCAGTCCCATATCATCGCACAGCTTGTCCGCGGCGACAGTCAGCCCGATATCCGAGGAGAGTATGGGACCGGAGAAGGCCCAGATGGTCTCGTATTCAGGACCTTCACTCCAGGAACCCTTGTATCTGCCGCTCTCTATCTTGGAGATACTGCCGCAGTGGATCATGCAGTTATGGCAGGCCGTGTTCCGCGCCCTTATTTCGTTAAAAACCGAACCGTCCATTGTCTCGATTCCGGGAAGCACGCCCCCCCGGAAATTGCGGGTCGGGAATATACCGAGCACGTTGGTAAACTCAGGGGTCTGGGTGCCGGTCCGGGAGAAACTCTTGAAGTGGGGGGCGGCCCTGTAGCGGTCAACCTGTTCCTTTACGGCCGCTGAAAAGGCCTCCGGATCGGCGAGATCGATCTTTTTATTGCCCCGGACGGCGACCGCCTTGAGGTTCTTGGAGCCCATAACTGCGCCACCGCCGCCGCGTCCAGCAGCTCGCCGGTCGCTGAACACTCCTGCGAATTTTACGCCATTCTCTCCGGCAGGACCGATGCAGGCAAGGCGGACCCTGGGGTTATTGAGTTCTTCCCTGATCAGGTTGTGGGTGTCGTCACAGTCCATTCCCCAGAGATAGGAGGCGTCCCTGAGCTCATATTTCCCTTCATTAATCCATAGAAAGACAGGCCTTTCCGATTTTCCCTTCACGATGACCACGTCAAATCCGGAGAATTTCAGTTCCGAGGCAAAGTGACCTCCGCCGCTCGACATAAAGTATCCGCCTGTCAGAGGGGACTTGAAAAAGATCTTCCAGCGGCTGAAGGATTGCGCGCTGGTCCCGGCCAAGGGGCCTGCGACAAAGATGATCTCATTTTCTTCACCCAGGGGGTCGATATCGGGACTCAGGTCGTCGTAAAGCAATTTGACTCCGAAACCCCGTCCGCCTATGTAATCATGGATAAGATCATCGCTGAGGGGCTCTTCCTTGAAGGTGCGGTCAGTAAGGTTTACTCGCAGGATTCGGTTTTGATATCCGGGCATTGGGACTACCTCCATAGATTTTGATTTCAGAATGTGCAAAAGTTATCCGGTCATATTACATTTCACATTCGTACTGTCAAGATTTCAACGTTACCATAATGCAGTGTTCGCAAGATCATTTCATGAACGATCTTCCACGCTGTTAAATGGGCCAGAACCGGTCTCTTTCGTGAAAAAATATAGAAAAAACGCGAGTATGATACCCAGGAACCCCAGAAAGAAGACCGCCTGATAATCCTTTGGGGACGCATCTCCGAAGGGGCTCATGTGATCAAGCAGGAGACCCATGGTCTGCATGAAGACGGCCCCTCCCAGCATGGTGAAGAGATTGATGCTTGTGAGGGCCATTCCCGACATGTCGGAGGGCATCAATTCCTTGATATGGGCATACATGATAAAACCAAAGGATGTGAATACCCCAAAGGCCAGGAGGATTCCCCCGAGACCCCAGTAGCTGTCCGCACCGCAGCCGGAGGAGAGGAGAAAGATCAAAAGGGCCATGGATGCCAGCCCTATCAGCACAACCCGCTTTGGCGACCCGATTATACGATCCGAGAGCCAGCCGGAAAAGGGTGCGCCTAAGAGATAGCCGATATTGAGCAACAGGAGGAGATTGCCCGCCCTGATCGTGGAGAACCCCAGGGCCTTTATCAGATAGGGGCCGGCCCACAGGCCCTGGATGGCGACAAAGATGCCGTAGCGAAGAAAAGAACCGATGGATATGATCCAGTATCCCCGGGATTTCAGAAGTAACTTTATATTGCCGATGGCTGAAGAAGTTACACTGACTTCCGGACCGGATCGATAGGCGTTCCTGGGGGCGTCTTCCACAAAAGTGAAGAAAATAATCGCCAGGAACGCCGTGACAAGCCCGATCATTACGAATGATAGGCGCCATCCAAGACCTTCAATCAGTAGGGCGAGGGGGGTGGCAGCCAGCATGTTTCCAAAGGTGCCCAGGGCGATAATGAGGCCGGAAAGGGTGGCGAACTCGCGGGGTGAGAACCATCGTGTAAACAGCTTCATGGACCCCATCATGTTCCCGGCCATGCCCAGACCGATGAGTGCCCTTCCCAGGATAGCGACCGCAATACCATGAGACAGACCGAATATTAAGGAGCCTATCGAGCCTATTATTGTGAGGAGGGTCATGGTCAGGCGGGCCCCGACCCTGTCCAGTGAAATGCCCAGTGGAATTTGAGCCAGTGCAAAGGCGTAGAAGTATGCCGCGCTGAGTATCCCTAATGACTCGGAAGATATGTCCAGATCCGCCTGCAGCAGGGGGGCCATGATCGCGTTGGAGACGCGGTAAAACTGCGAGCATATGAAGAGAGAGGCGCAGAGGATGAAGATAAGCCCTCGCTTCTGGGTAGGATGTATGGCCATACGGTCTTAGAAACTCACGTTGCCTGGTGTTCGCGGGAAGGGGATCACGTCGCGTATATTGTTCATGCCCGTGACGAACTGGACAAGGCGTTCAAAACCGAGGCCGAAGCCAGAGTGGGGCGCCGAGCCGAATTTCCTTAATTCAAGATACCACCAGTAATCATCAAGGTTCAATTCCATCTCGTTGATTCTATTTACAAGGGTGTCATAATCATCCTCCCTCTGGCTCCCTCCTATGATCTCGCCTATCTTGGGCACGAGGACGTCCATGGCGCGAACCGTCCTATCGTCTTTATTCAACTTCATATAAAAGGCCTTGGTCTCCTTGGGATAGTCTGTCATGACGATAGGTTTGTTGAAGACCTTTTCGCAGAGATATCTTTCATGTTCGGACTGGAGATCAGAACCCCAGGTCACAGGGTACTCGAACTCCTCACCGGCCCTGGATAGTATTTCCATTCCTTCAGTATAGGTCAGGGTCTTGAATTCGCTGGAAATGATCCCCTCGAGGGTCTTTAGGACTGTATTGTCGATGAACCGGTTGAAGAATTCCATGTCCTCCCGGCAGTTTTCCAGGACACGTGTGAATACATGTTTGAGAAAATCCGTTGCCAGGGCAATATCGCCCTCCAGATCGCAAAAGGCCATCTCGGGCTCGACCATCCAGAATTCCGAGAGGTGGCGGGATGTGTTTGAATTCTCTGCCCTGAATGTGGGTCCGAAGGTATATACGTCTCCAAGGGCCAGGGCGTATATCTCGGCCTCGAGCTGCCCGCTTACCGTCAGGTGGGATGGGCTCCCGAAAAAGTCCTTAGAAAAATCGATCTGACCGTCTTTTACGGGGATGTTCCCCAGGTCAAAGGAGGTGACCTTGAACATCTCCCCGGCGCCTTCGCAGTCGCTGCCGGTAATAATGGGGGTGTGGATATAGAGGAAGCCACGCTCCTGGAAAAATTCATGGATGGCAAGGCTCATGGCGTTCCTGACCCTCGCTATGGCGCCGAATGTGTTTGTCCTGGGTCTGAGATGGGCGATCGTACGGAGGAATTCAAAGGAGTGTCTCTTCTTCTGCAAGGGGTAGAGCTCAGGATCGGCCCATCCCAGCACCTTTATATCTTCCGCCCGCAGCTCAACCTTCTGGCTCTTCCCCTGGGAAGGGACCACCGCTCCTTTGATGACAAGGGAACAGCCGGTCTGAATCCTCAGGATCTCGTCCTGATAGTTGGGGAGTTTTGCATCGGCTATGACCTGTAGATTGCCGAGACACGACCCGTCATTAACTTCAATGAAAGAGAAACCCGCCTTGGAGTCCCTCCTGGTCCTGGCCCAGCCCTTTACCGTGACATTGTCGCCTGTCTTTTCCGAAGAAAGGATGTCCGCGATCCTGTTTTTTTTCAAGACGAAACTCCCCTCTCTCTCACCCATTTTTCTTTTCAAATTCGACCATGAATTGAGCGAGGGCCTTTACTGCATCAATGCCCGTGGCATTGTATATGGATGCGCGGCAGCCTCCCACGGACCGGT
>CAZGIZ010000223.1:0-6028 GCA_964526655.1 uncultured Desulfobacteraceae bacterium | reverse complement strand
ATCTTCTCAAGTCGACCACCACAACTGTACATCAAATTTGATGGTGGATTTGGGTTTTGCCTGTTCATTTGACATTGCCCGGTTTTGAGGTTATTAATTATAGATGTCAATAAGGATCGAGTCGATTGTCCTTGACGCCCCCTTTTCGTTGACGATTTTTTTAGCAATGCATAAGCGTTCCAAAGATCTCCATGCCCTTTATAAACCGATCTACCTTTTTCGATATTATTAAGTTCCTCCTCGTCATAGGCCTCATTACCTGGCTGATTGCGCGCGGAACCGACAGGCTGGGCTATAACTGGCAATGGTACCGTATTCCGGGATACATCTTCTCCTTTGATGACGGTAAATTTCTGGCCGGCCCCCTGCTAAAGGGCTTGCTCGTTACCTTTCATATCACGGCACTAAGTCTCCTATTATCCTTTTCCTTTGGATTGATAACGGCGCTCTTCCGGCTGTCCAATTCCCTGGTGGCAAAGGCTGTAGCGCGCCTGTACCTGGAGCTGATCCGGAACACGCCTCTTCTTGTCCAGCTCTTTTTTATTTATTTTGTTATCTCGCCAGTGCTTGATATCGGCCGTTTCTTCTCGGCAGTCCTGGCCTTAAGCCTTTTTGAAGGGGCCTATGTGTCAGAGATATTCCGTTCCGGGATTGTCTCAATCCACAAGGGGCAGTGGGAGGCCGCCTATAGCCTGGGGCTGAGCAGATTCGCCGCCTACCGGGCCGTTATCCTGCCCCAGGCTGTCCGTCGGATCCTCCCGCCCCTGACGAGTCAGGCCATATCCCTGATCAAAGACTCCGCCCTGGTCAGCACCATCGCCATATACGACCTGACCATGCAGGGTCAGACGATTATCTCGGAGACATATTTGACCTTTGAGATCTGGTTCACTGTTGCGGCCATGTATCTCATTGTGACGGTAGCCCTGTCCATAACGGTCGGCATTATGGAAAACCGGCTGCGCGTGGAAACTTGATAAGAAAAGGATCCGTCCATGGAATTGCAAACCAACGGGGGATATATCATAATCGTTGATAATATCAGCAAGAGATACCCCAACGGGGTTCAGGCACTCAGGAATTTTTCCGTCAGGATTCGAAGGCGTGAGGTGGTGGTAATCATCGGACCCTCCGGCTCCGGCAAATCCACCTTTCTCAGGTGCCTGAACGGTCTCGAGGAGATCGACAGCGGTTCCATTGTTATTGACGGCATACCCCTTGATGACGATCCCAAGAACAGAAGGGCCATAATAAAGGATGTCGGCATGGTCTTTCAATCCTTCAACCTCTTTCCCCATCTGACGGTCATGGAGAACGTAGGTCTCGCCCAGAGGATGGTACAAAAAAAGAAAAAGGAGGACATAATGGAGACTACCATGGATCTCCTCCAAAAGGTCGGCATCTCCGACAGGGCAAAGGAGTTTCCGGCCCGGCTGAGCGGGGGGCAACAACAGAGGGTGGCCATTGCCAGGGCCCTTGCCATGAAGCCCAAGGTAATGCTCTTCGACGAGGCCACCAGCGCCCTTGATCCGGAGATGATCGGGGAGGTCCTGGATGTCATGAGAACCCTTGCCAGGGAAGGAATGACCATGGTCGTTGTGACCCATGAAATGGGATTTGCGCGCGAGGTCAGCGACAGGGTCCTTTTCATGGAAGATGGGATGGTGATTGAGGAAGGCACTGCGGACCATTTTTTTACCAGCCCGGTTGAAGAGCGCACAAAAGTCTTCCTGAGTAAGATTCTCTAATTAAAAACTGAAAGGAGTCGTGCCATGAAAAAACATTTACTAATAATCTCAGCAATATTTTTCGCCTTTTTAATAAATCTCAAGGCCGTGGCCCATGCGGGAGATATCCAACACCAGTTGACAGAGGAGAGTACCATTGAACAGGTCCTGAGACGTGGGGTCATGAAAGTCGGCATGTCCACCTTCGTACCCTGGGCCATGAAGGACAAGACCGGCAAATTAGTGGGGTTTGAGATCGATGTGGCTACGCGCCTGGCAAAGGACACTGGGGTTGAGGTGCAGTTCGTGCCCACCAAGTGGGCCGGCATCATCCCCGCCCTCATAACGGGCAAGTTCGACATCATCATCGGCGGGATGGGCATTGTCCCGCAACGCAATCTGAAGGTAAATTTCAGCATGCCCTATGATTACACGGGAATGAGCATCGTCGCCAGCAAGGAGAAGGCAGCCGGATTTAAAAGCCTCGAGGACTTTAACCGGCCAGATGTTATACTTGTGGTGAGGCTCGGGGCCACTCCCGTGGCCGCGGCCAAAAAATTCATGCCAAAGGCGCAGCTCCGTCAATTCGATGATGAGTCCCAGGCCGTTCAGGAGCTTTTGAGCGGACGGGCCCACGCGATGATAAGCTCCGCCCCTCTTCCTGCCTTTCAGGCCCTTAAATATCCTGATAAGCTTTTCCTGCCCCTCAAGGAAAATTTTACAAAGGAGCCCATCGCCTTTGCCATACGGAAAGGTGATTTCGACACAGCCAACTTCCTGAACGGCTGGATCACCGTGGTAGAGGCCGAGGGCTGGCTTAAGGAACAAAAACACTACTGGTTCGAGACCATGGACTGGCAGGACGCCGTCCGGTAAAGAAACATGCGGCAAAAGTCATCATCGCGTTGACGCGGCCTGAAAACTGTTTTTTGTCTGAGGAGCCCCATTGAGCAAGAGGAAAAAGAGGATTACATGGATGGATGCCCTTATTACATGCTGCATCCTTGCGGCCGGGGCCTATCTGTTTTACCGTGTCAGGGTGGGGCTCCATTACAGGTGGGACTGGGGAGCCGTGCCGCAATATCTTTTCCGCTTTGACGCGGAGAAAGGGCGCTGGGTGCCCAACCTCTTGATGCAGGGGCTTTTTACCACAATCAGGCTCAGCATATGGGGGACGATACTCGCGACCATAATTGGTACCCTGATAGGGTTATTCCGAACGAGCCGAGGCCTTTTCAAAAGGCTTCTCGGATGGAGTTATGTTGAGTTGACACGTAACATACCCCCCCTCGTCTTGATTTTTATCTTTTATTATTTCCTTAGCAGCCAGATCATTCCTGTCCTCGGCCTGGATGAATACATTGCGTCCCGCGATGAAGGCACAAAGGCTGTCCTGGGATTCCTTTTCGCGCCGCCTGCCATGTTCTCTACCTTTATATCAGCCATGATGGCCCTCGCCCTTTTTGAGGGGGCCTATATCGCTGAAATTGTGAGGGCGGGTGTTCAATCCATTGAAAAAGGGCAGTGGGAGGCCTCATATGCCCTGGGTCTCTCACGATGGCAGCAGATTCGCCACGTTATCTTTCCACAGGCGTTGCAGAGGGTCCTCCCGCCTCTGGCAGGACAGTTTATATCCACTCTCAAGGATTCCGCAATAGTATCTGTCATATCGGTTCAGGAATTGACTTTCCAGGGGATGGAGCTCATGGCTGCAACCTATCTCACCTTTGAAGTGTGGATCACTATTACCGTTTTATACCTGATACTGGCCCTCGCCCTTTCCCTTGGGGTGGAGCGTCTCGAGATCCGTATGCGGAGAAGCGAGGCATGAGAGGAAATAACTAAACCCCTTATTTTCCATGAATGGGAAAAGATATTTAAAAGGCTCATCAATGTCTCTCGCCAAGATGCCGAGAACGCCAAGGGTTTTTATAATATAATCTTTCTCCGCGTTCTCTGCTTGTCCCTCCATAGCCTTGGCGGAGGCGGATGAAAATCCTTGATAAATATACAAGATTTATTTAATTTTCAATGATTATAAAGTGCCATTCCCAGTAAAAAGCAATTTCTGCACAAACATCCCCTCCCATGTATAATAGGAGACCCTATTACATTTCCTACATCCCGGCTGCGACAGCCTTGTTACGACCTTTTTCTTTTGCCTCATACATTGCCTTATCCGCGGCCTTGACGAGGCGATCTGCCGTTTCTCCATGTTTGGGAACCCATCCCGCAACACCGATACTTACACTTATACGAATTCGATTACCTTTATGAATGAACTTAATATTCTCAACGGCGGTCCGCGCGCGATCAGCCACAATCATTCCGTTTTCCTGGGATGTCGCTGGGAGGATAAAAACAAATTCTTCCCCTCCATAGCGCGCAAGAAGATCAGTTTCACGACTTACCTGTTGGCCAAGTGTAATCGCAACCAGGCGCAGGCACTCATCACCGATCAAATGACCATAGGTGTCATTAACATATTTGAAATGATCGATATCCACGATAACAACGGTGACCGGATCTCCGGTTCTTGAACCCCTTTTATACTCGCTTTCCAATATCTGGTCGAAATAGCGCCTGTTGTATACCTTTGTTAATGGATCTGTAAGGCTCAGATTTGATAATTCCTTATTGGCAAGCTCCAGATTTCTCATTGCCCTTTGCAGCTCATCAGTGCGCTCCAAAACCTTTAATTCCAGCTCCTTGTTCGCGCGTTGTTGAACCTCCATGATCTCTTCGCTGGCCTTAATCTTTTCCTGATTCATCTTGCTTATTTTAATACTTAAATCCAATGCTTCTATCTGTGCCTTTTCCCGCGCCGCCTGTTCGCGGCTAATCCTGTCGGAAAGCGCGATAGCGAGAAGTATGAATTCAGCTATAAAACCTGCCATCTGGCTGTATTCGACAACCGGACCCCAGGCGATGATACCTGCTACACCAAGAATAAGGGTAACCGTTCCAGCGTAAAGAAACAGATAGGCGATGGTATAGAACTTGGCCTGTATGTTTCCTTTGGCCCAGAGGTATATGCTTGTTACCGTCCCTGCCATCACACTTAAAAGGCCAACAGCGTTGATCATGTCAAGCATTTGAGTAGAATGGGGAAACAGACTTTTTATGGAAATGGCTATCCAGCAGATAAGGAATAAAATGTTTAATTTGTTAACCCAACCACCATACTTGCTAAGCGACAGGAATTGACGTATGAAAAAAGTGGCCACCAGGAAGGCGAGCGCCGGAAAGAACAAATTGCTTCTCATCTGGAGCCACGATAGATCCCCCCATATGTAAAGCCTCCCAATACCTGTTGCTGACAATTCATAAAAAATAACAGACAGAATATGACTAAAATAAAACAGATAATTGATATCCTTTATCAAAACAAACAGGACGAGACTATATAGCAGTATAACTGTCAGGGCACCGAAAAACATACCTATGAAATAAGTATTCCCCTGATCCTGGATCCAGAAGTAACTTCCCTTCCAAAGATTAAAGGTTAAAGTCATAGTCTGAGAGGATTCAAACCGACAGTACAAGGTAGTTGTCTCATTTGCCGGCAGGTTCAGGGGAAAGAGGAAATGGCGGTGTCTTATCTGCCATGTGGACATTGATATGTTATTTCCTCCGAATTGCTCGGGTGCCCATATTCCCTGTGAATTATAGTATGGGATAACATTGATATAATCGATTAACTGGTATCCAAAATCCAATAGCCAGGTCTGTTTCCTGGCTGAATTATTGGTTACATTGAATCTGAGCCAGACCGGTGTATGGAATTTCTTTTTTGAAAGCCCTTCACGAGTGATTGATTGCCATTGAATAGCATTGGCAGGTGATGCGGCCTGCATGTGATCAATTTTTTCCGATTCAATTAAGTATTCCAAGCCTTTTTGAATCTCAATATGCCGGGAATCATCATGTAGAATTGTCGAGTTGTCCGCGGCCGAACCATGTTGGGTAAAAATGAACATCCCTATGATGACTAAAGCGGTAATATTTCCAAGACGGATTTTCATGGAATAATTGCCCTATTCATGTGTTTTCTTACCGCCCATGTTATGACCGGACCTTACAGTTAATTTCATTGCATCTACCCAATGAATAAAATTTTCTCCCGGCCTCCCTTTCAAATAAAAGGGGATTGAGGGTGATTTGTAAAAGGAAAGCAATTCTGAGAATCGCCATATTTATGAAATATTCGGATATAGGGCTTATCGGTTAAATAGAGGAATTTCATTAATTTAAACAGATACCCTTTGGTGAAGACCATTGGCGGGAAGCGGTAAGTGCCT
>CAZGIZ010000222.1:0-6072 GCA_964526655.1 uncultured Desulfobacteraceae bacterium | reverse complement strand
GATTAGGAGAACTGATTCAGGAAAAATGAAGCCATGCATACACTTTTGAACGTTAACAAAACATTTAATCAGAAAGGAGAATGATGAGACATGGCCAAATCTCAATACGGGAAGTATATCGTCACCCAACCCAAGAAGGATATTGTTGTACCCTCCTGGGGAGGTTCACTTTCTTCCGAGAGGAGCACCCGGGTGATGTACCTGGACAGCGAGGTCATTAAGGACGCCTTTTATGTGGAATGCGTCTGGTTCTGGCCCACTGAGGAGGAGGACACGAGCAGCCCGGACCCCCACACCCATGATTATGACGAGGTCATCACCTTTTTCGGGACGGACCCCAGGGACCTCAATGACCTGGGGGCAGAGATCGAGCTCTGGATAGACAATGAAAAAAACCTCATGAGGGAAAGCTTTCTGGCCTTTATCCCGGCAGGGATCGTGCACTGTCCCCTCAAGATATTGAGTATAACCAGACCAGTGTTTCATTTTGCCACGGGACAGGGCAAAAAATATTTTTAAAGGACAAAAGATGAATATTCTGGCATGGTTTCTGGAGATAAAGCAAAGGCCATTGGCATAAGTGAATTTGTGATGAAACCCATAATAATGCGCGACCTGGCCAGTATTGTCAGAAAAGTTTTAAATGAAAGAGGGGAAAATACCCGATAAAACCCTTTTCCCGTTCCTTATTTATTTGACGCATAATAGGGGCGGAGGAGGATACCGGATTCTCCCTCGCCGCCTATTATCAGGGACTGATCGAACAATATCTTAAGACTTCCAGGTAAGGATCACGGTCTCCGGGCCCTTTTCTATCTGGGTCCTCTTTTTCAGTTCCTTATTATTATATGAGGCGGTAATGTCGTACTGTCCCGCAGGCAGATTCAAAAAAAGCCAAGGGCCGTTGGTCTTCATCCTGAACACCACCTTCCCCTGCCCGTCTTTTATTTCCACAGGGATGGAGGCGAGATATTGCCCCTTGGATGTCGCAAAGATAAGCCTAAGGTTGTATTTTTTCATGTTCTGCTTCATTGTGGCCCGCTCTTCTATGCCCACACCACCGGTTTCATAGGGCACGGCGTTTTCCACACTTTTTTCGATCATGGCGCCGCTCTCAGAGGGCCCCATGGTCATCTCGGCCGAAAAGCCGCCCTTTGTAAATGCAAGCGTCATCAAGGCAGACATTGACCCGATAAGTGTAATTAAATAGATCCTTTTCATTTTTTCACCTCCATTTTATCATTGTGTTTTACTAACACCTCATGCCCAGGATTCACATCCTCACCTCAACCCGAACAGGGGTACAAGGACAATGCCGATAAAATCCTGGAGAAAGTGCATGACAACGGGGGCAGTCAAGCTCTGCCTCCATAGATAAACCAAACCAAACACCAGACCCATAAATCCCACGGTGATCACCCCTGCCGACCCCTCATAGCCGTGACCGATGGAAAAGATCACCGCGGAAAGCAGGACAGCCAGGAACGGACTTCCGGTAACGGCCCCTAAGCGTAAAATGAGGTATCCACGGAAGACTGTCTCCTCCGTCAATGCGACGACAGCCACCAGAGTGGAGGCAAGGAGGTATTGTATTACATCCCTTGCCACCATATCAGTTGGTAGCGGTGTGGATGGTGAGGAGAAGCCAGTAGCCTGCAGGGCCTGGTCCAATAGATTCGTCCCGAAAAAAAAGGGGACAAAGAGCCCCATACCAAGCAGAACGTCTTTCCGCCTGTTTATGAATGCCCAGCCGATCCGGGACACTGGCTCATTGTTACGCCAAATAAAGAAGAATATGAGGCTGATAAGACCAAGGTCGCGTAGAATCGTTGCAGAGGCGACAATGGGAAAGCTCAGGGTCCCTTGTTTGACCGCGAAAAAAGAAAGGGCCATGGAGGGCAGAATAAGCAAAAGGAAGACAGAGACCTCGTAAAGCTGCGCCTTCCAGAAAGAGTAGTCATCATAAAAAGATAAGAAGTAACTTTTGTTTCTATGGGCTTCCATGGACTCTCAACCCCTAAAATAACTCCATTATCATATCCTTTCGGAGAGCGTTGTATATGGGGTATATATTGTATTAGGATCTGAAAAAGACTGTATTCCCAAAAACGGTGAGGAAATCGGAATCCCCACCACCCTCGGCCAAACGCATCGGCATGCAGGAAGGGATAGCGCAAACCATCCTGTATTTGATGATTAACTACTATACCACGGGGAGCACACTATACCTGGATGGGGGCACGACTCTTAGATAAGGATAAGAATGCATACTTTTTCGGTTCAAAATACATGATTTTACATATTGAGCTTAAATCATATCCTTCGTATCGTTCAGATAAATTAAAAATAAATGTGAGTCGAGACCAGCCAAGGGATGCACGGGGAGTTTCACTAACTTTTTGAAGGAACAGGCGGTCTGAATGTATACCAAAAATGTTAAAAAGCCGTTGCTCGCCCTCTGGTTGGCAGGACTGGTAATAAGCCTATTTGTGGCCCTTATTCTGACCCGTCAGGCATCGAGCACTTCCTTCCCCTCAAACAAAATTCCGAGCGATGCCAGATCCGATTTCGGTTTAATGGCGGAGGCTTGGAACACCATTCAGATGCATTATGTGCATAGATCCGCAGTGAAACCCCGTTCCCTTGCCTATGGATCCATCAGCGGGATGGTGGATGCCTTGGGGGACACGGGGCACAGCACCTTCTTGACCCCCCAGATGATCAAGGAGGAGGAGGAGTTTGCCAAGGGCGAATATAAGGGAATTGGCTTAGAGATCAAGATGAAGGACGATCACGTGGTGATCGTGACACCTCTGGACGGGTCCCCTGCCCAGAAAGCGGGGCTTCGGCCCGGGGAGATTATCATGGATGTGAACGGCAGCAGTGTCACTGGCCTCACCCTTCTTCAGGTGGTAAAGATAATCTCCGGGCCTGTGGATACCCCGGTAACGCTCACTATCATGTATCCGAAAACGGGAAAGACTCGAAAGGTTACAATGGCAAGGGCCTCCATTACCATCAACAGCGTGACCTGGCACCAGTTTCCCGGCACGAAGGTCGCTCACCTGCGCATTTCACGGTTCAGCGAAGGGGGTACGCAGGATCTTAAAATAGCGTTAAATAAGATCCATGAACAAGGCCTCCAGGGTCTTATCCTGGATCTCCGTAATGATCCGGGCGGCCTCTTCACCGAGGCCGTGTCAACAGCGAGCCAGTTTCTCTCGGGAGGCAATGTCCTACTAATAAAAAATGCCGAGGGCCGGATCAAACCCGTGCCAGTAGAAGAGGGAGGGGTGGCCCAGGATATTCCGATGGTGGTGCTGGTGAACGGCGGAACGGCCAGCGCAGCGGAGATTGTTTCCGGTGCTCTGCAGGACAGAGGGCGTGCAAGCCTGGTGGGGGAGACCACTTTCGGAACAGGAACGGTCCTCGGAGAGTTTCCCCTTTCCGACGGCTCGGCTCTCATGCTTGCCCTTGAGGAGTGGCTCACGCCTGACGGACACACGATTTGGCACAGGGGGATCACCCCCAACCTTGTGGTGCCGTTGCCTGAGGACGTCATGCCTGTTTTCCCGGAAGAGGAAATAGGCATGACGTCCCAGGATCTGCAGGATGTCAAGGACAGGCAGTTGTTGGACGGCCTGAATCTTGTGGCTCAGGCAAAGTCCTAGAGAAGGGTCAACCGATAACCCGCATTATGGGAGTCCCAATCATGCAAAAAAATGTCCCCATCATTATCGTGATGTATCTCTTCCTATTTGTGACAGCAGGGCTGGCACAGGTTCCGGATAAGGGCTCGGATCCTGCCGGCTCTGGAGAAAAGGGCCCGGCCGAAAAGCTTTCGGTGACCCGCCATGCGATCGTTCTCGATAATGAGCCCCTTGATTACCTGGCCACCGCCGGCCGTCTCACGGTCCTCGACAATTCCGGTAAACATGAATCAAACATCTTTTTCATCGCCTACACGAAAGAGCCGGGCACAGAGCCCTCGTTGCGCCCCCTCACCTTTGCCTTCAACGGCGGGCCGGGGGCCTCCTCGGTCTGGCTAAACTTCGGTGCTCTCGGACCGAAACGGGTTTTTCTGCCCGATGAAGGGATGCCGCCCGCACCCCCTTACCGGATCGTGGACAATGCCTATTCCTTGCTCGATGTCACGGATCTTGTCTTCATCGATCCCGTAGGGACCGGGTACAGCCGTGCGGCAGAGGGGGTGGATGAGAAAACCTTTTTTGGCATCGACAAGGATGTCGCAACTCTCGGTGAGTTCATCCGGGCCTATGTGACGCGTTTTAAGCGGTGGGACTCTCCCAAATTCCTGGCGGGGGAGAGCTACGGAGGCATCAGGGCCGTGCTTCTTGCCCATCATCTCCATGAAAGTTATGGCCTGGACTGCAACGGGCTGATCCTCATTTCTCCGGCCCTCAATTTCCAGAGCTTTGTATTCGGGCCGGACAATTTCTTGCCCTACGCCCTCTTCCTGCCCACCTATGCAGCGACGGCCTTTTATCACAAGAAACTGCCCCCCCGGTTGTCATCCGACCTCCAGAAGACCCTTGCCGAGGTGGAGGCATGGACCATGAAAGACTATTTCCTCGCCTTGAACAGAGGGGATGCCCTTCCGGGGGCCGAACAAAAGGAGATCATTGAAAAACTGAATGCATACACAGGTCTTCCCGAGGACTATATCAGAGAGAAGCGTTTACAGATAACGAACAGGGCCTTCAGTAGGGAACTCCTCAAATCCCAGGGCCTCATGGTTGGAATCCTGGACGGCCGGTTGACGACAGCCACCCGCGAATGGACGGAGCCCTCCTTTCTCGACGAACCGGGCATGGTCCTGACCATCGGACCCTATGTGGGCGCCCTGAACAAACACCTCGGGAGGGATCTCGGGTATGAGAGCGATCTCCCCTACCGTTATTTTTCCCAGGAGGCCAACTCGACCTGGAACTGGGGTTCCGCTATTCAGGGATTTCCTGCCGCGACCGACACCCTGGCCGCTCTCGTCAGCCAGCGTGGATACTTCAAGGTCTTCATCGCCAGGGGTTACTATGACCTGGATATCGGCTACTTTGCCACCAAGTACACAGTGGATCACCTGGGCCTGCCTCCGGATCTCAAGGATAATATTACCCTACGGTTTTACGAGTCAGGCCACCAGATTTACGTCCGCCTGTCCTCTCTGATAAAGCTCAAAGGGGATGTGGCCGCTTTCATCAAAACAGCTACGTCGCAGTAGTGTTGGCCGGGCTGTGGATGAAACAGGTGATCAGATCTTTACGCCCGCCATAAACGGCGAAAACAGTTTCACTATATTGCCTTTATTCGGGAGCAATATTGGAAAAATCTCAGTGTAAGTACTCGAAATAAGGCGCGTTTTGCCGACCATACCAATCCCCGTAGGGATAGGGATAGTAGGGATCATAAGAAAACCTGAATTGGTTGCTGTCCCAAAGATGGAGCTGTTTTACCATGACCACAGGATAGGCATAATCCGTTTTATCAAACGGCCTGGTCTCCTCTCCCGTGATCTCTCCTGCAATCGTAATTTTCTTTCCCCCTTTGTACAATGCCGGTTCGAGGAATTGGGGGCTCCTTGCAACAAAGCGTCCGCTGGAAAATTCGGTACCCTTGGGCATTCCCAGGCTATCCAAGGGGCTATCCAGTATGAGGATCTCCGTGCCGTTTCCGACATTTGTGGTCTTGATGATTTCCCCGCCCCAGATAACGAGGGATCCCACATAGGGTGTCGGATCCTGAAGGACCGTGGCTAAGGTAAGATTTTTATCAGCCTCCTCCCTTAGCTCCCTGGAGACAGGATAGGCGCAGCCCGATGCCACGAACAGATACAAACCGACAAAAAACCACCTTGAAGATCTATTCCGTATCATTTCAAAATCTCCTCTTCTTTCGGGTGTCCCGGCATATTCATAATATAGGCATAGATCTCTCAGGCCTCCGCATCTGAGATTTTGTCTGTTCCACAAAACTCGGCGCCGAAGAAATTTTATTTTTTGACAGTAATGTCCGGTTATAATATTGCATAGTAAAATCTATCGATTGTAAAGGGCC
>CAZGIZ010000221.1:0-6147 GCA_964526655.1 uncultured Desulfobacteraceae bacterium | reverse complement strand
ATGCCGCGGCAAATGCCGCGGTGGTGGGACTGACGAGGGGAGTGGCCAATGAGCTTTACCATCGAGGCGTCACCTGCAATGCCTTTGGACCGTGGGCAAGGACAAGGGCCTCCTTTGAATTGGCTGCCTATGCAATGGCGGATAAGAGCATGGACGATGCCACGAAGACCAGGCATAAAGAGATGTTTGAGATGACTCCCAGTCCTGAGGCCCTGGGGCCGATTATGGCCTACCTGTCTTCCGATCTCGCGGATGGTATCAGCGGGACCGTCTTTAACATCGGAGGAAACAGGATCGGCATCCATCAGGACCCTGACGTAAGGACATCCATCTTTAAGCACGGCCCAGCCTGGACCATAGAGGAACTGGAAAAACAGCTCCCCATGACGATCCTCCAGGGATACAAAAGCCGGTCGGAAAACCCGGGATAGGGTTAATCCTGTTGATCCTGTCCAAAGAATAACTCGCCCTAATAGTTGGGCATCTGCTTTCTCAGCTCGCTGCAGTGGGCGTTGAATTTCGCGTAGTGCTCGTCCCTGTTGGCGCTTTCCCATTCAATGTAGAGGTTCTCGTCCTTCAGATTGTCCATCACAGTGGGAAGCAGGGTCCAGGGTATGGAAATGATAAAGAGCCCTTCCGGAAGCGATGCCTTTATGGCCCGCATGCCCAGGTGCAGTCCGGTGACGGTGTAATTGATTTTACCGCTCATGGCTGGATAGACGTATATCCAGGAACAGGCTAAAATAGGCGTGCCCTTGGCCGACCAGATATTGCCGGACGAATATCCTTCCGCCCTCAGGATATTTCGTGCCTGGCCCATATTATCGGCCGTAACAATAAGCACGTCCGGGTCAAAGGTAATCCGGTCTATGGGGGAGAAGGCCACATAGTTGACTGAGCCCTTTATCATCTTTGGGATGAACTGGTAGACTCTCCTGTTGGCGCGCAATTCTTTATAGAGCCCAGCCTGCCCACCTGCCGCGCCGCTGACAAAGACCGGCTCAGGATCTTCCATTCCCAGGACCAGCGTTTCCACGCAGATAAAATCCTCTTTCTGCACATAAAAGGGACCGCTGCTCAAGGCCTCGTTGAACATCTCACATAACGCCACCTTCTTTTTTGCCCTCTCGATGCCCTCCGGCCTGATCGGCAGGAACTTAACGCCTACGGGCTTTCTCTCGAAGTTGAACCTGTCAAAGACGGAATAATCCAGCGTATTTGAACTCATGATACCCCCCTTTCCTAATCATTTTGTCAATAATGCCGGGTTAGAATATTACATGGAAAAATTTATCAATTGTAAAACACTATTCTATGTCCAACTCTTTTACGATGTCCTTTTCCAGTTGCCTTACTGCCTTTATGAATCCTTCTCTCCCCAGGCGGAACCATTCAGGGTCCCATTCCATGTCATTCAAATCCTCGATGAGTCCGGAGAGGAGATTCCAGGGCACGGATATTATGATAAGGCCTTCGGGTAGCACGTTCCTCGCCTTCATGCTGTATCCCAGACCGCTTATTGACAGGTTCCATTCCCCGCTCAGATAGGGATAGGAATAAAGCCATGCGCAGGCCAGGCATGTCGATCCCTTAATGGACCACATCATTCCGTTTGTGTAACTGCAGGCCCTGAGCAGGATTTCCGCCTGCCGTGTATTGGCCGTGATAATGAGCAGGTCCGGGTCAAATTCCATCTGGTCGATGGAGGCGTGACTGATATATTTTACCGAATCCTTGGGCAATACACGGACATAGTCATATACCTTCCTGTTGGCCCCGGGGTTTCTGAACATGGAGAATTTCTGCCCCAATTGCCCGCTGTACATAAGCGGAGGAAATTCCACAAAGCCCACAACGTGCTCGCCGCACTGGGTGTTCTCCGCCGTTGCGTAAAAGGGCTTGCTGGTCTGGGCCTCCGCGAACATCTCGCAGATGGCCAGGGGCCTGTCCAAAGGCTCGATCCCCTCCGGTCTTTTAAGGGAGTATTTAATGCCGACGGGTTTCCTCTCAAAACCAAATTTGTCAAAAATAGAATAGTCAAGTCTGGCCTTTCCCATGATCTCCTCCTTTTTATTCAGATGGGTTTTAATTTTCCCTCGACATCTTCTTTTTTTACTTTAACACATTATTTTGATGTTTTTGATGAATACCATCGAAATATTCCCTTTTCGAAAAGAATGCCTTTTGAAGCATCTCCATTTCTTCCTGGGTACAGACCTTTGCCGCATGAGATTTCAATTTATCCGATCTATTAAAGGCACCTTTTATGAGTTCGCAGGGATACTCATCACACAAACCGCAATTTTCAATCGCCTTTTCACTCACACAGGAGCAGATTTCCGGATATGCGCACCTGTTTTCCGGCATACAGCCTTTACAGACCATATTCTGAACGGGGAAAGCCGGGTCTCTCAATCCAAGACGGAGCCACAATTCTTTGACATTCTCCAATTCTTGGATACCACCTTTTTGTGTTGCGATATATCTGGGACAATATGCACAGTTATCGCCACATATTCCTATTATTGCCACAACAGTTCCTTTTTCATCATTTTCAATTGTACATAGGTGATGATTCATGAAATTGTGCTCCTTGCCATCCTTTGGTGGAACGTTCCGCTTTTCACTCGCCCTTTCAGCTATGGCCCCTGCTTTGCCCCCGCAGCACGCCCTATAGCAGCGGCCCTAACAATCGACAGGTATTCTCCATGAACTGTCGCCAGGCAGGCCGTCGTCGCCATGTGTCCGGATCGAGCCGGTCCGAATCCCTCAGATAGCTGTCCTGAAGCGACCGGAGGCGGCCAGTGAAATCAAGGTCGTAGACAAGAAGAGAGATCTCGAAATCGAGCCAGAGGCTGCGCATGTCGAGGTTGACCGAACCAAACACGCTAATCATCCCGTCGATAGTCAGGCTCTTGGTGTGCAACAGCCCGCCCCTGAACAGGGCGATTCGCACTCCCGCGGACATCAGGTCATCGAAGTGGGCCGCACTCGCATAGCGGACAAGCACCGAGTCATTGCGGGCCGGAACGATGAGTGTGACTTCCACGCCTCTGAGTGCGGCCGTCAACAGGGCGGTAAGTATCGAGTCGTCGGGTACGAAATAGGGTGTCGTCATTATTAGCTCGTGCCGGGCAGCGTAGATCGCAGCCAGCAGGATCTGGTGGATCGCTTCCGGTTGCAGGTCCGGACCGGAAGGCACGATCTGAATCACCGATCCTGCCGTCATGGAGGCCCCGCTCCCGAACACCACGGATGGCGGCTCGAACGCTGCCTCGGTTTCAACAGACCAGTCGAGCCGGAACACGCCGCCAAGGGAAGCAGCGGCCGGTCCGGTGATGCGCGCCATGGCATCAACCCATGCCCCCACTCCTGCCTCCTGCTTGAAAAAGCGGGGGTCAACCAGGTTCTGGCTGCCGGAATAGGCCACGCGATCATCGATTACGGCTATCTTGCGGTGATTACGCAGATCGGTCCTCGCTACGAGGGTACGAAGCAAACCAGTGGGCAGTGCAGCAGCGAACTCGACGCCCGCCTTGCGTAACCGGCCGGTTAGTTCGCTATGTAAGAATTCCTTACTTCCCATGGCATCGGCAAGGGCCCGGCATTGCACGCCACGCCGTGCAGCGCGGATAAGCGCATCGACAACATCGGATACGCGACCGCCTTCCTGCCAGATATAGAAACAGAGGTAGACGGTACTCAGTGCGGCATCGATGTCGGCAATGATATGATCGAAGATCGACTGGTAATCGCTGAGCAGCTCGATTTCATTCCCCGGCAGGGCCGGGAAGCCGATGACTCTCTCGGCATGATGAAGGAGCGGTTGAGCCAAAGCGTCGATCCGGCCGGCCGCGGGGTCGTACTTCTCTCTAAGGACCTTCTGCCAGCGGGCGACATCGTCAATGCTCTCCTTGATCCGCATCGCCCTCCTCCGGCCGAAACGCTTTTCCCCAAACATCAGATAAAAAGCCGCACCCACGAAAGGCACGATGAAGATCACTGCTAACCATGCCATGGACACCCCGACGGGCGGCCGCCGCATGATCACCCGAACCGACAGGCCGACGACGATGATCCAGTGTGCGATCAGGATGATGGTGGAGATAATCTGGAGATTCATACCTTAGCTGGCCCGTGCCCCTCCCCCGCCTTCTCTGAAATCTCGCCCTTTGGCTCTTCTCTGTGCCCACTCTCAGGGGGGAAGATCACACCTTGACTTCCTCCCGGTCGAGAACAGTGGATTCAAGGGTGAATTCATTTATCTTTCTCACTGTAGATACTCTGTATGCTTTGAAGTCTCTGTTTCACTTTAGGAGAATCCATCGGGTCATATTTGAAGATAAGATTACCTTTCTCATAGACCCTGATCTCATATGGCTGATGTAACTTTTCTGTCAGATGATAGAAAGTAATGAGTTCAGCAAAGTCTTCCGCCCAGGAAACCCACCCATAAATCGATACAAAGGGTGTATCTTTCAGCTTTTTGTAAACACTTACCGAATCCGTAATATCTATTTTTACGCCTCCCCCTAAACCGTAGAAAGATATCTTCTTTCTGTAAGGGGATCTGTATTCCCGGGACGGCAAATAATATTCACTCCATATCCCTCTTGTAAAATCAGAAGATTTTACCTGATAGCCATCGATTTTAGTCAACGCGGGTTCAACAAACGGCGTATATTGCAATACATAATCCACAACATGAGACGTCTCATGCAGAAGACCGTACATCAGCCCTAAAAACTCCCTGCCACAATCAATCTCGATCCTGTACTCAGGTGACTTGTTGATAAAACATGTATTTTCCCTGTATGAAAGCCATTCTGAAAGATCATTCTTTAATATAAGCGGATTAAATACAAGGAAAGAGTAGATGTCATTTTTATCCGATAAGACATATTCTGCAAAACCGCTTCCAATAAAATTATTCACGAAATATATCCCGATGAGCCGTTCTTTCAGGACATTTTGATGAACCGGAGGTAACTTCGATAAATAATCTTCAATTAGAGACCTTTCATCATCAGATATGGCATAGGAGGAATAATCCGGCCGCCCGTCCATCTCTATCAAGTAGTCCATTACAAATGGAGGAGCAGGCTTTATCCTGGATCTGAGGGTTGTGTCGGGATTAAATGAATAGCTTTTAAGATTCTTTGCTGCAATTTCCTCTTTTTCCTCTGCAACTACCATGAGAGGAAAAGAGACAAGAATGATTAAAATAATTTTTATTATCGGCAGCTTAATTTTTAGCATCATTGGCCTGAAATGCGGCAGAGTGAAAGATCGGTCCGCGTCAATTTGCAGATTATAACTCTTTTTTATCATTTTGAAAATTGGGTCAAATCTCCTCTTCACCCGTGGATAATTCATTCACCATACTTATAATGAGCCTACTGAGATCCTTATAGTGGAGTCAGCCCCCCCTGTTTATAAGC
This sequence comes from uncultured Desulfobacteraceae bacterium, assembly GCA_964526655.1. Lineage (GTDB taxonomy): Bacteria > Desulfobacterota > DSM-4660 > Desulfatiglandales > HGW-15 > CAZGIZ01. Next base: position 706 of record CAZGIZ010000221.1, on the reverse strand, counting down.
GAAACCTGATCGTTAAGAGTCCACAGGTCATATAGATACCCGAGACCGAAGATCCCGCCCGAAATCAGGTACAGTATCCCGGTCAGCCATTTCCCCATGTAAAAACGGTGTATGCCGAAAAATCCGAGAAAAGTGAGCAGAATCCAGGCCACAGTGTAGTTGAGACGTCCGCTATGGTACCTGAGATCGGCCTGACGGTCCATGGATGGGATAAGAAAAAAATCGATAATCCAGCCGATAAAGAGGAGCCCCAGGGTAAAAAACCAGATGGTTCCTGAAATGGGTTTGCCGTAGTAAAACCTGTGGGAGCCCGTGAAACCGAAGATCCAAAGGATGTAGCCGATTGACTTTAGATGCGTGTCGTTCGAATAACCCATGAATGTTTCTCCTTTCGCTTGGATTTTCCGATACTCCATTCTATCTCTGCTTTCAGCCTTTCTACTGCACTACTGACTGCACAAAGAGGGATAATCATAGAGTCTTTTTTACTTTTATGAGCATTGTACCCTATACTCGACGGCCTTGCCATACCTCATTTCATTCCCGCCCGGCTAAACCAAAAGATCGAAACATACCCCATGCCAATTGTTCACACCATGCCTCTCACCTCGGAATCTCCAGCCCCGCCTCGGCACAGTAGGAGAAAAATTTCTTTTTGTACCAATGGACGCCCAGGTAGTAGCGATACCATTCGGATTCCGCGAAA
>CAZGIZ010000220.1:0-6152 GCA_964526655.1 uncultured Desulfobacteraceae bacterium | reverse complement strand
TCCTCCTGATGGACAGGTTCCTGCACACGGGCCTCATATCAAAAATACTCTGGTACCCGCTCTCACACCTCACAAACTTCATCATGGGTCAAAAAATCTTTCCGGTTTAAGATGTGTAGCTGCAGATACTATTCCAGTCCTGTATTGGGGAGGGTAAACAGCTCAAGGGGTATTCTTTCAATAAGGGACGGTATATCCTGGAGGGTGAGACCTATACGTTTCAGACGGGCAACGATTGAATCCGTGTTCATTTGTTCCAGTTCCTGCCCGACCATAAATCTGGACATGAGGAGATCGGCAAAATAGACCAGATGTGTCAATTCAGAAGATTCACTCGATGCCCTTTCGGGATAGTGGTGGTGACTGATCGCTTCGATTAGGCATTCGGGAAAGGACCACTGCTCTGCAAGTCTTCCCCCGGACCCGGCATGATCGATGCCAAATAGCTCTCGTTCCACGTGGATAAGCTCCTCGGCTTCAACCTGGGTTCTCCTGTAAAAGAGCGAATAGGCGGTGTCCATATACTGGTCAAGGACCACCTTGCCTATATCGTGCAGGAGACCGGCAGTGTAAGCCAGATCATCAGGGACCTTGCCTGTCAACTCAGCAAGCTTTTTACATAACACTGCGGTACCAAAGGCGTGATTAAAAAGACCTCCCTTGCTGAGAGAATAGCCCTTTAGTTCGCTCGCGAAAAAATCCTTCAATGTCGCCGACAGGATCATTTTCAGGAGCTGCTTTTCGCCCAGGAATACGAGGGCCCTGTCTATTGAATCGATCTTGTCCCCTGTGTAAAAAAAGGCGGAATTACACATCCTTAACAGCCTGGCGCTGATGACCTGATCCTGTTTTATCTCTTCCGCCAAATCCTGTGCCCCCCACCCGCCATCCTGAATCATGCGTATGACCTTGAGGGCTATCTGGATGATCGGCCGCACACTCGCGATTGCGATGCCGAGTTCTTCCGGATTAGGTCTTTTAAAATCCCTGTTTCTTGAAGACTCATCAGGCATATGGATGGGCTCAATACGGCTCTTCCATGTCTGCAGATCCAGGCACAGGCGGCGGCTGAAATATCCGCCAGTTTCACTACTTAATATGCGTATCCCCTCCTGATGCAGGATCCTTTCGGCAATCTCCGTTGTCCGGCCGCCTATATCCAGGCTTAGATCCATTTCAGAATAGGGCCCGATGAGGGCTCCGCCGGCCAGGGTGGCCTGTAATCCATGTTTGCGGGCCCCATTTTCACAGAGCCTTTCCAGGAACATGGGAAGACCTGTCAGGGCGTAGTTTTCCGCTTTGCCCAGAGTGGCTCCTCCTGCTGGCTCTGGGAGGAGTATGTGTATCAGCCCGCCCACATCATTCTGGGGGTCGCAAAGGGTCACCCCGACACAGGTCCCTAAGAAGGCCTCCAGTACCTCGTCCCCCTTTTCCCCTATTTGATAACTACCCGAGGGAACGTGTGTCCTTTTTCCAGCCATGGGGTTTCCGCCTTTTCACACACACTGTTTGAGAAGCTCTTTGGCCAGTTCATTATTCGGGAACTTTTCCAGAACCTCTCTCAAAGGCTTCTCAGCCAGCATGGGCTTGCCCAGGGCCAGATAGTCTCTGGCCAGGTGTATCCGGGCGTTCATATTTTCCCCGTCCTGGGCCGTTGATTTGACCAGGTAATTCACAGCCTTTTTCATGTCTCCGGTCCTTTCCAGGGTCTCCCCCAATTTAAACAGTAGATCCGGTCTGTTGGGCTGTTCTTTAATAACAATCTCCAGGAGTTTTGCTGCGTATGCGTCCACCCCCTTCTGGATGCAGTAATCCGCGATCTCCTCCCGGAGTTCGGGAGTGCTTCCTGACAATTCAAAGACCTTGTCAAATATCTTGGTGGCGTCGGGGATCATCCTCATGCGTATGAGGGTCTTTCCAAAGTTGATGCCCCTCTCCAGGTGGCGTGGGCTTATCTTCATGGCCTTTTCGAAATACTCGGCGGCCTTTGGTATATCATTGAGTTTCAGGTACAGCTCGCCTAGATAATGAAAGGCAAAGACGTCAAGATAGTTTAATTTGGCCGCCTTTAATAGCCACTTTTCGGCCCTCTTGAGGTCATTTTTCAGATAATAGTAATAACCCAACTCGCGCATGGGTCTCGTCACATTGGGGTTGGCCTTCATTGCCAGCTCGGCCTCTATTATTGCCCCGTCCAGGTCCCCCCCCTCTTCGCAGGCCTTTGCCCTCTTCAGGTGAAAGATCATGGGAGGTGGATTGTTACATTTTTCGACGACCTGGGACACCCTCTCTTCCAGCATCTTTACCGTGACCGGCTTCAGGAGGTAGGCGTCTATCTCGGACTCGCCCACCTCGGCCACATAGTCACTATATGCCTCCGCAGTGACCATGATGACCGGTGTATCCCTTAAATCCCTGTTCTCCCTTATGAGGCTCAGGAATTCCGCGCCGTTCATCCCAGGTAGGTTGAAGTCGAGCAGAATTAGATCGACCGGCTCCTCCTGGAGTAACTTCCATGCCTCCTCTCCGGTGTAAGCGAAGAGGTATCTGCCCCCGTAGCCGATTATTTTCAGCATGTTATGAATGGATTTGGTCATAGAGACCATGTCATCCACTATCATTATCGTCATTTCATGGATGTCTATCACCTGAGCGGTTCCCCTGATCGCTTTTGTATTCTATCGATTCACTACCTATCTAAAAATGATTTTATCCCAGGTAAAAACTTTTGCATGCAAACATCGATCCATTTTTGACAAATTAGGGAAAATAAATTTTATAAGTATAAGAAAAAACTAACTTTATGTCAAAACGAAAAACCTGATTTCTTTCTTCGGTATCTGGGACCTTATTGCCCCGTTTATCAAAAGCCCGAGTCCCAGCACCATGCCCTTTATGGACAATATCACATAGCCGTTATCGATTCCCATATCCGCCCTTATCTCATCACCCCTGGCCAGCCTCCTGAAATCTCCTTCACTGATATCCAGCCTGGCCCTGGTGGCCCTGGGGCCGAAGAGCTGTATCATCCTCGTGGTGGGTTTGACGAACTGCCCGACCTCCTGAAATGCCTTGAAGCCGACACGCCAGACTTTCAAATGGGTGATCTGCCCGATTAGGGGGGATTCTTTGAGTATCCACCAGTTCTTTCTCTTCTTGAACAACAGGCAGTCATCAAAATTATCCCTGGAAATGCCGAATCGTCCTTCCAGGTATGAAAAGAGAAAGCTCCTATCACCTTTTCCTGCCAATTCTGGCCATGAAGAACCCCACTGAATCGGTCCGGTGGGGGTAAAATCTGGCTGCGAGTTCCAGTTGTCTGTCATAGGTTTCGCCTCCCCATTGAGAGATCCCCGGCTCGTGGTGAAAGCCGGCGTCAATCGGAAGCAGTTCCGCGTCCCTGTTTTTGAGGAGAAAATTAACTGCCGATTCATTTTCCTCAGGGTTGTAGGTGCAAGTCGCGTAGAGCATTTCACCATCATCCTTCAGGAGGTCGTATCCCCTGATTATTATCCTTTTCTGGATCTCCTGCAGCCTGCCCCTGACCGACGACATGCCCTTCCACGCAAAAACCTTTCGCCCCTCAAGGAACCTGATTCTCCCTTCACCCGAGCAGGGGACATCGGCTAATACATAATCGAATCGCTGCCTCAGGGGATACTCCTGGGCCTGATAATCGGTCAGTATGGTGTTCAGGACTCCAAGCCTTGAAAGGGTGTGGGCCAGGGGTATATGTCTGGTCATGTACAGCTCGTTGGCGACAATGAGGCCCCTGTTGTTCATCAATTGCGCCATGTGGGATGTCTTTCCGCCGGGGGACGCGCACAGGTCAAGGACAAGGCCCTCGGGCTCGGGCGAAAGGGCCAGGGAGGCCAGACAGGATGTAAAGGCCTGGGGATGGATATAGCCCGTGAAATACTCAAGGATGCTCCCGGCCGATTTCAGCCCCTGGGCCACAAAGAGGGTCCTATTCCCCTCCGCGGTGGATCGAAGGTGAATGCCCCTTTCTTCAAGGCCGTCTATCAACTTCTCCGGCTCTATCTTCAGGCTGTTGACCCTGATATGCACGGGAAAGGGCCTTTCAAGGCTCTCATTAAAATCCGAGAAATCGGGAATTATTTCCCTGTAACCTTCAAAGATCGACTTCATCTCCAGCCGCTTTTTCCCTTGTCTTGATCATTCGATAGATGAAAATGAACAGGAGCGCCCCGCTGATCAATATGATCAGGTTTGATGAGAAAAAGGTCAAAATAAAAAAGGAGGGATCATTGAGCCGGTAGGCTAAAAAAAGTATATGTATCCCGAAAAGGAGAAAGAAACAGGCTGTCAGGGCGAAAATAATCTGCCTTATCCACCATAGAATAATAGACATCATCTTTCCGGAAATCTTAATTTGGGCATGACCAGTTCATCAGATGCGGTATAGGGGTCCGTCCTGCCCTCTACAATGGACTCAACCGCCTCTTCAAATTCAGTGCTTTCCACTAACCGGTCAAATATCTCCTGGAGGAGCCGGACCTTCACCAATTCCCTCAATTCTTCCCTTGCCCTCTCCCCTCTCCTCCATACACTCATTTCTTCGCCGGAACCAACAAGGTGCCTCTTATGGTTCTCAATCTCATCCAACAGCTCCGCCACGCCCTTGTCGTGAATTGCTTCCGACTTCAGGACGGGAGGCATCCAGGCGTCCTGCCCTTGATTGGTTCGACCCATCTCTATCATGGATACGAGATCGTTGAGGATCTTATCCGACCCCTCCAGGTCCGATTTATTGACAACGAATATATCGCCCGCCTCGAGTATCCCCGCCTTTATCGCCTGGATGTCGTCGCCCATGCCCGGCATGACCACAATGACCGTTGTGTGGGCGTTTTTTACAATCTCTACCTCGTCCTGCCCGACCCCCACGGTCTCCACTATAATGATGTCCTTTCCCGAGGCGTCAAGGACATCAATGGCGGCCCTTGTGGACTGGGTAATACCGCCGAAATGCCCCCGGGTGGCAAGGGAGCGGATAAAGACCCCATCATCATTGCTGTGTCTCTGCATCCGGATGCGATCTCCCAGGAGGGCGCCGCCGCTGAAGGGACTTGTAGGGTCCACGGCGATGATTCCCACGGTCTTTCCCTGTTGCCTCAGGTGACCGAGCATCCGATCGACCAGGCTGCTCTTCCCGACCCCGGGGGCCCCGGTCACTCCGATGACATAGGCCCTGCCCCTGTGGGGATATAGATCCTTGAGGATCTGCCTGACCCCTGGAAGGCCGTTGTCAATGTCGCTGATCAGACGGGCCACGGTCCTGACATCGCCCTTCAGCACCCTTTCTACAATCTCGGACACGATTTCTTATGCATCTCCTACAGCTTCCCTATCAGTGAGCTGGCTATGGTGTTTTTCTGGATCTCCCTGGTCCCCTCGTAGATCTCCATTATCCTCGCATCCCTGTAGAACCGCTCAACCTCATATTCGAGCATATAGCCGTATCCGCCCAATAATTGAATCGCCTCATCAGCGACCTCAACGGCAGTCCGGCCCGCGTACATCTTGGCCATGGATGTGAGTTTGGGATCAATATGGCCCCGGTCATAGTTCCAGGCGGCCTTGTAGACCAAAAGCCTGGCCGTCTCTATCTTGGTTGCCATATCCGCCAGCTTATGCCGCGTCACCTGGAAGTGGGCCAGTTTTGTGCCGAACTGCCTGCGCTCCTTTGTGTAGGCCAGGGCCCTGTCAAAGGCGCCCTGGGCGATACCCAGGGCCTGGGCCGCGATCTCTATCCTGCTCTCATCAAAGAATTCGAGGGTCTGGTAGAAACCCCTGTTGAGCGTGCCCACCAGGTTGGAGACAGGGACCCTGACGTTCTCGAAAGACAGCTCCCCCGTGGACGTCATCTTTATCCCCATCTTTTCACCCACGTCCGAGGCCGTAAACCCCGGGGTCCCCTTTTCCACGATAATGATGGACTGACCGCGGTAGGTAGGAGTGGCCTCTGGATCTGTCTGGCACAGAAGCAGGACAAAATCTCCTATGGTCCCGTTGGTGATAAAGGTCTTAAGCCCGTTTATGACAAACTCTTCCCTATCCCTCACCGCGGTTTTTTTGAGGAAGGTTATATCGCTACCTTGGTCCGGCTCGGTGAATCCCACGCTGGATCT
>CAZGIZ010000219.1:0-6188 GCA_964526655.1 uncultured Desulfobacteraceae bacterium | reverse complement strand
AAAAGAGTAAGGGATAGATATAAAACGGCGCAAGGCACAGGGCGCAGGGTTTAAGGTAAAACAATATACTTCACTTTGCTCCTCCTTGCGCCCTGCGCCCTATGCCCTGCGCCGTTATCCTATACACTGATTGAGGCCTAGGCCGATCCCCTTAACCTTTTCGCCTCTTCCATTCCCAGATCAAAGGCCTTCAGGTTGGATTCCAGAAAGGCCTTTTTTGTTGAACCGGCAATAGTCTCCTTCATTGCGTTTCCGGTGATGGAGATGGCCCCTGAGCCGAATAAGGCCCCTAACATCACCATATTGAGTGAGAGGGGATTACCGGCCTCCTCTGCCAGCTCGTTCCCGTCAAGGGCTATGACATCATTTACCTTTGCGTTAATCAGATCCAGGACCTCGTCAACAGGAGGGTATATGCCCTGTCCCAGGGAAACGGTGAACGGGGGAAGCGGACGGGTATTGGTGATCACCAGGGTCTTTTTGTTGCATTTTGTCAGGGCCCTCATTGTTTCAAGGGGTTCAAAACCTATCAGGACGTCGGCCTCCCCGTCCGAGACAATCGGACTCATCGCATCTCCCAGGAGGACCGCGGACTCCACCACCCCGCCCCTCTGGGCCATGCCGTGTATCTCACTGACTACCACATGTATCCCCTGTGAGAGGGCAGCCTCGCCCAGGAGCCTTGAAGCCAGGAGGTTTCCCTGACCGCCCACTCCGACAAAAACACATCTCTTAGTGTCCATTTCTCTCCCTTTTATTCTTTCACCGGTAAAATGGCATTCTCAGGGCATATCTGCGCGCATACCGAGCAGCCATTACACATGTATTTATCTATTGAGACCCTATCCCCTTCCAGGAACATTGCGGGGCAGGCAAGCTCGTTGATACATATCCTGTGGTTCCTGCACTTTTCATGATTCACATAAAAGGGCCTTGTCCTCTTCTTTTCCCCAATGGCCCTTGCAAAAAGGGGACAGATCTCTTTTGAAATTATGACCGAGATGCCGTCATATTCCATTGCCGCCTTGACCGCCTCGATGGTCTTTTTAACCTTAAAAGGTCTTACAACATGGACATCCTTGACACCGCATCCCCTGACTACGTTTTCAATGGATATCGTAGTGCGCTCAATTCCCAGGGGACCGGTATCCACACCCGGGTGGGGCTGGTGACCTGTCATGGCCGTTGTCCCGTTGTCCATAATAACGAGAGTGAATTTGTGATTATTATGGACACCGTCTATAAGCCCGGTTATCCCCGAATGAAAGAAGGTCGAATCACCGATAAACGAGACCACCTTCTGGTCTGTGGCGCGGGAGAGGCCGCATGAGGAACTCACCGAAGACCCCATACAGATGCTGAAATCCGCCATGGAGAGGGGCGGCAGGATACCCAGAGTATAACATCCGATATCGCTGGGATATACCGTGTCCGTCCCGAAAACCCGTTTTACCGCTACGAATGTGGCGCGATGGGGGCAGCCGGCACAGAGGTTCGGCGGCCTTCCAGGCAGTTCCGGCAATCCGGAGAGGTCAATCGTTTCCGGACCGTGATATTCGACACCAAAGTACCCGGCCATGGCCTTCCGCACCATGGCGGGATGATATTCATAGAGCCTTGAGAGATCCCCTGTCCCCTTGCCTTTAATGGGTATGGTTATGCCCATTTCCTGGGCCATGGACCTGAGGTGATTTTCAATCAAAGGTTCCAGTTCTTCCACCACAAGGACCTTTTCGACCTGCTTCAGAAATCCGGCGCATAGATCGCCTGGTATGGGCCACGAAAAACCCAGTTTAAGGACAGTTACCCTGTCCGATATCCCGAGATCCCGGACGGCATCATTTACATAATTCAGGCTCACGCCGCTCGCTGCAATTCCCCACTTTCCATTTCCGGTTTTTCCATTGTAGGGACTCGTTTCCGATTTCTCTATCATTCGATCGTATTTCTCCAAAAGGAGCTTGTGGAGGTTTCTGGAAACAGCCGGAATGGTGACCCAGTGAAAGGGATTTTTCTCGAAGGTGGCCTTCTTCCTTATCGGCGCCAGCTCACCGAGTCTGACGGAACCCCTTATATGGTTCAGGCGCGTTGTGGTCCGCAGCAGAACCGGCACTTCAAGATATTCCGAGAGATCAAAGGCGGCTACGGTCATTTCCTTCATCTCCTGGGGGTTGGTCGGCTCCATCATGGGCAGGCCCGAAAGTCTCGCGTAGTATCTGTTGTCCTGCTCGTTCTGGCTTGAAAAAAGCGATGGGTCGTCCGCCGTGACAATGACCATGCCCCCCTTGACTCCCGTATAGGCCAGGGTCATCAGGGGATCGGCCGCCACATTAAGGCCTACGTGCTTCATGGTAACCATTGTCCTCAGGCCGGCCACCGCGGCTCCCGCCCCCACTTCGAGCGCCACCTTCTCATTTGTGGAATACTCAAAGTAAAGGTCCGTTTCCCGGCTGATCCTGAAAAACTGCTCCGGTATCTCCGAGGAAGGGGTCCCCGGGTAACAGGTCGTGAAGGAAACCCCTGCTTCCAGGGCGCCCCGCGCGATAGCCTCGTTGCCAAGAAGGAGCATCTCCTTCCCCGGCGAGTCAGTAAGTAACTTATGCATATTCCCTCTTATCCTTTGATTTTAAAGCTTTGTCGATTATACCTTCAAGGGGTAACGTTTAAAAGTGTGTGAATGGCTGAATTTTTCCCAATAGATTCTTATGGCCAGGCTAGGCCACGACCCTTTTCGAAAGGAGATATCTCTTTAAAAATTCCAAAGGACTTTGCCATGACTTAAAATTAGAGGTTTATGCCCGTAAACCCCTGGAAATCTCCCATGAATCCATTAAACCTCTAATTTTAAGTCATTTCCGACCAACGAGGTAGATATCCCCTTTCGAAAAGGGTCATGGCCGGATGCCTGATATTAAAGACAGAAATAGCCCTGTATTTATGGTCAATCCGCCCGAAAGCTCTCGGCAATTCCGCTGAATTTCTTCCTGAGCTTGGGTTTTTCAATCTTGCCCGTGGGATTCCTCGGGACATTATCAAAAAAGACCTTCCTGGGTCTCTTATATCTCGGTATGGATTCACAAAATTTGAATACTTCCTCCTCCGACATCTCCTTCCCCGGTTTTAGCTGTATTATGGCCGCGGCTATCTCCCCCAGTCTTTCATCGGGTATGCCTATGACCGCAGCGTCCTGAATCTTGGCGTTTTCCATAAGGCATGCCTCCACCTCAACCGGGAATATATTCTCCCCCCCCGTGATTATCACGTCCTTTTTCCTATCAACAATCCAGATAAATCCATCCTCGTCAAATCGAGCCATGTCGCCAGTAAGGAGCCATCCGTCTATGATGGTCTTCCGGGTGGCCTCGGGGTTTCGATAATATTCCTTCATTATGCCAGGGCCCTTTATGGCCAGCTCGCCGGTTTGGCCCTGGGGGACGATGTTTAAGGACTCATCGACTATCTTGCATTCCCAGTCAAAACCCGGCCGGCCAATTGCCCCGATCTTATGAGAATTTTCCATTCCCAGGTGTATGCATCCGGGCCCTGTGCTTTCGCTGAGCCCGTATGTTGTGTCATACTCCTGCCATGGAAAGACCTCCATCCATTTTTTTACCAGGCTGGGAGGCACTGGCTGGGCCCCGATATGCATCAAACGCCATTGATCGAGCTTGTAGTCCTCCAATCTGATCCTTCCCTGTTCAACGGCTACGAGGATGTCCTGTGCCCAGGGAACGAGCAGCCATACTATAGTGACCTCCTCCTCCGAGACGGCTTCAATTATCCATTCGGGCCTGACGCCCTTTAAGATCACGGCCGGTGCGCCCACAATAAAGTTTCCGAACCAGTGCATCTTCGCGCCCGTGTGATAGAGGGGGGGAATGCAGAGGAAATTATCAGCATGTGTCTGATTATGATGTATATTCTCCAGTACGCAGGCGAACTCCAGGTTCCTGTGGGTCAGGAGGATGGGTTTAGGCTCTCCTGTGGTGCCTGATGTAAAATACAGTCCTGCCTCGTCAAGGATATTGACGGGGACCTTCGGTTCATCGGTTGATCCGGTTTCCAAAAATGAATGATAATTTTCAGCATAATGGGGCCTGACATCCTCTGGACCAATAAAAATAAAATCCTTGATTGTCCCAAGGTTATCCCTGATCGCGTTTATACGGTCAATGAATTCTTCACCGAAAAACATGGCCTTGGCCTCGGCAATATCCGCACAATAGCGAATGTCGTCCGAGGTAAATCTGAAATTCAGGGGGACGACCCAGGCCCCGGTTCTGAGTATCCCGAAATAGACCGGAAGCCATTCAAGGCAATTCATCATCAGATGAATGACCTTATCGCCCTTTTTGATCCCCTTGGCAATGAGGGCATTGGCGATCCTGTTGGCCATATCATCAAATTCTTTCCAGGAAATGGCTCTCCTTCTGCCCTTTTCCGGTTCCCTTTCTATGATGGCCGTTTCATCGCCGTACATCCTCGCGTTTCTCGATAAAATCTCATTAACAACCATCCATCCACTCCAGAAAAAGTCATGTTGACATTTTTTTAGGGTTTGAGATAGGCCTTGGCAATAGGCAGGAACGGTGAATTTGTGAATTTCTCTACAAACTCCTTGAGGATCTCATTGGACTTATCCATCTTATGTGCCAGTCGATAGACCCTTGCCAGGCTCAGCATGGCCTGTTCCTTAATAAAATCGTCCGGACCGAATCGGATCTGTTCCAGCGTCTTTATTTCTGTCTCGTATTCGCCCTTCTCCTCATAGCAGACGGCAAGCGCCATCATCCCGAGGGATTTATAGGGGTCGTTAGAGACCTTATTCAAAAAATCCCGGTACATGGAAATTGCCTCGTCATACTTTTTCTGCTGGAATTTTATGTATGCCAGTTCCGGAAGGGCCAATCGAGCGGCCTTTGATGTGCTGTATTTTTCAATAACCTCATGAAATATCTCTTCTGATTTTTTTAGTTCATCCTGATTTTTCTCGGGATCCATATTTTTGATCATGGCATAATATGCCATATTATAGGCCTCCTGCCCCTTTTTATTAATATGCTTCAGGTAGGTGTTTATCCCAAGATAAATGAGAATGAGACATACGATGACCGCCCCAAGATACTGCATCTTGCGGGAATGTTTCCTTGCAAAGATTATTGCCCGGGAGGAAAAGGTTATGAATTCATCCGGCTTTTTCAGGAGTTCTTTGCGTGTTAATTTGGTTTTTGCCATTTAGGAGGTTTCCTGTTTTGTTTAACTGTCCAGGTTGTCTAACAAAAGCCATATGCCCAGTCAAGTGAAAAACATTGCTTGTTTTTTATCTTTGAAACAATCATAATCCTCCGGCGCTTTTAAAGGGAGAATTGACCTTAATATGGCATATATGGATCTTTTTATAGAACATGTCAACGGCCTCCCCGATTATCTTATCTATTTCTTCCTCGGGCTCAGCGCATTCCTGGAAAACCTTATTCCTCCCATGCCCGGGGATATGGTAACCGCCTTCGGCGCCTTTATGGTGGGAACGGGGAGGCTGGGTTTTTCGGGGGTATACACAACCACAACCCTGGGCAGCCTTCTCGGATTCATGTCTCTTTTTTGGATAGGAGAGCGGTTAGGACGCCGTTTTTTTATTGTGCGGGACTATCGATTCTTTAAAAAGGAAGATATCAGAAAGGCGGAGCAATGGTTCAGAAAATACGGCTATTTAATTGTATCTCTTAATAGATTTCTGCCGGGAATCCGATCCGTTATATCCATTACAAGCGGGATCTCGGGACTGAGGACATCCCTGGTCGCCCTTCTGGCCCTCATAAGCTGCGCCCTGTGGAACCTTGTCTGGATAGCTCTGGGTTATAGCCTGGGTAATAACTGGAAGGTGGTCGAATCGGAGATCTCTTCAATTTTCGCCCGTTACAATCTGATAATTTTCAGCATTTTCATCCTATTGCTATTGATTTTTATTATCAGGAAAATATCCAGCCGGTGAGACCCCTGGCGGAATCCTTTTCCAAAATCTACCATTAAATTCCCATTTCAATAGTAATGACGATGGATTTTGGAACCCTGGGCATCATCAAGGTGTTATATGCAAGGCGCCGCATCGCAGATCCCGCTGCTTTGTGCGGGGGGAGCGACGACTGAAACGTATAAGCAATACGCCGCAAGGAGAAGCGAGCGAAGGC
>CAZGIZ010000218.1:3417-6340 GCA_964526655.1 uncultured Desulfobacteraceae bacterium | reverse complement strand
TAAGCGATCCCATTTGTAAAGAGATCATGATAGAGTATCCTCGCGCCTCTCTCTTCTATGCTTTCCAAGGGAAGGATTTTGTTCACCTTGTCCAGGTCTGAAAGCTTCAACATGGGTATTGTCGCCAGGGACTCGGGAGGATCGGGGGCTGCCTGCATTTCCTTCAGTTTTAGGGTCTTGTTGATAACCCCCTGTAGATTATCCCGGCTCATTTCCTCTCTCGCCTTTCTTAGCCTTTCATCTTCCGCCTCTTTCTCTATTATTGCCAGGTCCGGATCGGGCTTAAGGACGAGACTGGTCCTGTGGGGATTTTTCAGGAAATATTCGTCAATCTTTTCCTCAAAAATTGAGTTGTTAGAAGTCAAATCCGATTTCACTTTTTTCAAAGGATCTTCAAAGGAGATCAGCGCCAATGGATCCCCTCCATAGAGCCAGGTAGTAAGAGCCCTCAGCATGAGTGCCAGGCCCCGTGGAAATCTTCCCGTGTTGTTTTCACGCAGGCTGAACTCGATACTGTTGATAGCTGCCTCTATGGTGTGAGGATGAAGGCCTTTTTCTGTGATATCTCGAAGGGTCCGGATGATAAGATCCTGGATCCGGTCCACGTTATCAAGGTTAATACCCTTTAGGCCCGTGGAAAAATACATTTGCCGTATCTCGCTTCCAAGACCTGTCCCAGCAAGATCTTCACCCAGGTTCGATTCTATGAGGGCCTTCCTCAAAGGTGACCCCGGCATTCCCAGCAGGATATATTCAATGATGTGCATTGTAAGGTTTAACTCCCTGTCAGCACCCTCGGGAAGCAGCCAATTCATAGTAATCATCGCCCTTGAATCCTTTTCCCCATTTCCTCCGCTGGGAAAAGACCGGACAAGGCGGAGAGGCTTTTTAAAGGATTTTTGAAGAGAGATTGTCGAATCGACCTCTGCCCTGTCAAAATCCTTCAGGTATTCGTTCACAAGAGACAGGCGTTGCTCGGGGTCGTCATCTCCATAAAAATAGATTCTTGAATTAGATGGATGGTAGTATCTGTTGTGAAAGGCCTTGAACTGTTCAAAGGTAAGGTTCGGGATCTGCTTCGGGTCCCCGCCCGAATCAAAACCGTATGCATTATCCGGGAACAGGGACCTCATAGAATATTCAGCGATGAGGTTGTCAGGAGAGGAATAGGCGCCTTTCATCTCGTTAAAGACAACGCCCTTGTAGCTTAGGGGCCTGTCCTGTCGCTCCAGTTCAAAATGCCAGCCCTCCTGCTGGAATATATAAGGTGTTAGCCTGGGATAAAAGACCGCGTCAAGATAGACGTCAATGAGGTTATAGAAGTCCTGAAGGTTCTGGCTCGCAACCGGGTAGCATGTCTTGTCAGGATATGTCATGGCGTTGAGAAAGGTCTGGAGGGAGCCCTTCAGGAGCTCTACAAAGGGCTCTTTGACTGGATACTTGCGGGAGCCGCAAAGGACCGAATGCTCCAGGATATGGGGCAGACCGGTTGAATCATTAGGAGGAGTCCGGAAGGTGATGCCGAAGACCTTATTTTCATCATCGTTGGTGAAGGACAAGATCTCCGCCCCCGTCTGAACATGCCTGTAAAGAAAGGCCATTGTTTTTAATTCATGGACTTCCTGCTTTTTTAAAAGTTCAAAACCATGCATAACTGTCATAAACTTCTCCAATTCTCATTTTTTTCGATCATATCAAAGGCCCGTGAGTCTTTACTTGTTTTCACGAAAAGTCATATGATCTTTTCTTTTAATTATATAGCCGCTGGATTCCATGTGTAAAGGAGGTATTTGCTACAAATTAAAAACCCCGCCTATCGGGCGAGGTATCTTTTTTACGTTCGCGAAGATTGCTGGATTTATTGATCTCGGGTGACAAAAATCCCTTGAAAACTTCCATTCAATTTACTGTGATATAAATTTTTACATCGCCCTTTTTTTAAAAAAGGATACCTTTTGTTAAAATTCATTTATTTTATAAGGTTGTCCTTCTTTTGGACTCCATTATTCCTCTCGGGAAACGTTTCGAGGTCTTCCAAACGTGCGGCATGAGCGAGTCTATCGTCAAAACACGCGAACAAGAAATCGTCTGGGATATTTTCGTGGATCACCATCGCTGACGCGAGATGGATTGCATCGAATCCTCTGAGCTGATGGTTGCCAATCACCCGGTCGATGTATGCATTGAGTTCATCGTTTACCTCCACACGGATAAAAGTCATCCAGTCCTGTTGAAAAGAGTCTTTTATTTTTCTTACTAATGTATCCTCAAGATTCGCTTCCCGTTTCTTTCGGTAGACACAAGCCATTGTTTCTGCATAAGCAACAAAAGATGTAACGATCTGGTTGGCGGACTTCCACCTGGAGATGATATCGTCGCTATAGGGCTCCCGGAAGTATCGCTTCACCAACGCACTTGTATCGAGGTAAAGAATCATGAGTCGATTATCTCCGGTCCTCGATCACCATTTCCGAAACATGCTTTCCCGTGGTTTTGACCGCCGAGATATGTTTTTTAGGTGTGCTTCGACTCGGCAAAACGATCAATCCTCTCTGAACAAGCTGTCCCAGTGCTTCGCGAATATATTGATTTCCTTGTTTTTCCTGCACTATGCGCGCAATAGGTCTTCCTCTGTCGGTGATCAGGATATCTTCCCCGGCTTTCACACGAGTTAATAGACGACTCAAGTTATTTTTAACCTCTTTGATTCCCGCACTGATCATGACGTTGCTCCTTTGTTTGTGGCTACTTTAATAAGTATAGTAGCTACTATGTATTGAGTCAATATTTTTGTCGGAGGATATGCCAGAGGCATCTTTTTTTAATATTGGCAGGGTTTCATCGCGATAAGATGACAAAAAGAATCTAAAACATCTTAATATAAAGTAAAATACCCCGCCCATCAGGCGAGGTATCTTAATAC
>CAZGIZ010000218.1:0-3317 GCA_964526655.1 uncultured Desulfobacteraceae bacterium | reverse complement strand
CTCTTTAATGCCACTCCCGAATCAACCTGGGTGTAGGGTTTTCCGAGCGCCTCTTGAAGTGTTCGGTCAATCTGCTCCCAGTTTTCGTCCATATCGAGTATTCGTTTCCATGTGTTGTCAGCGAACCTCCAAGATTGTCCGGTCCACTTGTCAATCCTGATCGTCGATATACCTGTCTTTTTGATTTCATATCTCGGCGCGAAGAATTGAAAATAAAGAAAAGCGAGGACAATCCCGATAATAACTCCAAAAACAAGATACTTTTTACCGTTATTCATTTTTATGTCCTTTGATCTAATATTTTCATTTTATCTTCTCTTGGGGCATATTCAGGCAATAGTTCGTGAAGGGCCTTTTTTATTCCTTCGCCATCCTGGATGATGGCCAGTTCCTGGATCTTGTGGAGCTTTCCGTTTAAGATATCTATTTCACACACCGGTCCCCGTAAGACCATGATCTTTTTATGTGAAGTCCGGACGATACCTTCACCTTCGGTGATCAGCTCTTCGTACAATTTTTCTCCTGGTCTAAGACCAATATATTTAATATCTATATCCGAGTAGGGTTCAAAACCCGATAGTCTTATGAGGTCTTCCGCCATGTCGGCTATCCTGACCGGTATCCCCATGTCAAGGATAAAGATCTCACCCCCGTTCCCCATCGAACCGGCCTGAAGAATGAGCTGACAGGCCTCTGGGATGGTCATGAAGTAACGGGTAATCTCCGGGTGGGTAACGGTTACAGGACCTCCCTTTTCAATCTGTTTCTTAAAAAGAGGCACCACGCTCCCGACACTGCCAACCACATTGCCGAATCGAACTATCATGAACTTGGTAATGGATTGCCCGCACCCGTTCTGGCCCTGAACCAGTAACTCCGCCAACCTCTTTGATGCCCCCATCACGTTTGCAGGACGAACGGCCTTATCCGTTGATACAAGGACAAAACGCTCAACCTGGCGTTCCCCTGCGACCTGTATTACATTGCGAGTCCCTATTACATTATTGCTTATGGCTTCCCAGGGATTTAACTCAAGCATAGGGACATGTTTGTAGGCAGCAGCGTGAAAAACAACCTGCGGCCTTTCCTCATCAAAGACCATTTCCAACTGCGGGAAGTCAATGATATCAGCAAGTTTGGTGGCTATATCGATATACTGATAATTCTCCTTAAGCTCCAGCTCGATCTCATAGAGGGGAGATTCTGCCCGCTCGTAGAGTATTATCCTATCAGGTGAATACCGGCAAACCTGACGGCACAGCTCGGAGCCTATGGATCCTCCAGCGCCGGTAATCAGGACCCTCTTCCCTTTTAGATACCGTCCGATCAGTTCATCATCCAGGTGTACGGGATCCCTACCCAAAAGATCCTTATAGGATACGTCTCTAATGGCCTTGACAGTTACCCTGCCGTTTATGAGCTCCCCCATACTCGGAACGGTTTTGAATGGGACCCCGCTCTCTTCACAATGGGCCACAATATCTCGCATGGCTTGTGAGGAGATCGAAGGCACTGCAATAAGCAGTTCTTCGATTTTCCTGTGCTTCACCAGATCGCTAATATTTTCCATATTTCCCAAGACCGGAACACCATGGATCTGAAGATTGGCCTTTGAAGAATCATCATCAATAAAACCTACAACCTGGTATCCCAGTTGAGGATTATCATGGATCTCCCTACAGATCTTTTCGCCGCAATCTCCCGCTCCGATTATCAGGAGCCGTTTGCCATTACGATTATTCATCTTAAAGGAGGGTAAAAAGCTCTTCCACAAATGACCGGCAGGCTTTTCACCGGCACTGAGCCAGAAATATAACCGGACAGCCACCCTGCTCCCGGAGATAAATATCAAGGTCAGAAACCAGTCAATTATAAATATGGAGCGTGAAAAACCTGAAAGACCATGTATGTAAAGTATCATGAGAATGATAACAAGAGACGCTATGCTGCCGGCTTTAAGAATCTTGACCAAATCAGTCAGGCTGGTATACCGCCACATCCCCTGATAAAGGTCAAAGAGAAAAAATGATAACAGTTTGATCACAACGACGAGGGGTATGGTGTGTTGTAAAGTATAAAAGGTATCATCAGGGATCGAGAAATTAAAGCGTAGAAGGTAGGCAAAATACCAGGAAAAGGCGACGAGGATGATATCAAGAAAAAAAACAAGAAAAAAATTCTTATAAAATAATCTTGTCATAGATAGCAAATATCTTGGATATTAAGGTATTCAATCCTAAGGACATGTCCAACATGCAATAAATTTAATTGGAAGTTGTGTGTATCCAGCAGATAATTCATAAAAATATCATCCCTTCTTCGTCTATTTTAAAATCTTCATGGATCACACAACAGCCGAAATCCTTGAGCAAGCCAAATTGCCTTCCCAGTTTTGTTTTGTAATGACCATAAGGCACAAGTACCGCTATTTTCTCTTTCCTTTTACCTTAGCTAATGATAATTTCTTGTCCTTCTTTTAAACGCCCTAAGACTTCTGAAAGCTGAGACTTTAGTTCCCTTATTGTAAGTATCTTCAATTTATCCTCAAGATTATTTTTTTTGTGGATCATATTTTCTTCTTGTCAACTTGTCAAGAAAACCAACGATAGATAAAACCTGCATGTAACCCTTTGAATCCTTTTAAAAAAAGCTCTGTGATCATGTCCTGCATCTAAGAATTATATCAATAACCCTATCCAGATCATCTTCCGTCAGTGACGTACCTGAAGGCAGACACAGGCCACGATCGAACAGATCCTCCGCCACTTCGCCACCAACCACTCTCGCCTTGTAGGTTGGTTTTGAATTATCCGCCTTGCGCCTTGCGCCTTGCGCCTTATGCCCTTCAACCTGAAATGCAGGTTGAAGATGCATCGGCTTCCAGACCGGTCTTGCCTCAATATTTCGAGACTCCAGGGCCAGTCTAACGGTCTCCCGATCGGCACCATACTTTTCAGGCGTTATCAAGATGACTGTGAGCCATCTATTTGATCTACCATATGATGCTTCAGGCATAAACTCTATTCCAGGGATATCTCTCAAGCATTGTCTATAATATTCATGAATCCTTCTTTTCGCCCTTACCCTTTCATCCAGCACCTTCAATTGGCCTATACCGATGGCCGCGGCAATACTGCTCATGCGATAGTTATAGCCTATGGTTGAATGCTCGTAGTGAGGGGCGGGATCACGCGCCTGCTGTGAAAGAAATCTTGAATTTTCGATGAATTCTTTATCCTCAGAGGCAAGTATTCCTCCTCCTCCTGTCGTAATTATCTTGTTTCCATTGAAGGAGTAGATCGAAGCCCTTGCACTCA
>CAZGIZ010000217.1:0-6481 GCA_964526655.1 uncultured Desulfobacteraceae bacterium | reverse complement strand
CCTAAATCAAGGGCCGCATTTGTCGATTTCCATGAAGCTCCGCCGTCCAGGCTGTATTCCAGCTTGTCAGGATTGGCATCAGTCGCCTGAAAACCGAAACTTGAGGTGTTGTCTATGGCGTCGGGTTTCGTGGATATTGAGGCCGCCGGCGGAGTATAGTCAGTCGTCCACGTGAGGCTTTTAGTTGAGGTATTACCCGCGCTGTCAGTGGCTGCTAAAACTAACTGATGGTTCCCTTCAGATAATGCCTCAAGATTCAAAGTATAAGGTTCATCTCCTTCAGGCGGATCCAGGGGGATCAAAGCCCCGCCGTCAATCCTGTAGGAGAATGTTGAAGTCTCATCCGCCGCAAATTCAAAAGTCGCGTTATTCAGGTTTGTTATTGTATCAGGGTTTTCGCTTATAGTTATCTTGGGCGGCGTCGTGTCTCCCCCGACAGTCGGCACAATATCGACCTCGGTATCCTGTGGCGTAACCGGTACATCAAATCCTGCCCCGGTCTCTCCCCCGGCCCCTTCCGGAGGCTCATAGGGCTCGGGCGCCGCTCCGGGCGTGGCCCCGTTGTCAATAGCCTGCTGCTGGGCCTGCTGCGCCTTCAGTATCGCCGCATCTGCCGCAACTACGGCCGCGGCTGCCTGGGCCTGAATGGTCGGATCCGGGTTGTTCAGCATTGTCTCAGCCGCAGCCTTGGCTTCCTGCGCGGCGGCTTCGGCGGCCTGGGCGCCAGCAAGCGCCACATCGGCATCAGCCGCTCCGCTGGCTGCGGCCTGATCCGCCTGTTCCGCGGCGGCCGCTGCTACAAAAGCGGCCCTCTGGGCGGGATTCAGGTTGGCCAGTTCGGCCGGCACATCCTCTGCGACACCGGAGATGAAATTCCCTATGGTGTCGCCGGAGCCTTCGGTAAATTGTATGTAGGTCTGCCCGTCCGCGCCTATACTAAGTGTCCCTGCAGTCCCCCTTAAACCGCAGACCACGGTCGGGGTTTCCAGAGTTGTATCTGTTTTCGAACCACTGCCGGACCTGAATCTCATCTTTCCAAGGAGCAGGCGAAGACGTCTTTTCAACACCTTGACTGATTTATCAATGACCTTTCCCTCTTCTTCGGTCTCTTGAATCAGCAGGTTTGAATTGGGCTTGATCTCCATGACTGCCCCATCGATAAAAACGATGGTGGCCTTGCCGAGCATGGTGACTAATTTATCCCCGGAATAGAGGGGGAGATCTTTCTTCGGTTTGACTCCCCATGAGCCCTGACTATTTATCAGGACCTTTCCTGAAAACTCCGTCAGCGTGGCGACAGGTTTTTCCGCGGAAAATGCCGGAGCGGACAATAGAATCATGTAGGCAGATGCAAGAATAATAAAAAGCCATCCGTGCCACCGGAATTCTGATATCATCCTTTTCATTATCACTCTCCCTATTCTAAGGCACACATTCGCTAATTGAATGTTTTTATCTTTCATCCTTATCCAAAAACAACCATTCACCCCGGATCTGCAAAGGACGCAAAGATGAGATATTTTGTTGAATAAAATGTAAAAATCAGGTTAGAGGTCAATAAGCTGTTTTATTAATTTTGAGAAGGTTTGTTAAAATCTGTATTCAAGGCCTGCCGTATAAAGGTCCCTGGTGTAATCATAAATGCCTATGTTTGAATGGTTCCTGATCCTTGTGTACTGGACCACGAGGTTCATATTTTTACTGAGGTCCCGGGTCAGTCCGCCCGACAGTGTATAGGTAGTATCCTTTCTCCCCACATTGAACCATGTGTTGATGTTTTTATATCTTTCTATGTTTACCTGTCCGCTGAGCTGAAGAATGACCTTTTCGATCAGGGGCATGGCAACATTGGCAGAAAACCTGTGTCCCCTGTTATCCCAGTTTACCCCATCGGCATCAAGGTCCCAATACTGATATTTCAGGTTAAAAAAGGAATCCTTCTTAAAAAGCCATATCCAGCTTAAAGATGCGCCAGGGCCATCCGAGTCCCTGTCATCTGCAGCTGTCAGGGCGGGTTGAAAATATTCATTACTGTTATACCCGGCGAATAACTCTAACAATTGATTTTCTTTCAAGGCAATTCTAAGCATGGGTCCTGAACTGAAAGAGCCGGAATATTTTTTATAGCTGGGGCCGCGAACAAGGGAGTGGGTGTAAGTGGTTGCCAGGTTAAGCGAGTATCTGCCAAAGTTATATCCGGGAGTGACCGAGATAGTATTTGAAATCGAATCATGGGTATGGACGTTTTTCTGGTGGAGACTGGAATAAAGACTATACTGGGCGTTGAGGAGCCACGGGCCTTTCAGGGCAGGTGTGTATATTACCCTGAAGTATGAGTTCAATACACCGCTGGCCTGATTGGTTATCCCGGTGACCAACGACTCATCTGTCGGTTGCAGCACCATGTTGCTGTCATATTGCGGGAAGAGACCCAAAGTGAAATGAAAAGGTCGCTCTGCGAAAAGCCTCTCCTCCACTGTTTTAAGGTATTGCCTTGCAAAACCTGCCAGATCTGATTGGGGGTCATAAAGAATTGCCGTCTGGAAGCGCTCCTTTGCCTTTTTCAGCTCCCTCTGCCTGAGGTAGCTGATGGCGACCTGGATGTCAGCGGCCTGTGAAATGGTCGGGTCAATGGATTTTGCCTTTTCAAATGCCTCTGCCGCCTCTTTATTCTTTCCCTCCTCCCTGAGTACCAGTCCTTTGAGAAAAGCTATTTTTGCGGGAGAGATATTTTCTTCCTCCGCGACTTTTATCCATTTCTTGGCCTCTTCAATCTTGCCAACCTGCATGGCCACATCCACCAGCTCTACCAGGGCCTCCTTGATCCTGGGGGTAAGAGTAACGGCATCCCTGAGGTTCTCCAGGGCCTTTTCATAGTCCATGGTCTGTTTGTAGGCGAGGCCCAAAAAAAAGGCCGCCACAGAAGACCCTGGGTCTTCAGAACGCGCCTTGGTCAATGCCTCGATCGCCTCTTCGTAATTCTCTTTTTTATACTGATCAATACCCTTCTGAAGTGAGTGAGGTTGCTGACATAAGGAGTAGGGTGGTGAAATAGCAGATGAGAGGAAAAACAGTAGTGAAAAGAAAATGGTTCCTGCCGCCTTTTTAACCATGTCAACCCCCTTTATGCATTTCCGTCATAAAACCGGGGGACGGAATTTTCCATCTATATCTAAGGAAGGCCTCTGTTTTTTTACATTTCCTATGATCCAGGGCTGTTTGAAAATTGACACAATCTGGCAGGATAATAACTATATCTCCAAATAGTGTCAACAGATAAGATATAGAAAATAAGCTTTTAATCCCTATGTCCCCTTTTGCTCATAAGATGAATAATTTAATCTCATAGGCCCTCCTTGACATCAAGCATGAGCACACTTAATTTATTTGAGATTAAATTGATTCAAATAAAATATTACTTAATACTCTTAATAAGAATATTTTCCTAATTTTATATATACATTCAGGAGGAAAGTGAAAGATGCGTCTTGATAAACTCACTTTAAAGGTACAGGAGGCCGTTCAGGCCTCACAACAGACTGCCGAGAGGATGGGGCACCAGCAGATCGAACCGGAGCACTTGCTAATGGCGACCCTTGGACAGAAGGAGGGCGCCATCCCCCCGCTGATCGGCAAGATAGGCGCGACCCAGGATAGCTTGATGAGGGAGGTGGAAAAGGCCCTTGAGAAGATGCCCAGCGTCTCCGGTGCGGGATATGGCCAGGCCTACATATCTCCCAGGACAAAGGCGGTCCTGGATCAGGCCTTTAAGGAGGCCGAGCAGATGAGGGATGAATACGTGAGCCTCGAGCACATCCTTATCGCCATATCGGATGAAAAGGGGGGAGAAGCGGCAAGGATCCTGAGGGTCTCCGGGATTACAAGGGATACCATATTAGCGGCCCTGGTGGACATCCGCGGGGGACAGAGGATCACGGATCCAAACCCCGAGGACAAATATCAGGCCCTTGAGCGCTTCAGCCGTGACCTGACCGCCATCGCCTCAAAGGGCGACCTGGATCCTGTTATCGGCCGCGACGATGAGATCAGGAGGATCATTCAGGTCCTCTCCAGGAGGACAAAGAACAACCCCGTGCTAATCGGCGAGCCTGGTGTGGGCAAAACCGCCATAGTGGAGGGACTGGCCCAGAGGATCGTACAGGGTGATGTCCCCGAGACCCTGAAGGAGAAGAGGGTGGTTGCCCTGGACATGGGGGCCCTGGTAGCCGGCGCCAAGTACAGGGGGGAATTTGAAGACAGGCTCAAGGCCGTGCTGAAGGAGGTAACCGACGCCCAGGGCGACATCATACTCTTCATAGACGAGATGCACACGCTGGTAGGGGCAGGGGCTGCAGAGGGTGCCATAGACGCCTCCAACATGCTCAAACCGGCCCTTGCCAGGGGGGAACTGAGATGCGTGGGCGCGACCACCATCAAGGAGTACAGGAAGTACATTGAAAAGGATGCGGCCCTGGAGAGGCGGTTTCAGCCGGTTATGGTGGAAGAGCCCACGGTGGAAGACACCATCTCCATCCTTAGGGGGCTCAAGGAAAAGTATGAGGTCCATCACGGGGTACGTATCAAGGACTCCGCGCTCGTGGCCGCGGCCACCCTGTCCCACAGGTATATCACAGATCGTTTTCTGCCCGACAAGGCTATCGATCTCATCGATGAGGCCACGTCCAAGCTAAGGATCGAGATCGATAGCATGCCCGCTGAGATCGACGACATCCAGAGAAAGACAACCCAGCTCGAGATAGAGAGAGAGGCCTTGAAGAAGGAAAAGGACAGGGCATCCAAAGACAGGCTTGAAAAGATCGAGAGGGAGCTCAGGGATCTCAAGTCCGAGACCGAGGAGATGGTCGGTCACTGGAAGAGGGAAAAGGAGGCCATAGCCAGGATCAGCGAGATCAAGGGGAAGCTGGAGGCCACCAGGAACGCCGCGCAGGTGGCGGAGCGAGAGGGTGACCTTTCAAGGGCCGCAGAGCTGAAATACGGGACACTGATCACCCTTGAGAAGGAGCTTGAACAGGAGAATAACAGGCTGGCGGAGCTCCAGTCCGGGAAGAAGATGCTGAAGGAGGAGGTGGACAGCGAGGACATCGCCGAGGTCATAGCCAAATGGACTCACATACCCGTCTCAAAGCTGATGGAAGGAGAAAAGGAAAAGCTCCTGAAGATGGAGGAGCGCCTTGAGCAGCGGGTGGTGGGACAGGAGAGGGGCATCAGGGCCGTCTCCAACGCCGTTCGCCGGGCGCGCTCAGGGCTCCAGGATCCCAATCGTCCCATAGGTTCATTCATCTTCCTGGGGCCAACGGGAGTCGGAAAGACGGAACTGGCAAGGGCCTTAGCCGAATTCCTATTCGATGACGAACAGTACATGGTCCGTGTAGACATGTCCGAATACATGGAGAAGCATTCCGTCGCGAGGCTGATAGGAGCGCCTCCGGGATACGTGGGATACGATGAGGGCGGCTACCTGACGGAGGCTGTCAGACGGCATCCCTACTCTGTGGTCCTTTTCGATGAGATAGAAAAGGCCCACCCGGACGTGTTCAACGCGCTCCTTCAGATACTGGACGACGGGAGAATGACGGATGGAAAGGGCCGGACGGTGGATTTTAAAAATACGGTCCTGATCATGACCTCCAACGTGGGGAGCCAGTGGATCAATGAACTCCAGGGAAAGGGCGGCAAGGAGCTTGAGGCCCGGGTTATGGAGGCCCTGCGAAACACCTTCAGGCCGGAATTTCTCAACCGTGTTGACGAGACCATAATTTTCAACTCACTGGGCCAGGAAGAGATCAAGAAGATAGTGGATATTCAAATGAGGCTGTTGATCAAGCGGTTGACGGAAAGCAAAATCAGTCTCGAACTGACCGACGGGGCCAGGGAATTTATCGCAAATACCGGATTTGATCCCGTTTACGGGGCGAGGCCCCTTAAAAGGACGATCCAGCATTACATCCAGGACCCTCTTGCCATGAAAATACTCGAGGGTGCCGTAAGCGAAGGGGATCATGTGACAGTGGACGTCAGGGATGGTGAGGTGGTGTTTAATTAATGGAAGATGTGGCAACCTGTAAAGATATCTTCCAAGTGCAAAACAATGCCGGTTTCCCAAGGACTTCATGTTCGAATTAACAAAAAAGGAATTGGAAGATTGGAGATGCCAATCTGGCACCTCCAATAGTGTGAAAATGGGGCTAAGATATAGACCAATGGCTTTCACGGAACAGGGAGTTGCTGTGCTATCAGATTCTTTCCTCTCATAAAGACCTGGAACAAGCTGGCTGCATTGGAAAAAAATATGATGAGCAACTCAGGCCCCCTAATCCCTGACCTTGCTAAACTATGAGCTACTTAATGCGCTAAGTACAAAGAAACTGAAAATCTTAAGGTCGTGCCCTCTTTTTGTGCTTTTTTTATAGATTTTTTGCCATGAAGGCCTTGAAGGCATCCAGGCATTTCTCGATTTCGT
>CAZGIZ010000216.1:6041-6602 GCA_964526655.1 uncultured Desulfobacteraceae bacterium | reverse complement strand
AATAGGATAGCAAGACTATCAATATCAGTGTTACCAGGAGGAGAGAATACCGGATTACCTTATCACCGGATAGTCGATTTTGCCCCAATCTCCCGCCTAAAAGGCTGCCATACCGCTCATTCCTGGTATCTCTCTCCTTCTGGGCCTTTTTCAGGGCTTCGTTTATGTAACTCATCCTATTTCACCATCTGATATAACAGTGACCGGGTTCGAGGCCCCACAATTCCGTCAGTTAGCAAGCCGAAGTCCTTCTGGAATCTCATCATCTCCTGGAATGTTGTCTGGTCATAGACACCCGTGGGTTTAACCATGTATCCTAAATCAATAAGTGTCTTTTGTATTTCCAGGACATCGGGCGATCTCATTCCCCTAAGCAGGATGGTATTTTTGCTTTTGGGGGGGTATATCCAGGAGACTATCCGGCCCCAGTGTCTCATGATGAAATCCCTGGTAACCGTCCTTTCATTTCCCTCCGCGTCGATTACTACGGCCCCCTTTTGCATGGTTTCACGTATCAGGATATGGCTTGACCCTGTAACGGGTTCGGCCAGGCAGACACGA
>CAZGIZ010000216.1:0-6031 GCA_964526655.1 uncultured Desulfobacteraceae bacterium | reverse complement strand
ATATTTTTCATCAATGCTCTCGCCATCATCGTTTCTTTCAGAAAACAGAGAGAAGAGCCCTGAAAGGCTCGCTTGATCATCCAGAAACAGGTTCACCTTCTCCTTTAACGGTATGGGATCTACGAACCGGGCATGCCTGTTTTTGGCAACCTGCATTTCCTTTTCAACTGAGTTGTCATTTACCATACCCTCCCTGTAGCTCCATCCGCCGAAACCGGCTACAATTATGAGCAGGAGGAGAAGAACGGCGTGCAGGCCGTATTTTCCCCATGACAATCCTACTGACGGGGGCATTGTAACGGGATCACCTCGTAACTCCTTGGCAGCCTTTTTAAGGATTCTTTTTGATATGGTGTGCTTTTCCTTGGCATAGGCGATGAGGAGAGCACGGTCACAGATTGTGTTGATCCGTCTGGGATTACCTTCTGAATAGGCATAGATCCGCCTGAATGCCCCCTTTGTGAAGCGGAGATTACCACGGCCGCCCGCCACAACCATGCGATGTTCCACGTATTCACGAATCTCCTTGTATGCAAGTGACTTGAGGTGATATCGCACCATAACGCGCTCGTTGAGTTGCCTAATGGAAGCTACAGCGAGGATATTGTTCAACTCCGGTTGCCCCACGAGCACAATCTGAATAAGTTTTTCCCTTGTTGTCTCAAGATTGGAAAGCATTCTTATCTGTTCAAGTACCCCGTGGGAGAGATTTTGCGCCTCGTCAATGAGAAGGAAGGCGTTCCCGCCATCTCTGAAGGTCCTCAGGAGAAATTGATTGAGATCATCAATATAATCTTTTTTCGTCCCGTCCTTTGAAGAAGTATGGATTCCGAACTCCTGGTTAACGTTCTTCAAGAGTTCCAACTCCGAGATAAGGGAATTAAAAATCAGGGCGCTCTTTGTGCCTGTTTCCAGGTGATCCAGTAGAACCCGGCACAGGGTGGTCTTGCCCGTTCCAATACCACCCGTTATCACAATGAATCCCTTCCGCTCATTAATGCCGTATAACAGATGTTCAAGCGCCTCTCTGTGGTAATTGCTGAGGAAGAGAAACCTCGGATCAGGAGTCAGGTTAAAGGGGTTTTCCTTGAATCTGAAAAATGAGGCATACATTGCTTTCGATCATTGAAGATTTAATTAATCCCTGAATTGGTAATTCAAGGTTCTTTCCTGGCCTCTGCGTGTTATTTGCAATGATACGTCAGACGCGGATTTCAGATCATTGTACAGTGAAATAAGGTCATCCGGACTTTGTATGTCCGTCCCGTTTACCCCCTTCACTATATCACCGTTTCTCAGCCCCATTTTCCTGAAAATCGAGCCGGCTTTGATTCCTGTGACGGCCAGCCCGTCGGCCGCGCCATCCGTGAAATGGGGTATAATGGATGCCTGGTTTAATAGGTTGTTGACATCAGTAAGGGCACTGTCAATATCCGATCGTCTGACAGTTATGGTCCTTGCTGGTAAATCTATTGGCGCCCTTACACTTTCGATTACCTGACGGCCCGAAGGTGTTTCCGCTTTCGGGGTATTTTGACCCTTTTCCATTGAACCGGGTTCTTCCATGATGAGTATCTCGTCCCTGTCGCCGACTCGCAAGATCACCTTTCCCCTCATGATAGCCTTCATCACGGCAGTCTGGACACTGTCTCCCACCCTGTAAAGGGCCTGGGTCCTCTTCCCAGTCTCCTCGATAATGGCAGCGGCGTCTTCATGATCGCCCGCGATCGTGCCTATGAGCTTAATTTTGAGGGATGTGGGTTCCAGTACCTCGGTCTTGAGCGGTTCGGCTGCCTGTGGCGTTTTTTGAAGTTTGCTGAAGATATTCCTGTCTTGAATGATCTGAAAATCAGTTAATTGAGGTTTTTCGCTTCTTTTACTGTCCGTGCGGCTCTGTACCGTGACCCTTTCGGTATCAGACTGCTGGAGCCGCACCCCCAGAATACGATAAAAGGCGTCAACACCCACATATATAGCGGCAGTCAAGGCAATGAGGTTGAATAATGTGTAATAAAATTTCGTCATGGGACTAAAGCAATTGAATCCTCGGTTCCTTTATTGTATCTAAAATGAGAAAGGTCAATTTCCCCGCTTTGAGTGCCTTTTTAAAAGCCCCCGCGGCTTCCTCTGAATTCGGGATATTTTTGAACATATTCGCTAAGGGTTCAATTTCGCACTTCAAATCGAGCCTGCTTGAGAGGAGGTCCTCACTTAGAAATATCGATCCCGAGGCCTTGCCGAGTAAATTCCTCCCCCTCAGATCGGCACCCTCCAGCTTAAGCCTTTTGTTGTTAAGGTTCATTTTCAGCGAGATTTCGTTAAAGTCAATAGCCTTCAACCGAAGAATGGGAGGGGTCAGCGCGAAAGAACCCCTTGAGATCAGTAGCGACGCCTCACCCGTTCCTCCTGCAGGGGATCCCCCCCCACTAGAATATGAAATCGTGCCATTAAGCATACCGGATAGATTCCTGCGAATGATGTCCGGGAGCTGTGAGTTATCGGTTAGATGAATATCCTTTATAACAATTGAAGCATTAACTGTAGTCCCCGTCTCCTTATTTTTTATTTTAATATAACCAGACATATCCCCGTCATAGGCCTTGCAATCGAAGAGATACACAGGGTCCATCTTCATCAGGGACCATATCCCGGGCCTCATGGATAAGGTGTCTGCCGTAAATATTACTTTATCCGGACTGTCCCTGCGGGAAATCTGAGGCCTTAATAAAATGAGACCCGGCGGAAAAGATGGCGACAGGCTATCAAATGAGAGGAGCAGGTTGGAATCGACCCCAGACAGTATTTTCTGCAGGTAATCCTCGAAAGCGTCTCCGGGAAAGCGGTAATACAACAGGATAACGGCCAGCAGGATACCATAGAGCGTGTATCCGATCCATTTCCTGTTCTTCGATCCGGCCTGTTTCATTGTATC
The DNA here is from genome assembly GCA_964526655.1 of uncultured Desulfobacteraceae bacterium. Classification (GTDB taxonomy): domain Bacteria; phylum Desulfobacterota; class DSM-4660; order Desulfatiglandales; family HGW-15; genus CAZGIZ01. Next base: position 3,099 of record CAZGIZ010000216.1, on the reverse strand, counting down.
AATTCCCTTTGTAGGGTCCACTTCCTGCCCGCTATCGGGATCTTCAATGGGCGTGTCGCGGATCCCGATATGTGGCGGGTTCTTTCATTGCTTTTAATTTACTCGAAGGTCAATACCTGGAGAATAGAATCCAGATACCCCTCCTCCTTTTTATTATCACTAATTGAGATTCTTCTGATGACAATAAGGTCGTCGGGTTTTTCAATTCGATAGAGATAATTGACCAGTTGATCCAGGGTAATACCCTCCAGTTTCATTTCGACAAGGGATTCTCTGTAGGGGCCTGCGCCTTTGGAAGTTGATGGTTTCATATATTTAATATGATCCTTGACCCGGGCCTCGCCGGCGGCCCGTTCGAGGAATGAAAAGAGAGTAAAGCTCCTTTTCCGTCTGGAAAGAATGTTCTCCATCTGCGAGGAGCCTTTTTTCAAGTCCTGGTATCTGGCACTCAGAAGGGTTATCTCCTTGAGATCTTTTTCCTTGGCCCTGATTCCTTTCTGGAATCGATCCCTCTTTTCAAAAAAGGGGAAGACCAAGAATTGAAGCAGGAGAAAGGCCAGGACCAGGGCCGCTGCGGTGGATATAAAGTATTTTTCTCGTTTTGCGAGCTTGAGTGCCATTCTGTTGAGCCCCTTGACTATTTCGCCCTTTGCATCTTTATTTCAAAATTTACTTTCTTCCCTGTCCTGTCGAGGTTCGCCGAATTGATAGTCACGCTGCTGAAATATTGAGAAGGTTCAAGATTGTTTTTTACATTATCGACCGTGTTAAAGGTGTCCGTTTCCCCTGTGATGCGAACTGTCTCAGGATCGATCACCATTGTATTGATATCGATATCAGAGGATTTGGGGATTCGCCTGGAGATTTCCATCAGCAGGTCAAGGATTTTCTGGTCGCGCTTTATCAATCCCGGCAGGAGGACGGCCGAACCCTCTATCTCCTCTATCTTTTGCCTCATCTGTAGAACGGGATATATGACATTCTTCATCTCAGGGAATGTCTGCCTGAAAACCTCGTCACATCTTCTATCCGCCATTTCATATCTTTTTTTAAGAAACATGTAATCGGCGCCCACGTCAAAGGCGAAAAACAGCAGAAACACTATGAGGAACGCGGCAGCTTTCCTTATCTCGTTTGTGGGGCCAAGATATCTCCTTGTGATTTTGAGATCATCTTTCCTGAGGTTAAACCCATGGCCTTTTTTAGGGTCCCTCAGGGCAAGGGCAAGGGCACCGCCCATTATTTCAGGATTCCAGTCCCCTGCGACCCTTTTATCCAGGCGAATTCTCTTATCCCGATTTAAGGGAAGCTTTTCTACGGGGATACCCCAAAAGCGGTTTAGAGATTTTTCAGTAACGGAATACAGGGCCCCTGTTCCTGTGATGTATATTTTATCAAGAGTAATCCTCCTTCCGGTCTGCCAGCCAAAGGAATGTATCGTGTTTTGAACGGACACGCATAAGGACCTTAATCCGGATTCAATCCTTTCGTCGGTAACTCCATCGGGAGTGGAGTCATAGCCTTGGATTGAAGACGAATCGCCCTTGTCATGAAAAGGAAAATCGCGAATCAGGACAATCTTCTTCTTAATGAAGAGCACCATACTGTTGCTATTGAGGCCCACGTCAAGCAGGAGCCCATTTTCCGGAGTTCCATCCTGTTCGAACAACCAGGAGGCGACGGGAGCCGGTCCCACATCCAGGATGTCCGGATCGATTCCATATTTCTGCAGGCCGGCAACATATTGGAAGATATATGTCTTTTTAGCAGATACGGCCAGGACTTCACTCTGATCGGATCGGTCGAGAATGATAAAATCCGTGATTAGGTCATCAATGGGGAAAGGGACGAATGTCTCGATTTCAAAGGGAAGGGCCTGCCTGATCTTCTTGTGTTCCCTAAAGGGCAGCCTGATATTTCTAAAGGAGACCATACCGGGCGGAACAGAGGCCATATAGGTATCGCTTTTCAGTTCCATTCTTTGGGACAGCTCTCCCAGTGCATCATCAAGACCTCCATCCCTTTTAATCATAATCCTGAGGCAAGCGGTAATATAATATCCCTTCAGCCCGCCCGTAAGCTGCACAGCGGTGATATTATCCTGATTTATATCGATACCTAATATTTTTCCTGGCATTGCCCGATTTTATGAAATAATGAAAAGAAATTCAACAAGCTATAGTGTTTTCCAGGACAGGGTGACGAGATTTCCATTATCCCTTTTCACTACGGCCCTGATCTCTTTTACCATAACATCTTGAACCCCCTTTGACCTGATCTCAAAAAGAGAGCTCTTGGTCGTTATCAAATTCGGATCGAATATGTCTTCGTTTGTACTGAGCGCCTTCTTATACCAATTCGGTTCGCTCAGGTCATTATCATCATTCTCGCGATATTCGATAATCTCATCCACCAATTCACTGTCCATATCGTTGGAAAGGGATTGCAGCACAAGAGGTTCTGCCGTATTGATATTGATCTTACCGGTGTCATCCTTGTTAACGGTCAGGTATCTGGAAATTCCGGGATTACCGGCTGTCCCATAAAATAGGGAAGGTGTGATACCCTTGATAAGGAGTAATTCTTCGAGATATTCAAGGGGACCGTTTCTGCAGGAGTATGGGGGATCAAGCTCCTGATAATAGGATTCTTCAGCACCAAATCTGGTTATTTCATTATCCTTATCCATCCAATCTTTTATCGCGTCCGCAATATCTTCGGCCCTTTCGGATTGGATATCCGGATCGATGAGCCCCAATAATCTGAGGAGTATGGCCTTTTGTTCGGGGTCATAATCCCCGTTCTCCGTAATCAGCCGATTAATCTGTATTCTCCCGGAAAGGTCGGTAATTTCGATCTCAAACCTGCCTCCGTCAAAAAAGGAAGAGGAAAGGGAGGACAGATCCTTTGAGAGGGCCCAGGCCTCGTGCATGGAATCAAAAGAATTCTCTGCCGCGTCTTCCGTGAGAATGGCAAGACCGAAGTTAAAACCGGATTTTGCGACGCAGGCGAGTCTTAAGCCGTCCCGAAAATTGGAGGCGCCACGGATTTCCGATCGCATGGCCGCATTAAAGTGCAGTGTCAGGGTGACAATAAGGG
>CAZGIZ010000215.1:0-6611 GCA_964526655.1 uncultured Desulfobacteraceae bacterium | reverse complement strand
GGCAACCAGAGCCACGCCGAAGGCGACACCTCCATCGCTGACGGCACGGACGCCTTTGTACCGGCGGTTATGGAACATATTGAGCTTGCGGGGGTCCACTCAGGGGATTCCGCCTGCGTGATTCCGCCTGTCAGCATCCCGGCCAAACACCTTGACACGATATATGAATATACAAAAAGGATCGCCATTGAGCTCAAAGTGGTGGGCCTGATGAATATCCAGTACGCCATAGCCGAGGACACTGTCTACATACTGGAGGCCAATCCCAGGGCCTCAAGGACCGTGCCCCTGGTCTCCAAGGTATGCAACATCTCCATGGCCCGGCTGGCCACCCAGATCATGCTGGGCAAAAAACTCTCGGACCTGGATGTCAGGCCCAGGACAATTCCCCATTTCGGAGTCAAGGAGGCGGTCTTTCCCTTTAACATGTTCCCTGAGGTGGACCCCATACTGGGGCCTGAGATGCGTTCCACGGGCGAGGTCCTGGGATTGGCCGATTCCTTCGGCCTTGCCTTTTACAAGGCCGAGGAAGCGACCCATCAGGTGCTTCCATCGGACGGGACCGTACTGATAACGGTCTCAGAGAAAGACAGGCCCGCGGTCCTTGAAGTGGCCAGGCAGTTTAACGACCTGGGCTTCAGGATAAAGGCCACGAACGGGACCCACAAATTCCTTTCCGAACAGGGCATTGAATCGGAGCATATCCTCAAGATGTATGAGGGACGCCCCAATATCGTTGACGGCATTATGAACCGTGAGATCCAATTGATCGTTAATACTCCCAGCGGCAAACTGAGCAAGCACGACGATTCTTACATACGCAAAGCGGCTATTAAATATAAGATACCCTACATCACTACCCTGGCGGCTGCAATCGCCGCTGCGAAAGGTATCAGGGCCTTTAGAAAGGGACATGGAGGAGTAAAATCGCTACAGGAGTATCATGCTGAGATCAGGTAGCCAGTGCCCCTCCATTCTATAAATGTACATTTTTGGATTTACGCTAACACAAAATTTTCTCGCAGATTCTAAAAAACAGGGGGTCGGATATGGACGGTATCGTAGGCATTTACGGGCGGGGTGACAATGAGCTGGTGAGCAAAACCTTTCTGGCGACAGGGGCCTGCCAGCATAGGGGCAAGGCAAGCACGGGCATGGCCATCGGGAATGAGAGGGGCATATATGTTCACAAGGGACTAGGGAGGATCGCTGATGTCATCAATTACAATCTGACCCATGCCTTCAAAGACCTCGGGCCTGTTGCTTCCATCGGAAACATAGGCTACACAAAGAGCGCCATTGCGGAGACCATAAATACCGAACCCATTGAGATTCACCCGACATTTCATTCAAAATACAGGGTCGTCATTACCATGGACGGATATCTTATCAAGGAAGATGACCTGAGAAAGGAGCTGGAAAGGGACTACAACCTCGATACGGGGAATAAGACCGAGATAATAGGGGCCCTGCTGCACAAATATATCCACGATGAAGGTCTGGGATTTGAAGCAGGTGAAAGACTGTTGGATAAACTGGAGGGCAGGGCGACCTTTGCCATGACAGCCCTGATATTCGACGGGAGGGAGACCTCTCTGATTACACTGAATGATGCAAAGGCCTTTGAACCCTTCTGTTACGGCACCGTTGACGGGCTGTTCGTTGCCAGTTCCGAGTCCTGCTCTCACAGGAGGCTGGGGGGTCGGATCGAAAGGGAGTTCGACGGGGCGGAGATGGCCATATGCTCTTCATCCGGTATCCGAATCAAGAGACTGAGGGAAGAAGTCATGATGCCCGACATCTTCCAGGGCGTCTATTTTGGAAACGTGGCCTCCCTTTTCAGGGGAAAGGAGGTCTTCCAGATCAGGAGGGAACTGGGCCTCAAGCTCGTTGAGCATTACGGCTCTTCAAGGTCCGATGTCGTCATTCCCAACCCGGAATCGGGCTGGGGGGTCACGGTGGGCATTGCCGAAGGCCTGGGCAAGAGTCTGTTCCCCGCATTGATAAAACTTCCCCAGGCCGTCAGGACCTTTCAGGAGGGGGAGAGGCAGACACGATCCAAGGAGGTGGGTCTCAAGTTCGGGGGAATCGATTCTATTCTAAAGGGCAGGAACATCGCCATGGGAGATGACAGCATCGTCAGGGGCAGCGTGAGCGAAGGCGGCTCCGTCTGGGTGGTTTACAACGCGGGAGCCAGATACATAGAGTTCTGGATTTCCTATGGGCCAATGTTTTTCCCCTCCTTCAAGGAATGGCACAGGAGTGTGGAGTGCCTCAATGAACTCGCGGCCCAGAGGGCCTTTAAGGACGGCAATCCCTATGACAAGACAGAGGATGAGATCAACAGGGCCGTGGCCCGTCTCGTGGGCGTTGACGAGGTGAAATACAACTCACTCGAAAGGATACGGGAAGTGGCAGGGAATGGCTCTTTCCAGGCCCTTGATGCCAGCTATCCAATCGACGAGGAGTTCTGGCCGGACTGGCTGAAGACAGAGGTAGAGAGGTTCCACCGATACAGGAATCTTTAAGGAATGGCCCAGGGCTTAATCTGCCACATTTTAATCCACAACTTTCCACTCGATTCAATCCTTCAAGAAAGCCCAATCGATATCGTGTTTAATAAAATTACTTGACATAAAAGTATTTTGTAAGTATAATTAACTTACTGAAATAATTAATAATAACTGACAATTTAGTATTATTTTTAGTTGTGCTAACAGTTATTTTAATGGGATGTCAGGTAGAATGCCGGTGATTTTAAAGAATAAAATCTATCAGGGGAGGTGAAAAAATGAGCCTGAGACTTTCATTAATTGACAATGATTACGTCGTCCGAGCCGAAACAGACCTCGATCTGAACGGCAAGGATGATAGTTTTACTAGGTTTATAAGAGACATCAATGAGGAATTGATAATAGGCAAGACCGCGTTTCTCAAAATCAAGGGCGCAGAATCAGATACCATTATCCTTGAAGTGACAAAATCCGATTGATCTGTCGAGCTGATTCGCTTATCCGAGGAACCCCGTAAAGAACCCTGCTCATTTCCTAAGGGGGTAGGAGACGAACAGACCTCCTATCCTTTGAGAAAAGCATCATCAAATCCCCGTTCAATATAGAATAAATCTGGATAACCGACTAAGATCCTTGACACTTGGAGACATATTCATTAGCCTGAAGATACTGTTTTTAATATTTTTCGAGGGCCTATTTCCATGACTGAAAAGACGAGGATAGCAACGGGTGTAAGCCAGCTCGACAGTATCCTGGGCGGCCTTTTTATCGGCGACAACGTGGTCTGGCATGATGACGCTGGGAGTCTTGCCCATGTGTTCTGCATGAATTTTATTCAGGCCTCCCAGGCCCAGGGGAGACCCATCATATATGTTAGCTTTGACCGCTCGCCGAGAAATCTGATGGATAAACTGGGGGCTCTGGCCGATTACAGACCCCTAACGATTCTGGACTGTTTCACCTATGGAAAAGGTGAAGGTTCCGAGGTCTTTCTCAAATTCTATGAAGACAAGGAGGATGACGCTTCCTGTGATGTGATAACAGTGGAGGAGCCCCGTCAGGTAGAAAAGGTAATGGACGCCTTCTACGGCATCCACGGAAGGCTTGAAGGTGACGTGCGTTTTGTCTTTGAAAGCCTGACGGGAATGCAGGAGCTATGGGGAGGGGAGGAGCAGCTTCTCAAATTCTATACCCATTCGTGCCCGAGGCTCTATGAGCTGAATACCATTGCCTACTGGATCCTGGAGAAGGGGGCCCATTCACCTCGCCTGAAGGCCCAGATTAATCAGATAGCCCAGGTGGCCATAGACCTTTCAGTCAAAAGGGGCACGACCTCTTTGACCATACTCAAGGCCGAGAAACGCGGCCTTGAGGCGCTGGACAGGCCCTACCACTACTGGACAAAGGACCTGAACGTCAGCTTTGAATCCGAAAGGCATACCAGGGGCAGGGTTGACCTGGGGATGCGTTTAAAGGAACTCCGGTCTAAACGGGGCATATCCCAGACCGAGCTTGCCAAACTCGTCGGGGTGACACCCAGCACCATATCCCAAGTGGAAAGCAATCTCATTTATCCATCACTGCCGGCCCTGTTGAAGATGGCGGAGATCCTTTCAATAGAAGTGAGTTCCTTTTTTCAGGAGTCCGCGGAAGTCGGAAACAGGGTCATCTTTCCCGCTTCCGAGGCCGCGACCATAAAATTCCCGGACCTGCCTGAAGACAGCATACAGGCGTGGCTCCTTACTCCCCTTGATTTTGAGCCCAAGGCGGAACCCTATCTCATTGAAATCCCTCCCAGAAAGACGCTCCCTTCCCATTTCTTCATTCATAAAGGCGAAGAGATCGGATATCTGCTGTCCGGAAAATTACAATTGAAACTGGAGAAGGCCGTTTACACGGTCAGGACCGGTGATGTGATCTACCTTACAACGGAGATGCCCTCACAGTGGAAGAACCCTGGACCAGGTCCAGCAAGGCTCCTATGGATTAAGGTAAAGTAGATATAACAACCCAGGTCGATAGGCTGTAGGCATTTAGTCGGTGTGCAGTTTTAATAATTAAGCAAATGCTGATAGTCTTCAGCCTATAATCTAAACAACCTGAATAGTTACGAGTAGATATCCGGAATAAAAAGCCCTCCGCATTATTCATGCGAAGGGCTTAAAGTCAGGTCTTGAGAGCTTTCCTATGAGTTCAGGATCTTTTTCGCGCTCTCGTCATTAATATCGGAGACATGGGCTATGCCGGTCTCACGCGCGGTTTCCCTGTTGGCGGCAAAGAGGTCTGCCCGTGAGATATCATCGAGGGAGAATTTTCTCGCGCCCGCCATCAACTGCTGTAATCCGCAGGTCAGCTTGTCCGCCAGGGTGTAGAAGGCAATGGCCCCGTAGGGAATATTTTTCATCTCCTTTTTACCCACCTTTTTCTGTACGTCAAAATAGGAGGCAAAGATCTCCTCTGCCTTTTCCCCTATATCGCTAACGGTCTTGGGCAGCTTATCCCAATTGCCGTTAAGTCCTTCTCTCTTGTCGGGATGAAGCGCTCCCTCGATGTTCGCGCCGACAAAGCCAGGGATCATAATGGCCCTGCCCATGCAGACTAACTTGGTGAAGGGGGCACCGAGCGCCAAGGCCTTAAAGATGCTGTCTTCAAGGGCGAAACCGCCTGCAAAGGACATATCAACGACCTTTTCTCCCTTTGCTGCCAGGATGCTCGCGTACTCGTAAGCCTTTGCGTGTAGAAAGATGGATGGTACACCCCAGCTCTGCATCATGTTCCAGGGGCTCATTCCAGTTCCCCCGCCGGAACCGTCAATGGTCAGGAGGTCGCATTTTGCGTCGGTGGCAAATTTTATTGCCATGGCAAGCTCCTCCATGCCGTAGGAACCGGTCTTCAGGGTGATTCGTTTGAAGCCTATGCTGCGGAGGTATTCCACCGAGGCCATGAAGTCTTCACGAACCTGATCGACCGTATTCAGATTGGTGCCTCCCAGCCTGCTGTGACGGGCGAAGGATCTTATGGCCCCTTCCTTAAAGGCCTGCTGGACCTGGGGTTTCAAAGGATCGGGGTCAACGACGTAGCCCCTTTCCTTGAGGAAGGTGGCATAATCGAGACTGGTGACCTGGATTTCGCCGCCGATATCCTTTGCCCCCTGACCCCATTTGAGCTCGATGATACACCTGTTTCCGTATTTCTGGGCGACAAATTCCGCGACCCCGTTTCTGGTGTCTTCCACATTGAGCTGGACAATGATCGCGCCATAGCCGTCGTGATATCTGAGGTAGGTGTCTATGCGGCGTTCAAGCTCAGGAGAGGTCTTGATTTTTCCTTTCCGGGATTGGCCCTTGCCGATTTTGGACTCCCTGTCCACTCCCACCACGTTCTCGCCGATAACCACGGGTATCCCTATAAGGGAGCCGCCGATCGCGAAAGAATTCCAGTACTTCGCTGCAATAAAGGTTGAACCGAGGGCGCCTGTCATGATGGGGACGCGGACCTTGGTCTTCAATTCGTTTCCGAACTCGGTCTCAAGGTTTACGTTCGGAAAGATGCAATCGTCGGGATCATTTGACAGGCCCTTGGAAAGTCCGTGCGCGCCGTAGGCATAACCCTGGATACGGAGGGCGTTATAGTTGACCCCGACATGGGTCGTATTATTGGCCCCTGCAGTGACGGTTCCGAAATCCCTCGGATAAAGCAGCTTGCGGCCTACAAGGCTGGAAAGCCAGGTCTCGCACCTTCCCTGGCAATCCGAGCGGCAGAGGGTGCAAAGGCCCGATTCAGCGGGATTGCCGCGGTTTGTGGTCCCAAGGACGTCATTACTCTTTGAAAATCTCATGTTGTTCCTCCTTTATGAAGTGGTGTAAAAATAAAAAGGCGACCTTTCCCTTTGGGAAAAGACGCCTTTGTCTCTTTGGATTTCGGAATTCGCACTTCATTGTGCGAATTTCAATTTTAATAATGAAAACGTGATATTTTTAGTTGTACTTATTGGATTTGTCAAGTGATTTTACTTTAAAAATTGAGAAAATTTTAAGTTTTACTCAGTAATGTCCGGTTAGAATATTGCATGTTGATCAAAGGGCCGCAGGGGGATCT
>CAZGIZ010000214.1:0-6612 GCA_964526655.1 uncultured Desulfobacteraceae bacterium | reverse complement strand
CCATGTCAGTAAATGAGGCTCAGAGGGTAAAACCATGAACCGCCGCGCCCAGCAGTACGGCCTTTTCATTGAGGATGACGTGGACGGGTATACTCTCCAAAAGGGTCCTGAACCTTCCCTTGGCCGTGAATGCCTTCATAAAGGTGCCCTCTTTAAGTTTTGGCAGGATTTTCGGTGGTATCCCGCCGCCAAGATAGACGCCTCCCGTTGTCAGGCCCGTCAGGGCAAGGTTCCCCGCAGCAGCCCCGAGCATGGAGAGGAAGATATCAAGCGTCTTCACGCAGAGGGGCTGTTTCCTGTTCATGGCGGCCTCAGCAATCACCCTGGCCGGGTCAGATTCCCTGATTTTCAGGGAAAGCCATTTTGGCTCCCCGTGGGGGCCGGACTCCTTGAGCCAGGAATATATATTGAGTATTCCTGGACCGGAAAGAATCCTTTCAATACTCACATGGGGGTACTTCCTCCTAAGGTATTGCCACAATTCCATGTCTTCCCTGTTATTCAAGGGAAAGTCCGTGTGCCCGCCTTCGGAGGGGACGGGAAGGTATTTTCCCCCGTGAAAGACAAGCAGTGCCTGTCCCAGGCCCGTGCCGGGGGCAATGAGTGCTAAGTTTTGACCTTTTTGCGCCTTAAGATCGTTTAACGGGAAAAGCTCCTTTCCCGTCAGGTATGGTATAGCAAGGGCCATAGCGGACAGGTCATTGATCAAACGGAAATGACTCCATTTAAACCGCTTCCTGATCCGGTCTTCACGCACATCCCAGGGCAGGTTCGTGGTCCTGACCCGGCCTTTTTGCACAGGACCGGCTATGCCGAAACAGGCCCTCCTGATAGACAGGGGATGCTTTTTAAAAAATTTTTCAATGATGGATTCGAGGTCGGGCGCCTCCCTGCTTGAGTATGTCTCCATCTCTTTGAGCAGGGGCCGTCTTTTTCCCTGGATGAAAAGGGCCAGCGATGTTTTGGTTCCGCCGATGTCGCCGGCAAGGACTGCGGTATTATCTCCTGCTTGGGCCATTCTCGATATCTCCGTGAAGCAAAGAGGCCGCCTCCCGGTCCATGAGCCAGATTAATTCGCCCTTGACGGGTTGAATCATCTGCGCGGGCAGGCTTTTGTGCGCCTTATTAAAAATTTTATTTATAATCCCGGACTTGCCTTTTCCTGTGACAATGAACAGGATCTTTCCGGCATTATTGATCACGGGAAAGGTCATGGTGAGGCGGCTGACATTGGGATGACCACCCCTTACGGCCGTCACCAGTCTTTCCCTCTCCTGCAGGGCCCCGTGTCCGGGAAAGAGCGACGCAGTGTGCCCGTCCGTGCCTATTCCCAGGAGAATCAGGTCAAATACTGGCAATTCGCCTTTATTGAGCCTGAAAAAGTCCATTAATTCTTCCTGGTAGTTCAGGGCCCCTTGTTCGGGGGGAGTCTCTCCCGGCATCCTGTGTATGTGCCCTGGAGGAATGGGGGCGAGGTCAAGGAAATCTCCCTTTGCCGCCCCGTAATTACTGGCCGGATCATCTTCCGGCACGCAACGCTCGTCAACCCAGAAGATGTGCGTCCTCTCCCATGGGATCCCGGAAAGATAGGGCTCCTTGACCAGGAGCCTGTGCAGACGCCTCGGGCTGGACCCTCCGGAAATCGCCGCTGCAAAATATCCCTTTTCCTCGATGCTCCTTTTTGCGGTTGAGACAAATATCCCGGCCCCGGCACGGGCCAGATCCGTGGAATTTTCCAGGAACAGTATCTTGTCTTTTTCAGGCTTCACCTTTGATCTTTTTGATAATCTTGGGGATAAAAAATGAGAACACAAAGAGGGCTATCGAGCCTAAGACCCTGAATGATATGAGCGCGGCCCAGTTCCCTGACATCCAGACCTCTTTTAAGGTCCCTATGAAGAATGTAAAGATAAAGGTCCCGACGATAATGCCCAGTCCCGTGCCGAAAAAGTAATCCCAGAACCTGACCCTGGTCAGGCCCATTCCAAAGTTCATAGGCGTGAAGGGGAAATAGACAAGGCGCAGATAGAGGACGGTGGCGAAACCGTTCCGCTCAATGCCCTCGTCATATTTTTTCAGCCTGTCACCCACAAGGGAAGCTGCAAAGTCCCTCCCCAGCTCGCGTCCGATGAAGAATGCCCCGCTGGCTCCCAGCATGGCACCTATCCAGACATATAAAAAACCCCAGTAGGCGCCGAAAATAGCGGCGCCGAGCCCGGTCAGCAGTGTTCCGGGGACAAAGAGGCATATCCCGCCAGCATAGACCAGGATAAAGACGATGGGGGCCCAGATTCCTGCACTGTCGAGGAATTTTCCAAGGGCCTCGGCCGTGAGATAACCTTTGACAGGAGTAAAACGTATGAAGTAAATGGCCAGAATTATAAAGGCCAGGAGTATGAGGGCCTTGATAACGGCGCTTTTTCGGTTCTTGGGGATTTGGGCGGTATGTTCCATATATTATTTTCTATTTTTTAATCCCCTCCAGGGATTTCGGGCCCCAGCTTCCCGATTCATAGGGAAAAATCATCTCCTCCCGGTCGTGACATTTCTCGCATTCCCTTAAAATCGGGGTCAGAAAGGACCAGCAGAGTTCCACACCGTCCTCCCGCCAGAAGAGCATCTGATCCCCTAACATGCAGTCCATGATCGCCTTTTCATAGGCGTCGAGGACCGGTCCCGTGTAGTTCTGCAGGTAGTTGAAATCCATTGTGACGGTCCTGAGACAGACCTTGGCCCCCGGATTCTTGGTCTGAAAGGTCAGGGTTATTTTTTCATCGGGATATATGCCCATGGTCAGGCGATTGGCGTCGATTTCTTCCCCGAGGGTCCGGCGAAACATGGAATGGGGAATTCCCTTAAAGTGGATGGATATTTCCGTCAGCTTTTTTGCCAGGCGCTTGCCGGAAGTCAGGTAAAAGGGTATTCCCTGCCAGCGCCAGTTGTCCAGGTAGACCTTCATCATGGCATAGGTGGGGATCAGTGATTCGGGGCTGACACCGGGCTCCTCGCGATAGGCCGGGACCTTTTTGCCGTCAATGACCCCGGGGCCGTACTGTCCGAGAACGAGGTATTCATTGAGATTCTCAACGGGGAAAGGCCTGAGGGCCCTGTAGACCTTGGCCTTTTCATCGCGGATTCGATCGGCCTCAAACAGTGAAGGGGGCTCCATGGCCGTCAGGGACAGGAGCTGCATCATGTGGTTTTGAAACATGTCCCTCAGGACACCCGCCTGCTCGTAATAACCGGCCCTGTGTTCCACGCCCAGGGATTCGGCCGCGGTTATACTGACATGATCGATATATTTCCTGTCCCAGATGGGTTCAAAGAGGCTGTTGGCGAACCGGAACATCAGTATGTTCTGTACGGTCTCCTTGGCCAGGTAATGATCTATCCTGAATATCTGATGCTCCTGGAAATACTCATGAAGGGTTTGGTCAAGGTCGATGGCCGTCTCCAGGTCCCGGCCGAAGGGTTTTTCCACCACTATCCTGGACCAGGGACTCCTGTCTTGTCCCTCGGAAGAGAGGCCCGCCTCCCCGAGCGCACTCGCCGTGGGCTTGTAGAGCGTGGGAGGGATGGCCAGATAGAAGACCCTGTTTCCCTTTGTCGAGCCCTTTTTCCCCAGTCCGTCAAGAAATCCGGCCAGGTCAATAAAGGAGGATTTATCCTCATAATCGACGGGCCGGTAATGGAGGCGCCCCGCAAATCCGTCCCATTCAGCCGCCTTAAAGCTGCCTGTCGTCTCCAGGGCCTCTTTCATCCTGTCCCTGAAGGCATCATCATCAAGCTCAGTGCGGGCACAGCCGACAATAGAGAAGGGATCGGGCATTGCGCCGATTACATAGAGGTTAAAAAGGGCGGGGATTATTTTCCTGGCCGTCAGATCACCGGACGCCCCGACAATGACTATTGTGCAGGGATCCGGTGTTCCTTCCATCACGCAGGACTGGAAGGGGACCTCCAGATCGGGTACTTTTGTATCGGCGAATGTATCGGCGGGGTTGTTCTCATTTTCTCTTATTGAATCCATAGACTTCCTTCCGGGCTATAAGGCCCCTGACACGGGGTCTTCCACCCCCTGGCCGCAGGCCCTTCCCTTGAGATGAAAGAAGAGCTTCAGGCCTTTTTTGACCCTGTCTGAGAAGATCTTGGGTGAGAAAAAGGTTCCCGCGACGCGCTTGTTGATCTCTCCAAGGGTGGGATAGGGATGCACTGCCGATGCAAGGGTTGAAAGCTTCACCTTACCGTTCAGCACGGCCACCCACTCGCCGAGCAATTCGCCCGCCCTGGGGCCAAGGATCTGGACACCCAACGGCTTCTCCTTCTCATCCAGGATCAACTTTATCTTTCCTGTCCTTTCACCCTCGGCCAGGCTCCTGTCATTGTCCTTGAACTCTTCGATCCAGACATTATATTTGAGACCCGATTCCCTGGCCCTCTTTTCGTTCATGCCTATGCTGGCCAGCTCCGGATCGGAATAGGTGCACCAGGGGAGGAATGTGTAATCGGCCTTTCTCGGGAGATGAAAGACTGCATTGCTGATCACGATTCCGCCCTCGTATCCAGCGGCATGGGTGAACTGATACTGGCCCGTGACATCCCCTGCAGCGTAAATATGTTTTCGGGTGGTCCTCAACCTGTTATCCACATGGACGCCCTTCCTGTCGAATTCCACGCCTGCCTTATCCAGGTCAAGGCCCTCCAGGTTCGGTGTCCTGCCCATGGCCACAAGGATCTTCTTCGCCTTCAGGTGATGTGTTTCACCTATCTTATCTTTGATGACCACTTCTATTTTATTGCCGAGGTCTTTTACCTGGAGGACGGATGAGTTCAGGTGAAAATTGACCCCTTCGGAATCCAGGACCTCCATGACCCCGTCAGCCATGTCCTTGTCCTCCTTGCTCAGGATCTGACCGCTCCTCTGAATCACATGGACATCCGAGCCAAGGCGGCGGAAGGCCTGGGCCATCTCGATTGCGATTGGTCCCGCGCCCAGAATAATCATGGATTCGGGGAGCCGGTCAAGGGAGAAGATCTCCCTGTTGGTCAAGTGGGGCGTACTGTCAAGGCCCTCTACCGGAGGTATGCCCGGCGAAGAGCCTGTGGAGATTACCCAGTTCCTGGCCGAATAGCTGTTGCCGTTTATTTGAACGGAATGGTCGTCCGTGAAGGCGGGGCTCCCGAATTCCACCTGCGCCCCGAGGCCGCAGAACCTCTCCTCAGAGTCGTGTTTCTGGATGGTCTCGATCACGGACTTGATCCTTTTCACCACCTGGCTGAAATCCACGGGGGCGACCTGGACTGGAGGCAGCCCGAACTCCCCGGCCTTTCCCATGAGATGAAAGACATGGGCAGTCCTGATAAGGGTCTTGCTCGGTACGCATCCGTAGTGGAGGCAGTCGCCTCCAAGGGCGTCCTCTTTTTCGATAAGCAGCGTCCTGGCACCTAACTGTGCCGCCCCCGCCGCGACCGTCAGGCCTGCGGCCCCTCCCCCCAGGATGCCGATATCAAAATCATAGGCCGGCATAATCACTCCCTTGAAGGTTTTCCGTGTTTTCCCGGCACCTCCCTATGGATGCCCTCATCCATAAGTTCCCCATATGTAGAAGATTTGTAACATTCAAAACATTTACATAGCCGAGCCCAGACTTTTAAGTATTTAAATTGACAATACAGACGCTTTTGAACACCATTAAAATGTTCTATTGCTCCTCTTTAATAACATATTTCATTTTAACACATTAATCTTCACATAATAATAACAAGAAAATAAAAAGATGCAAATTGAGCCTTGTCCGGCTCTACAGAAAATTCCGTCCTTACGCGCCCCTGCTCGGGATGATTCTCGCTGCCGGGACCCTCACCCTCTGGGGCATAGCCGGCCTCATGTCCCTGTTTTTGATCTGATTGATGCCTGATTATGAGTGAATTACCCTGCCCTGTGGGCGGGGTAATTCACATAGCGCTTACAATTCACCAGCTTTTTCACAACAGGTTGGAATTCTGATTCATTCATAACGTTCGGTATCAACAGTGCCGCCCCGGTACTCTATTTTGTCGCAATTTTTCCGGCATCTAGTGAATGCCGTTGTTATGAGGCCTGTTGGATTACCGTATGCACTTGAAATTATGTTGCATTTTAATTTATACGTTGAGGGTTCTCATAACACAATTGACTCCAATGGAAAAAACCGTTACAATACAATAAATTATGAACAATTCTAAGGGATTATAAAAATGGTAAATTTCACTGCAAAATATACCAAAATTAGCTCCGGTTACATGGGACAGTTGGTAGAATGGCCAGAGGTCGTCACCGAGGGCAGGGACCTTGAAGAGTGCCGTACCATGCTCCGTGATGCCTTAAATGAGATGGTCCTCGCATACCAGCAACTTGGCAAAGAAATCCCAACCGGTAATGCACTCATTGAGCAACTGCCCATAGAGCTTCAACATGTCGGTCAAGCGACGTGAACTTGTTCGATATCTTGAGCGAAATGGTTTCTATCTATTGAGAGAAGGTGCAAACCACTCCATTTACACAAACGGTAACAAAGTAATTCCCGTCAAACGTCACAAACAGTTTGATCGGATTCCTGCCAACGAGATCTG
>CAZGIZ010000213.1:0-6626 GCA_964526655.1 uncultured Desulfobacteraceae bacterium | reverse complement strand
CTCATGGCCCTCCAGGTTCATTTCAAGAGACATGGCTATGAAAAAAGGTATAGGGTATAGGGTGTACGGGTTATGGGTTATGGGTTACGGGTTCGAATTCTATAGGCTTTGTTTTAGCTTTTACCTCAAACCTTACACCTCACACCTTATACCTTATACCCTGTACCTTAGATTTTACAATATCTTCGCGGCGCGTTTCTTCGCTTCCCTCCTCCCCTGCCGTCGAAGCTCCTCAAATTTCTCCCGTTCCGGATCCGTTTCCTCCCGGGGAAGGGCCGCTATGATCTCATCGAAAGTTTCCTGGAATTCCTCTTTGAACTCGGGATGTGAAAAAATGTAAAAATCATTACGCCGGATACCTTTCAGGACCTTTTCACCGACCTCCACCGGGTCCATTCCCGTGGGAAGCACTCTCCCGAGTCTGGCCCCGCTTTCAGCCCTTTTACCGGTGACGGAGCCGTCAATATTGCCGCCATATTTGACGTGACGTAACCGTTCGCTCTCGTGCAGGTTTGTCGCCACCGTGCCCGGACATAATACAGAAACCCCGATATTATAATCAGCAAGGTCATAGCGTAGGGATTCCGTAAGACCAATAATCGCGAACTTCGTCGCCGAATAGACCCCCGTGCCGGGGCCGGCCACCACCCCTGCGATGGAGGAGGTGTTTACGATGTGACCCCCTTCGCCGTGGGCCTTGATCCTGGGGATAAAGGCGTGCAGACCATTTATCACGCCCCCCAGATTGACGTTGATAATCCAGTCCCAGTCCTTGTAGCTGGCCTCGTCAATCGGCATAATAATGTTGACACCGGCGTTGTTGCACAGGATATGGATCTTACCGTGGATCTTTTCGGCCTCTTCGGCCCCCTGTTCCATTGCCTCCCGGTCCGTGACATCCAGCCGGATCGAGTGGACCTGCTTTTCAGCCCGCTCAAAGTAGCCCATTGCCTGATCCAGGCGGTCCTGCCTCAAATCGGCTATCACGACCTTCATCCCTGCGTTGACAAAGGCCCTGGCCATGCCAAGCCCTATTCCGCTCGCGCCGCCCGTAATGAAAGCGACTTTCCCTTTAACATCCCTCATCCTCTTTCCTCCTCAGCGGCTCCCTCTTACCCGCCGAATGTGTGTTTTTATCTGTTGATAATATTCAAAAACAGACTTTTTTCCTGAACTTGAAGTATACCTTGCGCCCTGTGCCTTAAGCCTTGAGCCTAACCTGCTTGGTATCCCCTTGAGAAAAATGTGATGGCTTTGCCCGACTTTAAAGATCGAAGTTCTGATTTACACGTCATATTGTCAAAAGGCTTTCTTCTTCCTTTAAGACTCTGGTAAGCGGTTCCCCCCAGTGTATTACCTCAATCCCCAATTCCTTCAGGATCTCGGTAACTCCCAGTTGGTCCGCGCATGCCTTACATGCCGTTATATGCATGCCTGCACCCAGGGCCTCTCTGATTTTTTCCTGTATTTTAATATCCTCACTTGTTAGCTTGGCCGTCGCACCCCAGATTATCAGTGTCACCTTTTCCCACCAACCGCGAAGCAAAGAATTAATACCGTACATAAACACCATCTTTTCCGCTGTTATCGGATTGTCATTCGTCCACAGGATATAAAGATGTGACTTGTCCTTCATTCTATCCCCCTTTTTATATGATATTCCCCCTCACCGCCCATTGCCTGATTTTCGAAATAGAACTTGCTTGATAATAGGGTTTAAGGTTTTGGGTTCAAGGTTCAAGGTTAAAAGGCCTGATTTTCTGGAATAATTTTTTCGTTTTTACCTCAAACCCTACACCCTATACCTTATACCCTACACCTTAAACCCTATACCTTACGCCCTGTACCTTTTTCTATGTCTATCCCCTTGAAAAAAAGGATGGAATCGGATCATAGCCGACACACTATGACCATACTATCACGGCATGACCCCGTATGCCTTCAGCTTTTTATGGAGGGTCTTCCTCGTAATGCCCAGACGCCTTGCCGCTTCGCTCTTGTTTCCGCCGCTCGATTCAAGGGTATTCAATATTGTCGCCTTCTCAACTTCCTCGAGGGGCAGATCCGCCGGCATGGCGTCCTTTTGCCCTATCTCCTCTTCAGGCGCTTCGTCCCTGCCGATAAGGGGCAGGTCCTCTTCACTGAGATACTCCCCCCTTGAGAGGACCACCCCCCTCTCCACGGCGTTCATTAGCTCACGCACGTTTCCGGGCCATTCATATTTAAGAAGCCGGTCCATGGCATGGGGAGTGAATCCCTTTATCTCTTTCCGGTTTTTTTCCGCGAAGATATTGAGAAACTGCTGGGCCAGGAGGGGAATATCCTCCCTCCTTGCCCTCAGGGGAGGCACTTTCAGGGCAACGACATTGAGACGGTAGTAGAGGTCGTCACGGAAACGCCCCTTTCCCATTTCCTCCAATAGATCCTTATTTGTTGCCGCAATGACGCGGACATCCACATGCAGGACCTCCTCGCCTCCCACACGGGTGATCTCCCTCTCCTGGAGGACACGAAGGAGCTTGACCTGCATGGCCAGGGACATCTCGCTTATCTCATCCAAAAAGATGCTGCCCCCGTGGGCCTGCCGGAATTTCCCCTCCTTTCTGCGGTGGGCGCCCGTGAAGGCCCCTTTCTCGTGGCCGAAGAGCTCCGATTCGAGCAGTGTTTCGGTGATGGCCGCGCAGTTGATCTTTATGAATGGGTTCTCTTTCCTGGGACTGTTGTAGTGAATGGCGCCTGCCACCATCTCCTTGCCTGTCCCTGACTCGCCCGTGATAAGCACCGTGGCCTCGGAGGGGGCGACCTGGGCCACCGTCTCCAGGAGCCTGACCATGCCGGGACTCCGGCCGATGATGTTCCGGCGGTCAAAGTGACTTCCGAGGCTCTCCCTAAGGAGGCGGTTTTCCTCTCTCAGTTGTCTGTGATCCATGGCCCTCGCCATGGTCAACCGGAGCTCATCAAAATCAAGGGGTTTGGTAAGATAATCATATGCCCCGCTTTTAAGCGCTTCTACGGCCGTTTCTACGGACGAGTATGCCGTCATGATAATGACCGGTATGGCCGGATTGACGGCCTTGATCTCCCCGAGGGCCTCAAGCCCCGAGACCTTGATCATGCGTATGTCCATTAATATCAGGTCATAGGCGCGTTCATTGACCTTTTCAATGGCGGTCGAGCCGTCATCGGCCTCTTCAATATCATATCCCCAGCCCGTGATCAGGGTCCGGAGCATCGTGCGATGGGCCGGATCATCATCCACGACAAGAACGCTGTTCTTTTTTGAATCCATTATTCTTTACTCCATAATTACCCGGACCTTAAAATTAAAATCCGTCCTTAAAGGGAATAACTCCCTCATAACCCTATAAAGGCCTATTACTATGAGGAGGCGCCATTTTTCTCTTCAAGGGGGTATCTATGTAATAGGGTGCAAGGCATGAGGCGTAAGGTTTAAGGCAAGAACAAAGACATAATTTAAGGAATATAGACCTATTAACCTTAAACCGTGAACCGTGAACCTTATTACTATACATGACTATCAACTCCAACTACTGTTAAATGCCATGAATTTGAGGTGCAAATAAATAAACCCCCTCTATTCATATGGAATGGAAATCATCACGGTTGTCCCCTTTCCCCTCTCACTCTCAACCCTGATCTCTCCCCCATGGGATTCAATGATCTTGTGGACAATGGCCAGCCCCAGCCCCGTTCCCGACTGCTTGGTGGTGAAGTAGGGATCAAAGATATTCTCCAGGTCCTTTTTGTCAATTCCATGGCCCGTATCTCCGACGCTTATCATGAGCCTTTTAGATTCACTGTCCGCCTTGATATCCACCGTTAGGACACCCCCATCATTCATGGCCTCGATTGAATTCAGATAGAGATTGAGCAGGACCTGATTGATCCTGTCCGCGTCAATCGCGACTTCATGCAGGCCTGAAGGTACAGCCGCCTCAATTTTAATATCTTTTTCACTGGCCTCTTTCTCGATCATCTTAAGAGAATGATTAACCAGCGTCTGAATATCCATCGGTTTCCTCTGGATGGCAACCGGCCTTGCAAATTCAAGAAGCTGGCTGATGACCCTGTTTAATCTCTCCACCTCCTGGATCATGATTTCAGCGGTCTTTTTATCTTCAGCGACATCCCTGTATCTCTCCTTGAAATAGGTGGCGAAGCCCTTGATCGAGCTCAGGGGGTTGCGGATTTCGTGGGCCACACCCGCGGCGAGCCTCCCTATATAGGCCAGGCGCTGGCTCCTCTCAATCTCCCTTTTAAGGGCCTGAAGCTCAGTCAGATCCCTGCAAAGTATAATATGGCCCAGGGAAGCCCCGTCTTCACCCTCCAGGGGGGAGATGCTGACATCGAGAGGGACGCTCCTCCCGTCAGGGAAAAGGCAATCCATCTCCTTCACCACGGTGCCTTTGGCAGATTCGATCTCTTTTAAGAGGGCATGGATCTGCCGGGGCAGCACATCTGCTATCGGCCGGCCGATCACCTGAGTCAAGGGGACCTGAAGCAGGGACTCGGCCGCCTGGTTAATGGAGGCCACCCTCCCTTCAGAGTCCAGGGCCACAAGACCGATGGGCATGTTCGCGACCACGCTGTCCGAAAGGGCCTTGATCCTGGTCAGTGACGATCGTGCCGATCTATAGGCCTGGGCTAAAAAAAGGGAGAATATCCCGCCAAAGCCGATCATGAGGAGGATACCAGCCATGATCAGGATGTGCCGTGTCTCCTCTTTTCTCGCAGCCTCCATGGGTCCCATTTCCAGGCCGATTAAAATGACCTCCTCTCTGTCGGCTTCATCTAATAATTCAGGAGGCTGGTTTCTCTGGAGGCGGTTATCCCGCATCATCCCCCTCCGGCGCATGAAGTGGGCCGCCTGGGTCGGCGAAAAACGCCTGAACACCTCAAATGTCTCAGATCCATCGGGATTTGATACCTGACGCCACCTGAGCTCCCCTGATTTAATAATGCCCGGGATATCCAGGTCACCCCCGTAGACCGTTCCTATCTTTTCCGGATCGCTGTGGGCACGGATAATCCCGTCCATGCCTATGACCATGATGTAATCTATATCCGGCTGCTGCGCGGTCTCCATCAACAGCCTCTGGAGCTGAAAGCGGCCCCTGTCCGTGCCCATCATTCCCATCATCCCGGTCCTGGTGCCGGCCTCAAAGGACCTGATCAGTGCCGCGCCCTTTTCAAGCATCAGCCTGGTCATTCCCTCCTTTTGCATGTTAATAGCATCCCGGGTCCAGAAGACGAAGATGGGTACAAAGATGACCACTGCGGCGATAATGATCCATGGAGGCGTGCCAACCCAGAATCTGTTTATACTTTTATTTCTCATAATCCTTGATATAGAGGCAAAAAATGTACCAATTATCAGAACTGCCGGCGGAATATGGCTTAGTGACGGAACAGCACAGTCCCCTGACTTGGAACATGGATTTTATTAAAATCGTAACCTAAATTAAACGGTTCCGTGTTCAAGGTTCAGCGTTCAATGGCTGTATCTTTTTGAATTAATACATTTTTCAGTTTGAAACCTGAATTTATTACTGCTAATCAATCGCGTGTGAAAATATTATTTTTACTGATACACAACTCTTCTGACAGAATAAAGTCTTTGGCTTCAAACCTAATAACCGTGAACTGTGAACCAATCAACCCGGGCAACCAAAAATCTGATTTACCTGGGTATTTATTATCCAATGTGGGTACGCCAATGTATAAATAGTATCCGATTCTTTTTTGAAAATTTCAAGAAATTAGTAGTCCTCCTCCCTGGCTTAGCCTATAATATCCTGTTAATTAAGTGACTTATCCCCCTTGATGAATATTTGGCACGGCCCTTGCTCTATCTAAAGGGCAAATAGAGACTCCATCAACAAAAACAGCAAAAACAGGAGGTAAACAAGATGAAAAAATTATTAGGAATATTAACAATCGCTCTTTTGATCGGCGCTGTCGCAGTACCAGTCATGGCCCTGGGTCCCGGTTGGGGCAGGGGAGGTCATATGATGTATGATTGGGGTAACGGCCCCGGGAATAGTCCCTATTACGGCAGGGGTTATGAATCGCTTACACCTGAGCAGCAGGAGCAGTTGAACACGGTCCATAAGAAATTCTATGATGAGACAAACCAGATTAGAAATGAATTGTGGACCAAGAGGGCGGAATTGAACGAGGCGATCAATACGGCCAGCCCGGACGCTGAAAAGGCCAGGGCCATCCAGAAGGAGATCAGTGATCTCAGGGCCCAACTGGACCAGAAGAGGATTGACCTTGCCCTGGAGGAGCATAAAATCAATCCGGACGCCGCCGGATATGGCAGGGGCTATGGCCCGGGTTACGGACGTCATATGTGGGGCAAAGGCTTCGGTCCCGGTAGTGGGATGAGGGGAGGCTTCGGTCCCGGTTACTGCTGGAATTAAGATTATCAACCTTTAGACATGGGGGCGAATCATCGATTCGCCCCTTTTTTATTGCCCTTCCCCTTGCCCTCCAGAGCGATTTTTCCTTATGCATCTTTTCCGATTTATGTTAGGATGCCAAAAACAATAAAGCTCCTCACCTCTGATAAAAACCGATTTAATCATTTCCAAATTCACCTT
>CAZGIZ010000212.1:0-6626 GCA_964526655.1 uncultured Desulfobacteraceae bacterium | reverse complement strand
TCTGCCGCGTCGTTCCATGTACATTGCCTGGGCCAGGATTCTGTCGCGGGAATTTGAAAAGCTGCGCGAAGACAAGCGGCGCGGCCGTCATTCCCTGCTCGACCAGTACGGGGCCACCAATGCCGCTGAATTCTTCGCGGTGGCCACCGAATATTTTTTTGAGAAATCGCGTCAGATGCAGGAAAAACAGCCCGAGCTGTATGAAGAGCTGAAAATGTTCTACCAGCAGGATCCGGTTCGGTTGCTTTCCTGACCTGTGGGAAGAGAGGAAAAAGGGGTCAAGCGGAAAATCTATATGGCTAAGTCCTTGATGTTACTGGTGCGCCTGCCGTGATTCGAACACGGGGCCTGCGGATTAGAAGTCCGCTGCTCTATCCAGCTGAGCTACAGGCGCAGGGATTTGATATGACTTTTTACAGGCTAATTATTAGGGCGGAGAAGCAGGAGAAATTCCGTCGTGCTGTGATCCATTAGCGTCAAGATTATTTATGCCCTCCCTGTGCCCCTTGCTCCCATTCCCGTTAAGTACCTGATGGAGAAGGAAATTTGTATTCCTCTCGAGTTGGTTCATGGTCTCGGCCAAGACCTTCAAGAGCATCAGGCTCTTTCTTGATCTCTCCTGAGAAGGAATGATGAGTGCCGGATTTTCCAACACCCCGATCAGCCTGTCAAGCAGAGGCGAGTTATAACTTTCAATGTTGTCATAGAGGAGATCCACCAGCTCCTTTTTAAGATCCTCCGGCAACTTTTTATAATCGGCTATAATCTCCGGGTCATGGCCGAAATGGAGAGAGCTCTTCAGCCCTTCAATGGCCTGCCGGACCTCCTCTATCCTCTCGGGGCCCTGATAATACCTGTCAAGGAGTTCGTTCCATTTGTCTTCTATCTGCATTTCAACCCATTTTTTGCCCTGTTCGGGCGGCAGAGAGATTTCAAGAAATTTTTTATGGGCGTTGATCAAGACCTCTTTCAGACCCTCATCGATCCCGCCGAGGGCGGAGAGTATGCCGTTGAGTCTATTTATGAATTCATCCTTCAGGTTCTTTTCATTGCGCAACACAAGCAGTTCCTGCTCCCATTGCTCCCTGAGGTATCCGATCTCCTGTTTTATGAGCGAAAAGATCAGCCCTGACTTTGTTATGGCGTTCCTGAGGGAGTCGGCCAGTATGTTGCACGCGTTTAATCTGTCCTTTGCCAGTTCCTGCATGGCATTCATGGTATCCTGGCGTAATTGATAGGACAAAAGCTCGGTCCCGAGAGATCGGGAGAGTTTTTTAATGACCCTTGTCTCATTGCTGCTGATTCTTATGGTATAGGGACGGAAATGGATCTTGATAACGGCTACAACGATGAAATCACTGTCGTTCCATATGGTTTCACCCCGGAAATTCTTCGGATATTCAAGGGCCGAGTACATGTCCATATTCAGGTCCGACTTTCTCACAAGCACGGGCTCCATGTGATGAAAGTCCTCTAACTCCACATTGACCTGCAGCCTGACGCTCCGGGAATCGCTTGCTGGATCTTCGGCCGTCCAGCTCTTTTGTCTTTCTACGCACCAGGCCATGGCCTCGAGGGCACGGCCCGGCTGGTCCCTGTAATCGACCCAGGATTTACCAGGCGGGTTGTATTCGGACTGGGCCGGAAGCCCCCATGAGATGCTAGTCCCGTCCTCATCCATAATGCCGGATGTGATCCTTTCTACAGTAAGATCAGGTATCTTTCCAACACGATAGATAGTGCCTTTGAAGGCATTTGGGAGACAGAACAGGATGGTTTCAATCATCTCCATACAGGCCTTTTTCAATACCGCCTGTTCGATCTCTATTGACAATTTTTTCCCCTCCCTTTTACTATAGACAGGAGCCAGGAAAACGACTCGGGTCTATAAGGTCTTTTAATTTAGGCTTTTTTACAATTTTGTCAATAAAAATAATAAGGTGGCCCTTGACAATATATTATCCTGGTGTAAGACTCTTATCATGTTTGAGGAAAGCATAAAACTGGATTATGTCCCGGACCTGGAGGAACCCCTATTCATAGCCGGATTTGACGGCTGGGGTAATGCCCTGGACATATCCCGGGGCATGGTTGATTACCTGATCCGGAAACTGGAGGCAACGCCCTTTGGGAAGATCAATCCGGACCATTTTTACAGGTTCGACGAGAATCGCCCCCTGGCTGAAATCGAGGATGGCCGGTTGAAGAGCCTTGAGCCGCCCGGGGGGATATTTTATACCGCGGTCAGGGAACATATAGGTCGCGACATAATTATCCTCAAGGCCTCTGAGCCCAATCTCCAGTGGTTCCGTTTCACGGATACCCTCCTCTCGCTCTGCAGGATGACCGGAGTAAAGACCATTATCAGCCTCGGCAGTATGTATGACAATGTCCTCCATACCGACAAGATCATCTCCGGCCTGGCCTCGAGCGAGGAAATCCTTGTCAGGCTGAAAGAAAAGAATGTTGTTCCAATAAGTTACAAGGGACCAAGCGCCATACATTCGACAATCAATCTGGAAGCGCAAAAGATGGGCTTTGAATATTTGAGCCTATGGTGTCACTGCCCCTACTATCTCCAGGGAACCACTCATTTCGGCCTCCTGGCCCATCTTGGCGATTTCCTCTCGGATTGGTGCGGATTCAGTCTGGATACAGGGGAACTCTCAATAACATGGAGGGAGCTAAGCAAACAGATCCAGGCGATCATAGACAAGAATCCGGAACTTCAGGGCATGATCCAGGATCTCCGAAAGACCAAATTCAGGGGTGAAGTCTGGGATATGGGGAAGAGGAGCGACAAGATAATAAAGATAGAGGATTTCCTGAAACCTAAATAAAAGGCGTAAGGCGCAGGGCAAAAGGCACAGGGCAAAGAAATAGCTTCAATTTTCACCTCTTTATGCCTTCAGCCCGGCGCCCCTTGTCCCGCTAAAGCTTTTGCGACGGCGGCTGGTTCCCTTTAATAGCTGCAACCAGTCGCTCCATAATCTCTCCTGCCTCACCCTGGATGAATATATCGGTCACGCTGTCCGTCAGATGGGTCCTTTCCAGATTGATCTCCAGGATCTTGGCCCCGTTCCTCTTGGCTATACTCGGGATGGTGTTGGCAGGGGACACTACCGCCGAGGTACCGACAACCATCAGGGCCTGGGCTGAGGAAGCGAGGCTGAAAGACCTCTCGAGGGCATCCCTCGGAATCGCCTCCCCGAAAAAAATAACGTCCGGCTTCAGGATCTTCCCGCATTCGCACCTTGGGGGGTATTCTCCCCTCTTTTCCTCCATCCCGTACCTCTTTTGGCACCAGAGACATGACAGGCTGCTCGCGTTCCCGTGGTATTCGATAACGTTTTTTGCTCCACCTGCCTGATGGAGATTGTCAACATTCTGGGTGATAATGTATTGAAGGAGACCCATCTTCTCGAGCTCACCCATCCCTAAATGGGCCCTGTTCGGCCTGGCCTTGATCAGGAGATCTTCCATATCCCTGTGCATTTTCCAGACCTTTTCGGGGTCATCCATGAATGCCTGGATCGTGGCATATTCAGAAGGATCATACTTTGACCAGAGCCCTCCCTTACCCCTGAAATCAGGTATTCCCGACTCCACGGAAATGCCGGCCCCGGTGAGGGCCAGGGTCATCTTGGAATTTCGGATAGTCCCGGCTGCTTGTCTAATTAATTCTTCCATTTTTAGGTCATTTCAACAGGTATCCGGAAGAGTCTTATTTCAGGGCTTCAAGGACTATCTTGTTCTTCGACCCGTCATAGCTTTTTATCCTTGCCTTGAGAATCTTCTGCTCTCCGAAAATATTGATCATCCTGATCTCATCACCATCCACATCTACCTGGTCAACATTTTCGAGGAGCTTCTCTTCCCCGTCATTTTTCAGTAAAAAGGCGTGCGCTTCACACATTTTCAAACCCCTTTATAATAGAGCGATCATAACCGCCCTAAAACCACACTGATCTATTCAAGCGATCTTAGGGCCTTTTTGAGACATTCGGTGCTCTTTGAAGTTAGTTCAACCATCTCCCTTATGTATCCGGCACTTTCAGCCATGCCCGCTTCCTCTAATTGATCTGCAAAAATCTCGTATTCCTCTGTATGATGTTCATTGTGGTGTATCCAGCTATCAAGCCTTACCCTGGCCTTTTCCAAAAATTCCATTAACTTCAACCTCCAAATTTTATTTCTATATTATCATGTAGAGACCTGGTTCTCAAGTCCCGGTCACAGATAAGCGGCTCTATATACGCAGCCAGAGCCGGTCAGGACCCCTCCAGGGGCAGGGGTATCCTTACGGAAAATTTGGCGCCTTTGCCCTCATCGCTATCGAGTTTCACCTCACCTCCCATGTCCTCAACAAGGATCAAAACGCCTGCCAGACCAAGCCCGTGTCCCCTGATGCATCTCTCCCTTTCTTCATCCAGCTGGAAATAGCATTCAAATATCTTTTCATGGTAGATCTTTTTAATGCCTTCGCCGTCATCTCTCACGGACAGGAATAGGGCCCTGTTATCTCTTGATATCACCACTTCAATGATCTCTTTCCTGTATTTCATGGCGTTGCTCAGGAGGTTTCTCAAGATCTGTCTCAACTTGGACTGGTCAAAATACACCTCCTGTAACCAGAGTTCATCATCCATTTTTAACAAGATGCCTTTACCGGTAAGTATTTCCTTAAGGGAAGGCAGGTCCGTGCATTCCTTTATTTTCTCGGCGGTTTCATTGTCTGTCAGGTCAAAGACCTCTACAAAAGGAGACTTAACAAAATCACTGAAGAGGGACTGGTCATTTTTAAAGATTCCTTCCGATGACCTGCCTACCTCAAGGATATCATTTACAAGACCCTTGGCGATCTTGGTGTTTCTAAGGGTCCTCTTCAGTACCTTAAGCTGGTTTTCCGAGAGGGTGCCGTATTTTTCTTCCCTCTGAATCAACGAACTCACACCCGCCTCGATTACCGCGAGCGGGTTCTTCAGGTCATGTATCATTAACTCGGCCTTAATCCTTTTCTTATCCATGTCAAAAGCCCTAATACTCCCTTTATTATTTATAGACTATTCCCACGTAGCCCACAAAGCTGTCGCTGGGTCTGATATCATAACTGGTCGTATAAATCAATTTCTCTCCCTTTTGGGCCCCCATTCCCTTTACCGCGGCAATGGCCGCAGCCACGGCCCCGGAACAACAGGCGTTTGAATTTCTTAAAGACTCTGATATTACTCCTCCCGGGTCCATATCAAGCATCAGATCGATGATCTTCCTGTCGTTTTCGTTCCTTACCCAATCAACCGCTTCCCTGCCCGTGCCTCTGGGGGCGTGGCCGTAAACCCGGCCATAATGGGTGAGGTCTGTTGAACCCAAAACGAGTACTTTCTGCCCAATTTCCCCGGCTATCTCCGCTACCCGCTCACCAATCCTGATGGAAGTTGGGGCCGGGGGGACTCCGATAGGGAGAATCTTCACATCAGGGAAGAGATATTTTACAAAGGGTAGTTGTATTTCAATCGTGTTATCGGGTTCATATCTGGTAGAGGTCTCAACAATGAATCTATACTCCGACAGGAGCCTTTCCGAAAGGTCCCTCTCGATCTCCAGGTCCCCGATGGGCGTGGCCCAGGACCCCTCCTTCATGATGTAATTGCCGCTCCCCGGGTGCAGATGCATGCCGAATATAACCAGGACATCCGGCGACACATGGTTTTTCATGCACTTTATGACGTTGAAGGCGATCTGTCCTGAAAAATACCACCCCGCGTGAGGTACGATCCCTCCAAGGGATTCCCCGCCTTCGAAAGGACATGGAACGGAGGCCCTTGAGAAACTTTCTATGGCCTTCAGGCACTCTGCTTCTCCACCCGGATACCAGCTCCCGGCAAAATCGGCTCTTCTTACCCCCATATCATCCTCCCCGATTTTCTAAATATTCTATGATTTTTTGTGCTTTCCAGCAACCACTCTTTTTAATATATACATCTTTCAATGAATATGTAATCATGAAAACCTGATTGATTGATAATTTTCCATGGGACTTTGGTGCTCGGTATGTCATTTAATATCGCAATATGGGTGATAAGAATAGCCGTGCTCCTCTTCGCCGTGACAATCCACGAGTATGCCCATGGCAAGGCGGCGTTATCGTTGGGGGATCCTACCGCAAAAAACGCCGGCAGACTCACCATAAATCCCATCAGTCATATCGATCCCATAGGGGCCCTTTGCCTGCTTTTTTTCAACTTCGGCTGGGCCAAGCCTGTTCCTGTGGATACCCGCTATTTTCAAAACAAGAGGAGAGACACGATCCTCATGGCTATAAGCGGCCCCGTATCGAATTTCGCCGCGGCCTTCGTGGCAGGGCTTTTTTTTCGTTTTTATCACCTGGATTTCGATCTCTACAAGGTGCTGCTGGTCTATATGGTGGTTATGAATGTCGCCCTCGGATTATTTAATATTCTCCCCATCCCTCCTTTGGACGGATCCCATGTGCTGGAAAACCTCCTGCCCCCGGAGGCGTCTGAAAGATATCAGAGGGTCAGGAGGTACGCCCCCTTCATACTCATAGGGGTCCTCCTGATGGACAGGTTCCTGCACACGGGCCTCATATCAAAAATACTCTGGTA
>CAZGIZ010000211.1:0-6722 GCA_964526655.1 uncultured Desulfobacteraceae bacterium | reverse complement strand
GGATTCAAGGTGTCAAGTGTTTGCTTTCAAACGATTTTATTATCGTTTTAAGTAACCTTTCAACTTCTGTATTATTCTTGAGAAATAGATGTTTTAAAGCATTTCTCTCGAATCCTTGAATCCTCAAGATCACTCCAACTCTTTTGGAGATGATCCTCATTTTAAATCAGGCGTATCCTCTTATCGCCTATTATTTAAGAATCAAAAATCCAGAGTTTTTGAATATATAAAGATGTCTCTTTCCAAGTCAAGTTAAATTGAAGAACTGATCGATTGAGTGATTTTTCTTGACATATTTCGGGACTGATCGATATTTTTATTGTATAATCAATAAAAATCCGTGGTCCTTGACCCATCTCAAACAGGGGAATGCTGAATGAACACGATCGCGAAAGAACTTAATGAAAAAATCAAGAGGGCAAACTGTCACGTCTATGAGATGCTTTCCCGTGTGGGAAAGAGTCTCTTCTTCCCCAAAGGCATATTGACCCAGAGCGCCGAGGCCAAGGAAAAGGCCTATAAATACAACGCCACTATCGGTATGGCCACTGAAAATGGAAAGACCATGTACCTCCCCTCTGTAATGGCAATGATACCGGATGGGCTCGGACCCGATGAATCCATAACCTACGCCCCTTCCTATGGGATAATGCCCCTCAGGAAGGCCTGGAAGGAGTCCATGATTGAAAAGAATCCCTTGCTTAAGGGGAAAGAGATAAGCATGCCCATTGTGACCAACGCTATAACCCACGGCCTTTCAGTTGTATCCGAGGTGTGGGTGGACCCGGGCGACCCTGTCATCCTCCCGGACAAGATCTGGGGAAACTACAACATGATATTTCAGGTACGGGGGTCCGCGGAGATCGTTCAATACCCCCTGTTCGCGAATGGAGGGGGATTCAATTTAAAGGGATTTAAGGAGTGTCTGGAGGAAGAATCAAAAAAGAGGGAAAAGATAATCGTTCTCCTGAATTTTCCGAATAATCCAACGGGATACAGCATTACCCCGAAGGAGGGGGAAGAGATTGCGGAGATCCTCACCGGCATTGCCGCGAAGGGAACAAATGTCGTAGCCGTCCTGGACGAGGCCTATTTCGGGCTCTTTTACGGAGACGATGTCCTGCGTGAATCCCTGTTCCCCCGGTTGATCGGCAGGGACTCAAGGCTCCTGTCCATCAAACTGGACGGGGCGACCAAGGAAAACTATGCATGGGGCCTGAGGGTCGGATTTATCACATACGGGGCATCGTGCATCGAGGGCGAATCAGGGCGCCTTTATGACGCACTGGAGCGGAAAACCGCGGGTGACGTGAGGGGCTCCATATCCAATGCCTCTCACATCGGCCAGTCCCTGATACTTAAGTCATTAAAATCAGGCACATTGGCGGCGGAAAAGCAGGAAAAGTTCGAGATAATGGAGGGACGGGCCCTTGAAGTCCAGCGTGTGCTGGCGGATAAAAAATACGACGGGGCCTGGAAGCCCTACCCCTTTAACGCCGGCTATTTCATGTGCCTCCGTTTGAAATCCGTGGAGGCGGAACCCTTACGAAAGCACCTCCTGGAGAAATACGGGGTGGGCCTTATCTCCGTCGGCAAGAGAGACCTTCGGATAGCCTTTTCCTGCCTGGAGAAGGAGTCTGTCAGGGAGCTTTTTGATATAATATTTCAAGGAATAAGAGACATGGAATCCTGAGGAGCTTTATCCCTTTAACCTTATGCTTTAAGACTATGAAATAAATGATAAAAAGCTCCAAGAACTTTATCGAGGCCGCACAGAAAGAGGACTGGGCCGGGGATATCCCGGCCCCGGAAGCCTTCTGGGCCAGGATAGGGGAATGGCTCAACGACCGGCTGCTCCCGGAATTTCTGACCCAGCTTGCGGGACAGATAAATGAGATTATTGAGATCGATGCTGACCTGAACGAAAAAAAGATCCTGGAGCTGGTCGCCATGCACATGGTGGACTCCTTTGACGCCCTCTTTGCCTCCCTTCGAATATATGATCCCGACACGAAACAGATGCTTTCCTACGGGTCCTATCCTTCAGGTGAGGATGCAAGGGAGATCCAAATCCCCCTGGAGGGAAGCATTTCCGGAGTTGTGGTAAGATCGGGCCGTCCTTTTCTGGTCCCTAATATCCTCACAGAAGCCCTCTATCTGGACAAATCCATCACGGAGCGGAGGGGAGCCTATTCACTTATGGCGATCCCCTTTGAGATCCCCCGTTTTTTTCCCCATGAGCGTAACACGGCAGGGGTAATCCAGATCTACTTCCCTGAGAAGGACCGGCATTTTAATGTACTGGAAGTCCAGATAGCCGAGCTCATGTCCCGCAGGCTGAGCTTCGTTATCGCCCGCAAAAAGATCATGTCCATGAAAAAGGTCAATGAGACAAAGGAGGCGATCGTCAAGCAGACCTTTTCAAAACTCGGGAAGCTCGAGGGCGTCAAGATGAAAGACGTATTCAATCGCGTGATCCCGCAACTGGCCGGTATCATCAACATCCAGAGCTGCGCCCTGTTCTCCGTTGCCGAAGACCTTGAACACGTTATTCTCGAAGCCGGTTACCCGGATTCCAATTCCCATCACGGCATTGGAAAGAGTTTCCCGATAGTCAACGAGCCTGCATTTGAACTGGTACTTGGGCTCAAGGACTATAAGGATGACTCACCCTATGAGGTGGTTACATCTTCCTATGTCCTGGTCATTGACCCCCTGAAAAGCAAGGTGATTTCCGAGAACGTCAGGCAGTTTGCCCGGAACCGGAATATCCACTCAATACTCTATGTCCCCCTGGATATGGGAGGAGAGGTCACCCACTTCATGACCTTTGACGCCCTTGATCAGAGACTCGGGTACACCCCGGAGGAGATCGAAATCTTCCTTTTCCTGGGCCGGGAATTAATGAAGGCCAAGAGGATGGAGCGGCTGGACGACATATTGCACGATTTTAAAAACCCGGCCATTGCCACGGCAGGTTTCGCGAGGAGGCTTTACAGGCTCCTTGAGGAGAAGGATCTCCTGTCCGAAGACCCGAAAATAGGCAAGTATGTAGAAGTCCTCCTCGAAGAGACAAGCCGTCTGCAGGAGATGGCCCTGAGCATTTCCCACGTGGGCAAAGAGCAGACAGTGGACCTGACCACGGTGCTCAAGAGGAGATTCGAGATCAACGAAGAGGCCATAAAGGAACAGTTGAAGCAAAATGTAACCCTTGAACAGGGTCCATTTGAAGAATCCCTCTTTATAAAATGCTATCCACTCCACATTGAGCGGGTCATAGATAATATCCTGAATAACGCCACCAATGCCATCCCTCTACAGGGCGGGACCCTTTCAGTTAAGACCTACAGGGATGGCGACTGGGCCTGCGCTGAGGTCACCAACACAGGCGCCATACCTGAAGAGGAACGGCTGAGATTGCTTGAAGGCGAGGTCCGGGGCCGGGGATTTTACATCAGTCACCGGATTATCCGCCTCCTCAAGGGGAAGATAGATATAAGGGCGGGAAAGGATACAACTACCGTGACCCTGCGGATACCCATACAATCAGGGCCGGATCAGGTCTCCAGGTAGCGGCCTGGACATTCACTTGGGGAAGTCCATGTCAAATTGAGAGAACTGCCCCGACTTGGCGGCCTCTGGCTTGGGTGTATATTCCTTTGGTTCCGTCCCCTTTTTAAAGCTCTGAAACACCGTCTTTTTTGAATAGGGACTGGCAAGTAGTCCCTTTTCGGCATCAATTTTGGCAAAGACGACCTCTTCAGGGACGGGGAAGTCTTCAACGGGCCGATCCTTCATGGCCTCGGACATAAAATAGAGCCATATTGGGCTTGCGGCCCTGGAACCTGTCTCTCCCTTTCCCATGGGGACTCGATTGTCGTATCCGACCCACACCCCTGCCACCAGATCCGGGGTAAATCCGATAAACCAGGCGTCTCTCAGGTCATTGGTTGTCCCTGTCTTTCCGGCCGCCGGCCTCCCAAGCGCCCGGGCCCGCCAGCCCGTACCTTCCGCTATGACACCCTTTAACAGATCGGTCATGACAAATGCGGTATCTTCAGGGATCGCTTCCTGCGATGAGGCCTGATTCTCTTCGATTATTGAACCGGTCCGGTCCACTATCCTGTTGATGAAGAAAGGCTCCACCCGAAGACCCCTGTCGGCGAAAATCGAATAGGCGGTTGTTATCTCCTTCAGGGAGAGCCCCGAAGAGCCAAGAGCCAGGGAGAGGTCAGGGCTCAGATCGGACTCTATTCCCATCCTCCTGGCATAGTCGATGACATTCTTGACGCCCACGGCCTTGAGGATCTTCACGGTTATCACGTTCCTGGACATTATGAGTGCTGTGCGGAAGAGCGTTGGACCGAAAAATTTTTCCTTATAGTTCTTGGGCTTCCATATCTCCTCATCAGGGTTCATGGTGGAGATATAGGGGGTGTCAAGGATAACCGTTGCGGGCGTCATCCCATTATCGAGGGCGGTCGCGTATATGATGGGCTTGAACGCGGAGCCTGGCTGCCGTCTCGCCTGGGTGGCCCTGTCAAACTGGCTCACGGAAAAATCCCTGCCTCCCACCATGGCCCTTACCTTGCCTGTCTTGATATCCATGGCAAAGAGGGCGCCCTGGATCTCCGGCTCCTGCTCCAAAGAGAGCTGCCATCGATATGGCGGATCCGCAGGGCCCTTTATCCGGCAGAGTATCACATCGCCCTTCTTCAGGGCCGCGCTCGGCTTCACGATGGCTGCCTGGTAATAGGGCACCTCGGGATCTGGTTTCCTGGCCCATTTCATCTCCGAGAGGGGAAGCAGCCCCAGGTCGTCACCAAGGGTCACGATTACCCTGTTGTTCGCGTCATCCACCTCTTCAACCAGGCCCTGGACCAGAGAATCGATGTCAGGGGGAGTCAATGCCAGTTTCTCCCTTGACTCCTTGATAAACTCCCCAGTCTCATCCTCGGACAGGGACCTTAAGGGGCCCCTGTAGCCTTCCCTCTTGTCCAGTTCGAGGAGGCCCTTCCTGAGGGCCTTCTGGGCGGCCTGCTGCATGTGCAGATCCATGGTGGTGTATACCTTGAGGCCTCCCCCGTAGAGGAGTTCCTTTCCATATTCCTTTTCCAGGTATCTTCGAATATATTCGGTAAAATAAGGGCTCTTTTCAAAGGGATTCTCCCTGTCCTCCTTTAGGATGATGGCCGTCTTCAGGGCCTCCTCCTTCTGGTCCCTGGTAATAAAGCCCTCTTCCTTCATCCTGTCCAGGACATATCTCTGCCTCGCCTTTGCCTTGTCAAAGTTCAGGAAGGGTGAATACCTGCTTGGGGCCTGTGGGAGGCCTGCCAACAGCGAGGATTCGGCTAAATTCAACTGCAATGCGCTCTTGCCGAAATAGGTCTGTGCAGCCGCCTCCACGCCGTATGCGCCGTGACCCATGTAGATCTGATTGATATACAGGAAAAGTATCTTTTCCTTGGAAAAGCTCTTCTCTATCTGGACCGAGAGAATGGCCTCCCTCACCTTCCTCTTGTAGGTCTTTTGTGGATTCTTGAGGAGAAGGGATCTGGTGACCTGCTGGGTTATGGTGCTGCCTCCCTGCTCGATCTTGCCCGCCAGGAGATTTTTGACAAAGGCCCTGATGATGCTGTGTATATCCACGCCTTCGTGCTCAAAGAATCTCGCGTCCTCCGCGGCCACAAGGGCGTTGATGAGGTGTTTCGGGACCTGGTCAAGTGAGACGACAATCCTCTTTTCCAGGGAAAATCTCCCGATTACCTGGCCGTCCTCGCTAAAGACCTCCGTGATAATCGGTGGATTATACTCCTTTAAAGATCCGATATAAGGGAGGTTACTGGACCATAGATACCAGAGCACCGCGCCGGTCCCTGCAAGAATTACGGCAATAATGACGATTCCCCACGTAAAAAATTTCAAGATTTTTTTCAACCCGAGTTTCTCCTGTAAGGATTCATGTATGTTTCTCCTCCCCCCTAATCTTCTCTTCTATATCCTTCCTGAGCGCCTTCTTATCGATCTTGCCCACACTGGTCTCGGGGAGCCTGTCAATAACCTCCAGCCGCTCCGGAAAGAGAAGCACCCCCGCGCCCTGATTTTTAAGAAAATCGATCATCTCATCAAATCTCAAGCGGCTTCCCGGCCTGATCACCACATAGGCACAGGCCTTTTCACCGAGCCTGTCATCAGGCATCCCGATCACGGCCACTTCTTCTACTGCGGGGTGTTGCTTGATCAGGTCTTCCATCTCCCGGGGAACGAGTGTCTCGCCACCCCGGATAATCACGTCTTTTCTCCGGCCTGTAATGGAAATAATACCACGTTCATCAATTACTGCAAGATCGCCTGTCTTGTAGTAACCGTCATGGGTGAAGACCTCCTCATTATCCTTTGCCGGAGACCTGTAATAGCCTGTAAACACCTCGGGTCCCCTCGCGACCAGCTCTCCCTCGGTGCCGGGCGGCAGTTCCTCTTCATTGTTACCTATAATCTTATAGTGACTTCCGGGTGTTACATTCCGGCCGACGCTATTTAACTTCACTTCCAGGGGTTCAGCAGGATCCGAAAAAGCTAACAGACCCTCTGACGCGCCCAGGCCGCTCCCAAGACATATGCATCCGAACCGGCTGAAGTATTCTATGGCCCTGAGGGTCAGGTCCTTATGGATCCTTGCCGCCGTGGAATTCATCAACCTCAATGAAGAGACGTCATACTTC
>CAZGIZ010000210.1:0-6815 GCA_964526655.1 uncultured Desulfobacteraceae bacterium | reverse complement strand
GGGCAATAGGAATTGAAAAACATTTGAGGGGAGGGGAACAATGAAACACGTTCATTACATGGACCAGGAACCGGAAAAGATCGACGCGGACGGGGCGAAAGGGGTTGTAATACGGCATGTCCTTACGGAAAAGGACGGGGCCCCCAATTTCAATTTGAGGGTGCTCACCATTGAGGCGGGCGGCCAGACACCGGACCACAGTCATCCATGGGAACATGAATTCTTCGTCCTTAAAGGCAAAGGAGTGTGCGTTACGGGTGACAGGGAGGCTGAGGCTGGCGAAGGCGATGTGATTCTTGTTCCCCAGGATGTGCGCCACTGTTTTCGTGCCTCAACTGAAATGGAGGTAATCTGACTGATCCCCCAGACCTGAAAATACACTTGGAAAGTGTATCATCTTAAAGCACGCCATCCAATCCTGAACCTTCCCTATTTTAAGATGTGAAATAACCGGTGAGGAAATATTTAGAGTCGATGGGACCGTGGGACAGGGTCCTGGAATTTCCGATCGCCGCGAATCCAAAATGGTCCCATTTTTGCATTTGGAATAACAATTGCTCAAAAAATATAAAGGGATAGAAGGACCTGGCCATTTTTCCCTTTAAATAACAGCCTGGTTCAGGGTCCCGTAAAGAAAGGACGGGCAGTCAAGGGATGCCC
Organism: uncultured Desulfobacteraceae bacterium; assembly: GCA_964526655.1. Classification (GTDB taxonomy): domain Bacteria; phylum Desulfobacterota; class DSM-4660; order Desulfatiglandales; family HGW-15; genus CAZGIZ01. The sequence goes on along the minus strand of CAZGIZ010000210.1, from coordinate 6,155 downwards.
CCACTGAAACACCGATGACTCAATACAGGGAGAATGAAAACATATTCGCGGAAAAGGTCCGTCAACTCTATTCCCACGCCCCTATCGGGCTTATAGCGACATTGATAAACGGCCTTATCCTCTTTTTTATCCTCAGGGGCGTTATTTCCCGGACAAGACTCCTTTACTGGCTGGGCGCAATTATTGTGCTGCTTCTACTCAGGTCGGTTATCGTTTACAGGTATCGATTTTCAACCCACGGGCCCGAAGATGCAAGATACTGGAACAACTGGTTCAACATCAGCATGGCCCTTTCAGGGGCCGTCTGGGGATTATCCGGTATCTTCCTCTTTTCAACGGAATCGATCGCGCATCAGGTTTTTCTGGCCTTTGTCCTGGGCGGAATGGTCGCGGGGGCCGCCGGGACCTTTGCCGCGAATCTAATGACCTTTACTGTCTTTACGCTCACGGCCCTTGTCCCGATCATAATTCGATTTTTTCTGCTGTGGGACGATATTCATATTGCGATGGGCTCCATGGCAGTGCTTTTCGGTGTCCTCACATTTTTTACGGCCAAGAGGGTAAATGAATCCAATCATCAATCCTTTCAATTAAAATATGAAAACGAAGACCTTGTCAGAAATCTCCAACAGGCAAAGGCACGTGTGGAAAGTTATAATGAAGAGCTTAGGCAGGAAATCGAAGAAAGGAAAAAAATCGAGGATGAATTAAAAAATCATAAAGAAAATCTGGAAGTGCTGGTCCAGGAACGCACCAATGAGCTAAGCAAGGCCAATGTGGAGCTTGAAAAGGAGATAGCCGAGCGTATCGAGGCCCAGAAGGCCCTCAGGGAGAGCGAAGAGGAATACCGCCTGCTGGTGGACAACGCCAATGACGCCATTGTCATCCTGCAGGATGAAATAATCAAGTTTGCCAATCAGGCTGCATGCACGTCTTCAGGTTATGCCAGAGAGGAATTGATCGGGAAGCCCTTCAGGTCCCTTATCCACGAGGAAGATGCGGGTGCAATGATAGAAAGGTACGGTCAGCGGATTGAGGGCTCTTCCGTCCCCCAGATGTATACCATAAGGATATATTCCAAGGAAGGAGACGAGATATGGGCCCAAAACAACGCCGTCTTGATTGAATGGGAGGGACGTCCGGCAGTCCTGAACATCTTGAGGGACATTACCCTGTTGCGCAAATTGGAAGACCAGTTGCACCACCGTAATAAAATGGAGGCTATCGGCACCCTGGCAGGCGGCATCGCCCATGACTTCAATAACATCCTGAGCATTATTTCCGGGAATGTGGAACTGGCCCTCCTTGACCTGCCCCCGGACAACCCCGGCCGGTCCTGTATCGATAATGTTCTGAAGGCGGTTCAACGGGCCAAGGGTATCGTGAATCAGATCCTTTCCTTCAGCCGCAGGGGCGAGTCCCGGAAGATGCCGATAGATATACGCGCCACGGTTGAAGAGGCCCTCATGCTGCTCCGGGCGTCTTTGCCGGTCAGCATCAAGATCACCAAAGACATTGACAGGATTAAGGAGACCGTTATAGCCGATTCAACGGAGATTCATCAGTTGGTGATGAATCTGTTTACAAATGCCGCTGACGCAATGGAGGACGAGACGGGGGAGATTATCATCCAGATGAAAAAAATCGAGTTAAGTCTGGATGACCTCCAGAAATACCCTGATCTGACTCAGGGGTGCTATGTCCGCCTCAGCGTCAGGGACACTGGCCGGGGAATGGACCGGGCCACGATGGAACGAATCTTTGAACCCTATTTTACCACCAAAAGGCCCGGCAAGGGCACGGGCATGGGGTTGGCCCAGTGTTACGGGATCGTAAAGGGCAATAAGGGGGCCATACAGGTCGATTCAGAGGTGGGGAAGGGGAGTGCCTTTGAGATCCTGCTCCCATGCCATGGTGGAGCTGTTTCGTCTCCACCTGGAGACAGGCATCAATTTTCCACGGGGAAAGGCGAGAGGGTCCTCTTTATCGATGATGAGGAAGGGGTGGCCTATGTCGGCGGAAGCATGCTGGAACGGATGGGTTATAACGTGGTAACTGAAACAGACCCTGAAAAGGCCTTTAACCTTTTTAAGGAAGAACCAAAGACCTTTGATCTGGTCATCACGGATATGACCATGCCAGGCATAAATGGAATTCAACTGATAGAAAAGCTGAGGGCCCTCCGGCCCGACATCCCTGTCATCATATCATCGGGCCACAGCGATCTCATCAGCAGGGCTGATTTGAAGCGGATGGGGCATGCCGCGTTTCTTCAGAAACCTTACACAATGGAGACATTGAGCAAGGCCATAGACGAGATATTGGGTTCCAAATCAGACCACTGAGGATGGGAATAAAAAAATCAACACCTCATCCCCCTTTTTTTCAGCCCCAGGCGGTCCTTTTCAACGTTGTAGGCCATTTCCACCCACTCGCACAGGAGGGGCCTCGTCTCCCTGGGGTCAATGATGTCCTCTATGCCGAAGGCCTCGGCCGTCCTGAAGGGAGATGAAATGGACCTGTACCTCGCGTGCAACTCCTCAAGAAATGCCTCACTGTCATCCGCTTCTTCAATCTCCGCGCGATGGGCGGCATAGACACCGCCCTCAACGGGGATATTCCCCCAGACCGCCGAAGGCCAGGCATACTGCCAGGACAAACGGAGACCGGTTTTCTGGGCCGCCCCCGCCACACCAAAGCACTTCCTAATGTATATGACGGCAACGGGCACGGTGGCCTGAACCAGGGCAAAGCTTGCCCTCACTCCCTTGCGAATCAGGCCCTGCTCCTCACTCTTCTTCCCTATCATGAATCCCGGCTGGTCGGAAAAATTGACGATCGGCAAATGGAAGGTATCGCACATGTCTATGAACCTCTGGTATTTTTCAGCCACGTCGTAGTTGAATGATCCCCCTAAAAACCTCGGGTCGTTGGCCAGGACACCGACGGGATACCCGTTTATACGGGCCAGGGCAGTGATCTGGGACCGGCCGTGATATTTTCCGATCTCAAAGAGGGAATCGCGATCCAGGATCAGCCTCAGGATCTCTCTCATGTGATAAGGCCTTTTTTCATCCCTTGGGACAAGAGAGAGGAGGGCCTCCTCCCTGCGGTCCGGCGCATCAGGGGTTCTGTTATCTCTCCCCGGCATTTCCCACACATTGGAGGGCAGGTAAGACAGGAAGGTCCTGACCTGCCCGAGGGCGTCCTTTTCATCCGCCGCCTCGTTATCCACCACCCCCGACATGCGGGTGTGGACCATGTACCCCCCAAGCTCTTCCTTTGTGACTTCTTCGCCTGTCGCAGATTTGACCAGGGGCGGGCCGCCCACAAAGACCTGGGCCTGGTGTCTGACCATCACTGAAAAGTGGGACTTCACCATAAAGAGGGCCCCCAGGCCGGCAATGGCCCCGAAACCCGCGGAGACGACAGGGATCTCGGACATGGCCTCCGCTTCATTTTGTGTCCCTTCGTCGTTTCCGGAGGGCAGCTCGGTGTAACCGATATCGAGGATCTCCTTGATGGAGCCGCCGGCCCCTTCAACAAGCCTTACTATGGGGAGCCTGAGGGAACGGGCCATCTTCGCGAAGTATCCCCGCTTGGCCTTGTACATCCTTCCTACGGACGCCCCCTTAACGGTGAAATCATCACCGTGGATCGCAACCCTCCGGCCGTCTATCCTGGCGATGCCCATTATGAAGGGACAGGGAGTAAGGTCCACCAGCCCCTGTTTGTCATCATAGACGGGCACTCCGCTCAAGATGCCCCTCTCCATGAAAGAACCCCTGTCTGTAAGGGCCTCTATCCTTTCCCTCACAGTCATCCTGCCAAGGCCGTGCTGCCTGGCAACGTTCTCCTCGCCGCCCATCCTCAAGGCGAGCGCCTTTCTCCTCTCAAGCTCCTTTATCTCTTTGTCCCAAATGCCCATTATATCTCACTGCAACTTACTGATAGGGTGGAATATTGCCTTGAACCGAGCAATCGGCTGTCTGCGGTGGCAAGAACAAGGTCATAGACCACTGCCGTCGCAGCCAGGAACCTGTCCGCGGGATCCTGATGGGGAAGGTCGATCTGACGGCTCACAATTGCCACTTCCTGGTTAATAACCGCCTCTTTAAGGGGAATTTGCCTGAATAGATTCCGGATTCCTTTTTCAGGATCGGGTTTCAAAATTATCCTCTTTTTCTCAGCAAGAAGCAGCATCTCCCATACGCTTATTGGTGAAAACCAGAGCTCATTTTGTTCGTTTTCAATCTCTTCTGCCACTTTTTCGGGGATCTTCTCGGGCTCGGCAGCGCTCCATATGATCACGTGGGTGTCGAGTAATATCCTCAATCCTTTAAGACCTCCCATTCATTTTCGTCTGCTGCGGGCGATATTATGTCTCCGGTTACCTGAATCGTATCTCGCATTGAGCCAAGCCAGGATTTTGGCTTCGGGGGAGGGGGAGGTGGTGAGACCAGGGCGACCGGTTCGCCCTTCCGGGTGACAACGATTGATTTCCCGGTTTTTTTGACATCATCAATTAGACGCAGGCAGGTCGCCTTGAATTTTGAGATAGCGATCTCTTCCATTTTGATAATACCTCGTAAATTTTCACTATATTACTATAGTCAACGACTATGGTCAATTAATAAATCCTAAGATGAAAAAATCGAAATCATGTCCAAAATCGAAAAATGTCGGAAATACCAATTTTGGTATTTCCGACATTTTGCGTCATCCACATGAAAATCTATACCAAATATAAGGGGACGGTCATAGGTAAATAAGAAATTCAGTTTTTGATCTGATAATTATTTGATTTTGAGATTGCTTCGCCCTTGATAACAGCATACCCCACTCCGGGCTGTGTCATACCAAGCCTTCTTGCCAGATCTCTTTGCCCATAGCCAAGTTCTCTGACCGCCCAGAAGCAAAAAAGGGCCCTGGCGTCGGAGTTCACTTTTACTCTGCTCCTGGAATAGATGTCTTCTCTTCCTATCCTATATATCTCACATACGCGTTCTTCAATCGTATCGAGATCGTAACCCAAGCGCTTCATCTCATAATAGCGTTCAAACTTTTCATCCGCTTCTTTTAACACATCAGTCACAAACCCGCTGTCACCCAGTATCCTTTGATCACCTTTAATTCTTTCCCGGCCATTAATCCTCATCTTCTTGACCGCTTCCCAGCCCCCTAAACTGCGAATCAAACCGCCACCAACCAATTCAGGTCTACTACCTAATACCACTCCTTCCTCTACATATGAATGATACCGACTCCTCGCCTTGGTTAATCTCTTACCAAAACAGGAAAGGACATATTTTGTATCCATCCACTTGCACGATCTCTTCCCCATTAACGCAGAGTGCCCGCAGTATTTATAGATCTTCAAACCCTCGAGATCGGAAACAATGCCTGCTCGCAAAGGATTGAGATGGATATATCGGACAAGCTCTCGTAAATAACTTTCTTCCTGGCAAACAATGGACTTGAATCTATTTTGAAAGAGGGGGCCATGACGTAGGTGCCGACGGTTAAAACTGACCACATATCCGGTCAGCAACCTTTTCATAACTATTGAAAGCCCCGTCGTCCCCGTACGCAAAAGGAAGTGAGCGTGGTTCGATAACGTTGCCCAGGCATAACACGCAGTATTGGTGACAGGCAATAATTCCCCAAGGCGATTCAAGAGATTATCACGGTCTTCATTGTCTTCAAAAATATTCCGGCGTTCAATGCCGCGAATAATGACGTGGTGAAGCACGCCAGGGGCGTCTAATCGGGCTAATCTTGGCATGTCTTTTCCCATTACATGACTTTCACTATTAACTTATTTATTTTCCTATGACCGTCCCTCCAATCTCACAAGCCGCGACCCCGTCGCCTGCAATCATCCTCAGATAAAATCTCGAGCGAGATTTTATAAAACGCGCCTATGGCGCTTATATGATCATCTTAAGATCTATTCAGTGGCGCGTATGGATTGGTACTTGCCAAGCGGCAAAGCCGCGTTGTCTAAAATCTTCACAGAAGATTTTAGGTCGCAATCATCCTCAGACTCTTCTTATCTCTCCAAGAACATGCAATTAAACGCACAGCTAAATAATAATTTTCTGTCGCAATCATCCTCAGACTCTTCTTATCTCTCCAAGTGAATGGAAAAGTTT
>CAZGIZ010000209.1:0-7033 GCA_964526655.1 uncultured Desulfobacteraceae bacterium | reverse complement strand
CTGGTCTCTTCGGCAAAGTCGGTCTCGCACTTCCAGAAGGCGGTGCTGACCATCGGGGATTACCTGATTTATCTCAGTCTGGGCCTGGCGACCGTGCTTGTCCTGACAATGCTCTTCCGGGGGGCTTCCCTCTTTACCCTCTTCCAGTTCGCGTTGATCCTTATTGTGGCGTCCATCCCCGTGGCCATGCCTGCGGTCCTTTCCGTGACAATGGCGATCGGCGCGGTTGTTCTGGCGCGGATGAAGGCAATTGTTACCCGGCTGGAATCCATCGAAGAGATGGCCGGCATGGACATCCTCTGTTCGGATAAGACCGGGACCCTGACACAGAACAAGCTCACCCTGGGAGATCCGGCGCTCTTCGAAGCCAAGGATGCCCAGGAACTTATTCTCGCAGGGGCCCTGGCCTCCAAGGAGGAGGATCGTGACGCCATCGACTCCGCCGTAATCCAGGGGCTCAAGGACCCAAAGGCATTGGAGGGTTATGGACAGGTGAAGTTCGTCCCATTTGATCCGGTGCATAAGCGCACCGAAGCGGAGATCAAGGGCCGTGATGGGAAATCCTTCAAGGTCACCAAGGGAGCCCCGCAGGTGATTCTGGAACTTTGCAAGCATGAAAAAGACCTGGCCGATAAGGTGAATGCCAAGGTGGACGAGTTTGCCAGGCAGGGTTCTCGCACCCTGGGAGTGGCTCGGGCTGACGAGGCAACCACCTGGCATTTCCTGGGCATTCTGCCCCTTTCCGATCCGCCCCGGGAAGATTCCGCGGACACCATTCAACGGGCAGGCGAGCACGGAATCAATGTCAAAATGGTCACGGGGGACAATCTGGCCATTGCCAAGGAGATAGCCTCCCAGCTTCACTTAGGGCCTAATATTCATGTTGCGGATGAATTTTTTGGGAAAAGTTCCAATCAGGGATCTATTTCCCCAAAGCAGGCGGAACAGGTCGAGGCGGCAGACGGCTTTGCCCAGGTCTTTCCGGAGCACAAGTTTGAAATCGTAAAAACTCTCCAGGCACTGGGACACATCGTCGGCATGACCGGCGACGGGGTGAACGACGCCCCGGCTCTCAAACAGGCAAATACCGGTATCGCCGTAAGCGGCGCGCTCGACGCTGCCCGGGCCGCGGCGGCCCTGGTCCTGACGGCTCCGGGGCTTTCGGTCATTGTCCAGGCCGTGGAGACGGCCCGAACCATCTTCGAACGGATGAACAGCTACGCCATCTACCGAATCACGGAAACGATCCGGATCATGTTTTTCGTGGTCCTGGCCATGATCGTCTTCCACTTTTATCCTATTACCACCATCATGATCATTCTTCTGGCCCTGCTCAACGATTTACCCATTATGACCATCGCCTATGATAACACATGGCTTGATCCCAAGCCCGTGAAGTGGGAAATGCGGCGTGTCTTGACCGTGGCCACGGGACTGGGATTGATCGGAGTCGTGGAAACATTCGGTCTCCTGGTTATCGCCGTATTGTGGTTGAAACTCGACCAGGCCCAGATCCAGTCCTTTATCTATCTCAAACTGGCCGTGGCCGGTCACCTGACCCTCTTCGTAGCCCGCACCCGGCGCCCCTTCTTCTCCCGGCCCTACCCGGCACCCATACTTCTCATCGCGATCCTTGGGACCCAGGTTTTGGCGGCCATGATTGTGGGCTTCGGCTGGCTGGTGGCGCCCATTCCCTGGTCTTACATAGGTCTGGTGTGGGGGTACTGTCTGATCTGGATATTCATCGAAGACTGGTTCAAGCTGCATATCTATCACCACCTGGCCATGACAGGAAAGAGACACAGGGCTTTCCTGGACAAGGTCAAGGGACATTTGCACCCCCACGGCTTCATTCACGGCTGAAGGAATCAAGGGTCCCGTCACCGTCCGGTTCCTGAAGACCAATGAAGAGCTGATGATTGCCAGGCATACCCTGGAGATCCTCGCGGAATTATAGGGGATAAATATTTTTAGGCCTAATATTGCTATTTTTAGAATTTTATGCCATATTATTAAAATCTCATGCTACTTCTGTATCCGGACTTTTAAAGCTGAGAAATTTTTCTACTGTCATAGCAATACTTAGGAACCCAATAATATTGCCTGGCAATCACCTGAGCGGACACTGTTATTACAGGTGGGGGTGTTAATGCGGTGTAGCATTTGAACACTCCAATTTTGTCGTATGACTATACCGAACCGAGGAGGAGAAACATGCCCAACATGGCTGTATTACTTAGAGAGGAGATCACCCGCCTTGCCCGCAAAGAAATTCGAAGCCAGACGGATGCCCTTAAAAAGGCATCGGGGGATTACCGCAAAAAGATTGCAGAAATGAAGAGTCAGATATCTGAACTGCAACGTAAAGTCACTACCCTTGAGAAACAGGCGCAGAGGAACAGCCGGTCCCAGGCCGTTGCCGGCGCCAAACCGGGGGGGGTCAGGTTTTCGGCCAAGGGCCTGCGCTCCAACCGGAATCGCCTGGGTCTTTCAGCGTCGGATTTCGGAAAGCTTATCGGGGTAACAGGGCAAACAGTCTATAAGTGGGAGCAGGAGGCAAGCCGTCCCCGTGAGCAACAGGTGGCAGCCCTTGCGACTGTTCGACGTATGGGCAAGAGGGAGGCCCAGAAACGTCTGGATGAACTATCCAAGGTTGGTCCATAGACACGCCTTTACCGGATCAAACCCTGATAATTCCTGCGATCTCGTCCGACATCATCGGAAAACTATATATCTCCCCAATAGCTTGGCAATTGGATTTCACGAGAATCCGAAGAATTTATCTATCCGTAAACCCCATATTCCTTTGTAAAGTCAAACCATACCTTTACCAGTTCAGGGTTTGCTTCATCCATGGCGCTTTTGGGCCCCATAATGAATCCACCGTTCTTCCCCAAAACATCAATAAGCTTCTTGGCGTATGCCTTTACTTTCTCCGGCGTTCCGGCCTGCAGGATGGAGAGTGGCATGAATCCCGACATGCACATGGTGTTCCCTAACATTTCCTTTGCCTTGTAAATATCCGTGCTGTCAAAAAAGCCGAGGACCTTCCCCTTTGGCAGGTCCGCATAATATTTTAAACGTTGCGTATGTATACCCTCAAAGAAGGGGCATGGTGTCAGACCATTATCGATAAAGGTAAGGATCAGCTTCTTCAGGCTCGGCCAGTAAAAGGTCTCAAACTGTTCAAGTGACATAAACCCATCAGACCCCTTATGAAGCGGAATAAATACACCCGGATTTCCGGACAGTTTGCATTGATCTAAGGCAGATCCGATCATAAGAGGGGTGACTTTATCGATAGCGGCAAGAAGTTTGTCAGGACAGCGATACATATCCATCATAATACCCCTCAAACCTCTCATAGTGTCGCCAACCAGATCAAAGGGTGCGAGGGTGATCGCTCCGCAAGACAAGGGGAATCCAAGAGTCTTCATTTCACTTACAAATTGATTAGCCTTTGCCTCATGTTTTTGAACGGCCCGAGCCGCTCGACAAAAGGATTCCATTGCATGGATAATCTCATCGTTAACCATGCCGGCTGTTAGAGGCATGCCGAAATACCCCAGCAACAAGCCTTTTATGGGAGGAAGGGTCTCGAGAGGCTTCATGGCTCCAAAAATACGCGCCAGATATTTACTGATGGTAAAGGCTGTCGGGTCGTCCAGGAATTCATCGTATTCGTCAGCCACCATGTATTCGTCCTCAACGAATTGAAAAGAGTGATTCTCGGGAATCCCCTGCTGGCCGGGCAACAAGACCTGCTTGCAATCCATTATCTCCAGGGCTTCTCCCGGGGTATGCAGGGCGTGGCCCGGATTAAAGAAAAAATCCGGCTCAAAATCAAGGAACGTCTTTTTATATGCCGAGAATACCTTATCACTGTTATACATGGCCTCTCTAAAGGTGATCCCGCCGTATTTGGCCGGGAAAAAACTGGCATCCTGAAACCATATGGGCACACGATCCGGGACCCTTAAGGCTATGGCGTCATCCACCCTCTTTTTTCTTTCATTATAAAGCTCTTGACCTGTCTTTCCCATTTTCAAACCTCCTATTCGACCCTCGTCCTGATAGGGCCCCTGTGGTATCTACACCCTGTGTATCTGGTTCATTCCGTAAGGCAACTAGTCCGGCCTCTATTTGTATACTCCGTATTCCCGGGTCAAATCGCTCAGGGCCTTCATATTCTCGGGTTTGACCTGTTCGCTTGCCATGGTCGTATCCATCATATAACCCCCGCCCTCTCCCAAAACATCTATCTGTTCTTTAGCGGCCGCTCTGACTTCATCAGGAGACCCCAGGGTCATAAGGTGAATGGGGACGCAACCCCGGATACAAACGCGATCTCCTAATATTTTCTTGGCCTTATGTATGTCTATATGCTCAAAATGGTAGATACATGTGCCGGGGGGTACGTCCTTAATAATTTCCAGACGGGACGTATAATCTCCCTCGATGAGTAAATTGGGAACAAGCCCGTTCTCTATGAGGATCAACATGAGTTTTCTTAAGGTTGGCCAGTAAAATTCCTCGAATTGTCCCAGGGACATGAGTCCACCCTTGCCATCCCTTGTGGCGGCGGTACCTTTATGCAGGGGGATGAAAACTATAGGATGGTTGCCCGCGGCCCGGGCACTGGATATCGTATATTCCGCCATGATCCCGACGACTTTTTCACAAGCCGCTTTGAGTAAATCAGGTTGCCTGTACATATCGAGCATGATTCCTTTGGTGCCCCTCAGGGTATCTCCCACTACATCAAAGGGCGCCTCAGCAAGGGAACCGCACCAGGGGGGATACCCCATCATCATCATTTTTCCAATGATGGAGACAAGCCACGTGACATATTGAAAGGAGGCCTTGGAAAGATTCGTAAGAATCTCAAGCGCCTTGAGACCATCCGGTGAGCCAAGAGGTGCCCATCCGCCAAAGTTCATGAAATAGGCGAAACAGTTCCGGATGGGCGTGGCCATTGTTAATGCCTTTAAGTTTCCCGATACCCGGGGCAGGTAATTTCTTAGTATGAAATCACTGGGATCATTGATGAATGCCTCGTATTCGTCGGCCTTCATGTACTCGCCCTCAACAAACTGGTGGGCCTGATTTACGGGAAGGCCATGTCCGGGCCAAATGACATCCTTGCTGTCATAGGCCTCAAGTATTGGGCCTGTCATATGGAAAATGGGGGTCTCGTATCCATCCGGCTGGAGTTCGGAGACAGTCCTTACGACCGAATCTTCCGCCTTGTCCGGATCATACATGATCTCTTCACAGCTATATCCGGCATATGTGGCGTAGAAAAATTCCCACATGGGTACGAATGGGACCCTGTCAGGTTTTTTGAGCATAATGGCGTCAGAGATTCGCCTTGTTCTTTCTTTATATGCCTGTTTTATTTCCTTGGTAGGAAACTCCAAGGGTGGGGAACACCAAGCCTCCAAATTTTCCTGCACTTTGTTTGTCATCTCTTCCATTTTATCCCTCCTCTATATAAGAACCCTTTAGGATTTGGATACCATTACCTTGTTGGCATAGGCGACGGCAGACATCGCGTCGACTCCATAGGCATCGGCACCCGTGTAGTTCTTGATATCCTCATTGATATTTCCACCCCCGATGATGATCTTTACTTTTTCCCTTAGACCGGCCTTGTCAATGGCATCGATTGTTTCTTTCATTGAATCGAAGGCTATAGTCAAAAAACCACTTAGGCCAACCACAGGGGCATTTGTCTCTTTTATTTTTTCAATAAATTTTTCCGCAGGGACGTCGATTCCAAGATCATGTACTTCGAATCCGCTTACATCCAGCATGAATGTGACGATATTCTTACCGATATCATGGATATCACCCTTTACGGTGCCAATAATGAACTCCCCTAACCGTTTGCTTTCAGGTCCCTTTGTCATCTTCGGCTTTACCATTTCAGATACCGCCCTTAAAATTTCTCCGGAATAGACGAGGTCCGGGATAAAATATGTACCCTCCTCAAAACGTTTCCCGACGATTTCCATGGCCTGTTTTGTCTCGTCCAGTATCCGAACCGGGTCTTCTCCGGAATCCAATCGACTCTGGACAATCTCCAATGTCTCTTTTTCCTTTAGTTCCGATAAATAATTCACTAAATTCTCTGGCATGGTCAGTCCTCCCTTCTGAGATTATTCATATCCAGACCTAAACTGATTTTAACAGGTACTGGTAAAATCTATTTTGTCTCAGGGTGCCAATGATTCCCTGGGGTGCCAATACAAGTTTTGAAGATAAAATGATCCGCATCAAAATTGCCGATGCAACCCCCGTAATTAGGGCGAACCAGTAATAATGTGACATGGAAAGACCGCTCAGCCCTTTGATCATATATCCGGCCCCGCCGCCATGCAGCGCCCCTCCAACCGGTCTCCATAATAAAAAGAAAATCCTTAAGGCCTCGGGTACGACCAGGGTACCGACTGCAAAATAGATCCCACTCAATCTGAACACGGGGATGGATATGAGAATGGCAAAAATACCCGATATCACAGATCCCGATAAAATTCCATACTCATAACGAGTTCAATGGATTCCCTTCGGGAGACGATTGCCTTGTTACGTAGTGATAAAAAGGAATATCCTTCCAGTATTCCCATTATTATCGGAGGTAGTATATTGGATGATGAATTCTGCAATTATGTAGGTGCCGATTATTGGGTCAATGACGCAATGGAAGGCGTTCGGTTATGTCAACGCTGTTTAAAAGCAAAGTGAATAATAGACTTTCTTCAACCTTTTCTTTTTTTCACTGACCGTTTTGTAAAATGTGCACGGGAATTGGAGGGCCATTCTCGTGAAAAATCGCTATTTCAATGTGTTATTGAGAAGTTACTATTTTTAAAAGGTTTTACGGCTACGACGCATAAATTTATGCGTCGCATGTCTTAGAACCCTATTTAAATTATACCCCGCCTTTTACCCATTCCGAAGCTTTAAGTTTTCCCGGCGAGGCCTTTGCCCGATCCGCCGGGTCTTTCCCCATCAAGTTACATTCCTTATC
>CAZGIZ010000208.1:0-7097 GCA_964526655.1 uncultured Desulfobacteraceae bacterium | reverse complement strand
CTGATTTTTTGTGAGTTTAGCGAGGTCGGGACGGGTAAGGCTCCACATCAAAGGGGCGCCATATTGAAAAGCGGATAATTTTTCCCCCTGTTTCGATTTTTCTAAAAGAAAGCCTGCTTTCTGTTCCAACTCCTCTTCACTATGCGTACTGCACTTGTAAAGGAAAGCCAGTTGTTCGTCCACGCCGAATTGTACATCTGCAACGGTCCTGAAATAATTAGGACTCCAGATGATAAGGTCTGCGAAAAAATGTAACCAGCTCAAATCTTCCATGACGGTTGTGGCCGCGTCATCGATCAGTTTCAATCGCAACAACTGTCTTGCCGCTCCTTCGTTAAGGGACTCCCCTACCCCGGATTCCATTGCGGCCCTGATCCCAGCTCCCAGTTCCAGCAATCTGACTTTCTGTGCGATGTAAGTTCGGCTTTTACCGACCTGACTGGATAATTCCTTCTGCGTCATTCCTGAATCAAGCAGCCTCTTAAGGGCAGTGGCTTCTTCAAATGGGGACAGGTCTTTCCTCTGTATGTTTTCAATCAATGATTCTATCGCTGAATTCTCCGAATCCCGGATAATTGCGTCGATCTCTGAAAGTCCCGACAGTTGATGGGCTCTCCATCGTCTTTCCCCGGCGACGATCCGGAACCGGTCGCCGGCCGGTTTGACGATAATCGGCTGGAGCAGGCCCTTGGCTTTAATCGATTCTGCAAGCTCCAGCAGGCCCTCCTCGTCAAAATTAACTCTGGCCTGGGCCGGATTCGGAGATATCCGGTCCACCCGGATCTTTACAATTGTGTCACGTGACACATTTTTCATTTTCATATCCTCGATCAATGTTTCCGGCTGGGATGAAATCGGCTGAATCGTACAATTTTGGTCTTGCTCGGCTCTATTTGCAGCTCATAACACCCTAATCTCTTGGGCAGAACCTCATAAAACCGCCAGGCATCATTCGAGCATTCGATCTTGAGAAAAGCACAATGGATATATGTGGAATAGGAGAAGTATTATAAATTCGGCTTAATATGGCACAGGATTTATAAAATGGCAATGAGATTCCGAGATATGGAGAAGAGGGTACTCCTGGGTGGCTTTAATAGGATTGAAGCTATGGTTCAAGTCGCTACTAAAACCAGTGGGCCGGCTTTTTGGCGTGTCTGGTTCATAAGTTTGTTCGATGCCAATCATGAAAGTATTTATGGTGCTATTATTTTTACAGTTGGAAAGTATGATTGATATCTTGAAATATCCCTGGTCAATAGATTTAAATTCATTACTGCTGCTTGTGCGCCAATAAAGAAATCAGGCAATAGAGTCCTTTTTGCGCCTCTTCTTCTTTTGTATTTAACGTAAGCTTTTCCAGCTAAGAAGAGTGCTTCTTTTGGAATCTCTAACATATGGAAGCCAGCCTTGCTAATCGCAGACTCCAAATCTTCTATTAACTCAAATCCAATCGATATTTCAGAATAGATTATTGAATTGATATATAATGATGTTTGATCACTATATTCATCTAATTTGGATTCAGACCAATCACCCCATTTTAAATCATTGAGGAAAACATCCAGAATGATATTAGAATCGACAAGGACCCCTTTCATTTGTCTCCTCTTGTGAGAGCCATTATTTCATCTGTTGTCATTTTAACATTGGCTATTCCCCTCAATTTATTGAATTTACGAGTTCTTTTTGTTTTGATTTCCTTTTTTACCAAATAAACTCGATCTTTCTCTTCTATGAAATCAATTTCAACGGCTGGAGTGATTCCCAGTTTTTCTCGAATTTCCTGTGGAATTGTAACTTGCCCTTTTGTTGTAACTCTCATGATCGCACCTCCGGTAATACGTAATACCGGTAATAGTAATACTTCTATTTGTGTCTGTCAATCTGATTCCTTGTCATCGAACGGTCAGTTTCACCAGGCACGGCGATCTATCAGCGATCCGGTGTAAACTGTTATGGGCTTTTTGTGGCTTCCCGATTGGGGATAGGAATGATAGACATTGCTGACTCATTTGCCAGGTTCCATTTTATGTCTTTAAGAAAATAGTCAGGTGTTTCTTGTTTAGAGTAAACAGCAAAGGATCGCCCATTTGGCAAGTTCGCATAAGCTGAAATGAATCGCGATATTTCAAATTGCTCTCTTTCAGATTTTTTAGGCCACTGAGATTTCATTTTCATCCCCCGCACATAGTGAGTAGCGGGAATTGATTCCTGATTTAATAGATGAACAAGAAATAATTCTCGTTTATCCAATAAACAGATTGATTCGGATGAATAGGAACAGAATTTCAGCATTCGGTCTTGATAAAAGCAAAATGGATATATGAGGAACAGGAGAATTAGCATAAATTTGGCTTAATATGGCATGGAATTCTTGAAATATCAATGAGATTTCGAGATGTGAAAAAAGACGGTACTTTCAGGGACCATCTGAACAATACAATTCAGGCACCCTCCTCTCTTAAATACCATTCATTAATAACAAATAATTGTGGCCCTGAATTGATCAGGAGCGATCACAGGATGAGATTATTTTAGATACTACTTACTTATCGACCTTGACATAGGGCAGGAAAAATATTATAAGTTAGTATTCTAACAATTAGGAAGCTAATGTTTATGACAGAATCGAAACATGACCCCCAGAAACTGACCCTCGGACACCTCCTGGCCAAGGTCAGCCGTCTCGTCGGCGGCCGCATGCGCATGAAGCTGGAAGGCATCGGCCTGCGTCATGCCCAGGGTATGATCCTTTACCAGCTCTGGCACAGGGACGGTATCGCCCAGAACGTCCTGGCCCAGGCCCTGCATATCACGGCACCGACTGCCACCAACACCCTGCAGAGGATGGAGCGGAACGGCTGGATCGAAAGGCGCAGGGACGCCAAGGACCAGCGGATTGTCCTGGTGTACCTGACGGAGAAGGCAAAGGCCCTCCGCTCGGAGGCCCGGGCCTCTTTTCGAGAATTGGACAGGGAGCTGAATTCCATGCTTACCCATGATGAGCGTAAAACCCTTATGGCGCTGCTTTTTAAGGTCCACGGTCATCTATCCCAGAATCCGCCTAATTCCGATCCGTCTTGCCTCAGGCAGGGGAGCCCCGGTGAGCAGGAAAAGGTGAAACCGTGAGATCCCTGATACGCCTTTATCAATTCCTGCGACCCTACCGCGTCAGGGCAGCCGTCGCATTGATACTTCTCTTTGTCATAGTATCGGCGGACCTCGTCATTCCCAGGCTGACGCAGCGGATAATCGATCATGGGATAGTCGCTCGTAATCTCCACGTGGTCATCACTACCGCCCTTTTCATGGTGGGGGCATCGATCCTCTCCGCGGTCGTAGCCCTGATCAACAACTACCTTTCCGTGAGCGTCGCCCTGGGTTTCGGCGCAGGCCTCCGCAGCGCGCTGATGCGAAGGGTGCAGACCTTCTCCTTTGGTAACATCGACCGCCTTCAAACGGGCAAGCTCATCGTCCGCTCGACAAGCGACATCAATATGGTCCAGATGATCGTGATGATGTTGCTGCGGATCATGACACGTGCCCCCATCTGGGCCATTGGGGCGATTGTCCTTCTCATTCTCACCAGTCATCGCCTCGCCCTGATAATGGCGGTGGTTATACCGCTCATCATCCTGCCGGTCTGGCTCTTTGCCCGGAAGGCCCAACCCATGTTCCTTTTGATGCAGCAGCGACTCGACCGGCTTAATACGGTCCTCCAGGAGAATCTTGCAGGAATGCGTGTTGTCAAGGCATTCGTTCGCACGGCGCACGAAATGGCCAGATTCGACGAGGCCAACGAGGCCCTGATGAACCGGACGATTCAAGTCTCTCAGCTCATGGCGGTCTTCATCCCCTTCATGCTCTTGATCATGAATCTGGCTATTGTCAGCGCCGTATGGATCGGCGGTAGCGCCGCTATAGCGGGCGACATTTCCGTTGGGAAGGTGGTGGCGGCCATCAACTATCTCTCCTTCGCCCTTTTCCCGATCCTCATGTTGGCGGGAATGTTAGGGCCCCTTTCAGCCGCGGACGCCTCGGCGAGCCGAATTTTAGAGGTCCTTGACGCTGACCCTGAAGTGAGGAATGCCGGCAGTGCATCGAGGCTTGTGGATCCCAGGGGTCGGATCGTATTTGAAAACGTCTCTTTCAGCTACAACGGGAACGGCGCGGAGCCGGTCTTGTCGGACGTCTCCTTTGTGGCCGAACCCGGGGAGACGATCGCGATCCTGGGAGCGACTGGTTCCGGAAAATCGACCCTGATTCATCTCATCCCCCGCTTCTACGATGTTACATCAGGCCGGATTACCTTCGACGGCATAGACCTGCGGGACCTGGATATCCACTCCCTGCGGGGCGCGATCGGGGTAGCCCTCCAGGAGGCCATCCTTTTTACGGGCACTGTGCGCGACAACATTCGATACGGCCGGACGGCTGCGACAGATGATGAAGTCATGGCCGCGGCCATGGCATCCCAGGCCGATGACTTCATCACGGAACTGCCCAAGGGATATGACACGGTTATCGGCCAGCGGGGGGTGACCCTTTCCGGGGGACAGCGCCAGAGGATCGCAATTGCCCGGGCCCTCCTTGTCAAACCCAAGGTCCTCATCCTTGACGACTCAACGAGCGCTCTGGATATTGAGACTGAAGTACGACTCCAGGACGGCCTCGACCATCTCCTCACCATTTCGAAAAACAGTACCACCAGGTTTATCGTGGCACAGCGGATCAGCACTGTGCTCCTGGCAGACAAGATTCTTGTGCTCGACCAGGGCAGAATCGCCGCCCTCGGGACCCACGACCAGCTCCTCGCTTCGAGCGCCATGTATCGCGACATCTACCGGTCCCAGTTAGGCGGCCCTCTGGAGGGAAGGGAGGGACCCCATGGCTGACAGACAAACCCATAGGCCGGCCCCTGCAGGCATGACCGGGATGCCGGGCCCGGGCGGAAGGGGCGGCCCCCGGGGCAGGACGGTTGAACGGGCAAAGGATGTCCGGGGAACTCTCCGCCGGCTTATGCGTTATCTTCGACCCCATCTGGGCGCCCTGATCCTGGTCTGCCTGGTGGCGGCTTTCGGGACAGCGCTGGCCATAGCAGTTCCCTACCTCCTGGGCCGTGCCGTCGACCAGCTTGTCAGAGGAGACCTGAAGGCCCTGTTAGGACTGGCCCTCCTCATGACGGCGGCCTACGTGCTTTCGGCAGCGGCCCAGATGAGCCAGGGGATTCTGATCGTCAGGGCCTCCCAGAAGGCGATGCGGGCGCTGCGCTCCGACCTCTTCAACCATATGCAGACACTGTCGCTGAGGTTCTTCGATTCCAGGGCCCAGGGTGAGCTCATGAGCAGGCTCACAAACGACATGGACGTCATCAGCCAGGTCCTTACCAATAACGCGGCGCAGCTTTTCACCGGCATCCTTACCCTGATAGGGATACTGATCATTATTTTCTTCCTGAGCCCCTGGCTGGCCCTTGGATCCATGATCGCCTTTCCATTGATGATCGGCATCGTGGGCATGGTCGGGAGAAAAACGAGAGATGTATTCCGGAGCTACCAGAAGCGTCTGGGGGAGCTCAACGCCGTCCTGGAAGAGACCTACAGCGGACAGCGGGTAGTGCTTGCCTTCGGCCAGGAGGAAAAAGTCCTTACCAGGTTTGATAGTGCCAACGAGGCCGTCCGATCGACCGGGGTCCAGGCCATGACGCTGGCAATGATGGTGATGCCCCTGATGGGGATCTTGTCGAACCTAAATGTGGCTATTCTCTGCGGCCTTGGCGGCTGGCTGGCGATTCGCGGGATGGTGACCATCGGGACGATCGCCGCATTCATCTCCTACTCCCGGCGCTTCGCTGAGCCCCTTCGCCAGCTTGGCAATTTATACAACCAGGTCCAGGGGGCCCTCGCCGGGGCGGAGCGGATTTTCGAGATCCTGGATACCGTCCCTGACCAGACCGATGCCCCCCGGGCCCTGGAAATGGCCAGGGTGTCGGGCGATGTAAGGCTCGAACACGTCTCCTTTTCTTATGTGCCCGGTGTTCCCGTGCTCAAGGATATCTCCATTCGTGCCCGATCCGGGGAGCGGATAGCCCTTGTTGGACACACTGGGGCGGGGAAAACCACCCTTGTCAACCTCCTTTCCCGATTCTACGATATAGAAGAAGGGACAATCCTGATCGACGGGATTGATATCCATACCGTGACCAGGGACAGCCTGCGCCGACAGCTTGGCGTGGTCCTTCAACAGTCCTTTCTCTTCAGCGAATCCGTAATGGAGAACATACGCTACGGCCGTCTCACGGCCACGGATGAAGAGGTCTTCGCAGCGGCACGGTCGGCCCACGCGGACGGGTTCATACGGCGCCTGCCCCGGGGCTACGACACGGTCCTTTCGGAACGAGGTGAAAGCCTCTCCGGGGGGCAGCGCCAGCTCCTTTCCATTGCCCGGGCCATACTGGCAGACCCGGCCATCCTCATCCTGGACGAGGCTACCAGCTCCGTCGATACCCGTACCGAGCTCTTCATCCAGCAGGGCCTCAATGAACTGATGAAGGGACGAACGAGCTTCGTCATCGCCCACCGCCTCTCGACGATCTCCGGCGCAGATCAGGTTATTGTGATGGAGGAAGGCCGGGTGATGGAGCGCGGAACCCATGAGGAGCTCCTTGCCAGGGAAGGCGTCTACCACCGTCTGTACCAGAGTCAGTTCCGGAACAAGCCTCAGGAAGTGGCCCCATAAAGCCCTGTGCCAGTAAAGTTATCATAGGCAGTGACGATAATGACCGGCATCCGAGGGTATCGTCTCTTGATATCAACAAGGAGGTTCCATCCCTTTGGCCCGCTCATGTAAAGGTCAAGAAGCACCAGATCCGTTTTTGAATGCTCAAGATATCCCATGACGATTTCGGAATTCCCCAGGCTGAAAACCTTGTGTCCTTCATCAATCAGTTCCTGCGAAAAGAAATCCTGAAGGTGCGGCTGACCTTTTTCAAATATCCGCCAAGGAACGCGAAATGTGTCAATATTATGGCATGGTGCTTCGATTCTAAATTCATAAAAGAATCCCTCTTAGACAACGAAGCCATGATTAAAACC
>CAZGIZ010000207.1:0-7100 GCA_964526655.1 uncultured Desulfobacteraceae bacterium | reverse complement strand
CTGAAAACATCACCTACAACATCAAAATGAAATATTTCACTCCTTTGGCGTATTTTATTTATTTTTGGTTTCATAACCGTTTTTACAGGTATATTCGCCATATTCATTGTCCTTCACCATTTATTGCTGAACAATTAAAGCGTCACGGTTATAAGTCCAAGATGCATATAATTTCCAACGGTGTTGATACTATTTTCAAACCAATTCATATAGACAAACCAAAAGAATGGCAGGACAAATTTGTTATATTAATGGTAGGCAGGCTATCTGAGGAGAAGAGGCAAGATCTTATAATCAGGGCAGCGCTTCGATCTAAATACTGCGATCGAATTCAGCTTGTCTTCCTGGGTAAGGGGCCGCGTCAAAAGTATTACACGCGTGTTTCAAAAAAGCTGCCCAATCCCCCGATATTCAAATACATCGATAATAAAGACGAATTAGTAGAGTTATACAATCAGTGCGACCTTTATGTGCATGCATCTGAAGTGGAAATAGAATCTATTGCCTGCATTGAAGCGATATCATGCGGTTTAATTCCAATAATCGCAAACTCAAAAAAAAGCGCGGCCAAACAATTTGCATTGGATGACCGAAGCATTTTTAAAAACAGAAGCGTAAAAGACCTTTGCGAAAAGATGGAATACTGGATCGAGAGTCCCGAAGAAATAAAGAAGGCTCGTGTCCTTTACCTTAAAAAGGCTTCCGAATTTACAATAGAAAAATCAATAGAAAAGATGGAGCATTTATATGGAGATGTGATCCGGGAACAGACTTTAAAAAGACTTAAACGGGGTGATCTCAATGAACATATAATAGAGATGCCTACACCATTTGTGTATGAAATAGACGAAAATTTTTCTTTTATAAACAGAAATATCTTCTTCAGGCTGTGTTCGACTTTGTTGTTTTATTTTATCGTCGTCCCGCTTTTATCAATGGTTTCGCGCCTGTTTTTCGGCCTGAAAATATCGGGCAAAAAAAATTTGCGGTATTTGAAGGGGGGTGCCATCACTGTTACCAACCACATTCACTATCTGGATTCACCTGTGGTCGCGTGCACGCTTTTTCCCCGTAAACCTTTTTTTACATCAGTTAAATCCAACTTTGAAATACCTGTGATACGCTGGTTGATAAGAATCCTGGGTGGCATCCCCATACCGGAGTCACCCAAGTCATTGCATGCATTTATGGAGTCAATGCGTCATGAATTGCAAAAAGGCAGAATTGTGCATTTTTATCCTGAGGTATCGCTTAGACTCTGGCATAAGGAACTTCGGCCTTTTAAGAACGGGGCATTCTATTTGGCTTTGAAATCCAATAGGCCCGTACTTCCAATGGTTTTTAAATTCCGGGAACCAAGTAAGCTGGTTTCCAAGGTACATAAAAAACCGCTTATCACACTCGTTATAGGGAAACCGGTATATCCTGATCATACGCTTAAAGGCTCCCATAAACACCGTGTAGTAAAATTTCGCGATATAGTGCAAAAAAAAATGTATGCAATGCTTTCAGAAGAGCAAGGAAAAAATACGGCGCTTTTTGGTAATTAAATTGTCCCCTCATTCAAGTTCCCAAATACTTCAGTACAATTTCTCCGGGCAATTCGACCGTGTTTCCGCTATAGACAACCTGACCTTTCTCAAGAATATAGCACCTGCCGCCTATTTCCCGTGCGAACTTGATGCTTTGCTCCGAGATGAGGATGGAAATGCCCGATTCTTTGAGCCGTTTTACTACCTTCATAATGTCCTGAATCACGAGGGGGGCCAAACCCTCAAAGATCTCGTCCATAAGGAGCAGTTGGGGATTCTGCATCAAACCACGGCCAATGGAGAGCATCTGTTGTTCGCCTCCGCTCAAGGAGCCACCCCTGAAGCCCTCGCGATTCTTGAGCACAGGGAAGATATCGTAGATGCCCTGAATGGTCCAGTCCTGGGCCGCACCCTTGCCCTTGCGTGCAGCTATCAAGAGGTTTTCCCTGGTTGTGAGGTTCGGGAAGATCTGCCTGCCCTGCGGCACATACGCGATACCCAGCCTGCTTATTCTGTATGGCGCCATACCACCGATATCAAGCCCATTGAACCTGACTGAGCCTCCGGCCGGTTTGAGCACGCCCATGAGAGTCTTCATGGTGGTTGTCTTGCCCACACCGTTCCGGCCCAGGATGCAGACAGTCTCTGCTTTTCCGAGCCCAAAATCGATGCCGAATAGTATCTGACTGGCGTCGTAACTCGCCTTGAGTTGCCTAACCTCGAGTATCATGCCACCTGCTCTCCGAGGTATATTGCCCTGACCATTGCATTACCCCTAATGTCATCCGGCGTACCCGTCGTAATAAGCTGGCCCAGGTGCATCACGCTGATCCTGTCGGCATACTTGAAGACCATATCCATGTCGTGTTCGATAAAGACGATGGTCAGGTTCTGATCGACTGCAAGACTCTTGATCAGTTGCATCAGATCGTGGCCTTCCGCGCGGGACACGCCGGCTGTCGGCTCGTCCAATAGCAGGAGTGACGGCTTCATAGCGAGGGTGATGCCGATCTCCAGCCTTCGCTGATCTCCGTAGGAAAGATAACCCGCCTCCTCCCCCGCCATGGCCTTCATGCCGATCGCATCCAAGATGCCGTTGACCTCAATTTCAAAGATACGATTCCCTGCCGAGATTATATTGTAGACTTTCCTCCCCTTGCTGATGCAAGCGATTTGGACATTCTCGAACACGGTCAGCCCGGCAAAGAGTTTGCTGACCTGAAAGCACCGTCCGACTCCATGGGCGGCTATCGCAAAAGGCGGCAGATTAGTAATGTCGCTACCCCTGAAATAGGAGTTACCAAACGTCGGACGTGAACGATTCGTTACGATGTCGAGAAGCGTGCTCTTGCCTGCCCCGTTAGGACCGATGATAGCCCGGACCTCTCCTTCATCTATTTCCAGATTTACCCTATCCACGGCCCTGAGTGAGCCGAAATCCTTCGTTATGTCGACGGTCCTGAGTATGACCTGCCCGGTCCCTTTCATCACAACCCTATCGTGCTTTTCTTGCCTCCCAGAATCCCACCACGGAAACCGAGGACACAAATGATTATTATGAGGCCCAGCAGCCCCTGCCACTGTCGTGTATAGGTTGAAGCGATAGTGCCCACGATAACCACTATCGCGGCACCTATACTGGGTCCGAAGAAACTCGACATACCGCCTATAAGGCACATCATCAGCCCTTCTGCCGAAAGAATGAGGCTCATGTATGTGTTAAAGACGCTTCTCTGCATCATTGCCCAGAGAATCCCTGATACGGAGGCAAAGAGGCTACTGAAAGTAAAGACAACAAGCTGAAACCTCTTGCTATCTATGCCGAGGAAACGGATACGTTCCTCGTTCTCACGGAGCCCCTGCATCACTTTTCCAAAGGGCGAATTGATTATCGTCCATATCAAGATGAAGCACACAAGCACAACAAAAAGGACGAAAAGATAGAAGCCGAAGTCTCCCGGGATCAAACCAGGTCTCGGAACCCCCGTAAACCCCTGATCACCCTCCGTCAATGAGATCCACTTGGCCGCCACACTGACCAATAGTATGTTGAAGGCCAGGTGAAGCAAGGCGAAGGTCAGGGAATCGCCTCTCAGGCAGAGGTAACCGATCATGGCGCCGGCGAAGAGGGAAATGAGCAAGGCGAAGAAAAGGCCGTAGGGAAACGGCACCCCGCCTTTGACGCACAATAGGCCGAAGGCATAAGCTCCGAGGCCAAAGAACTGCGCCTGACCGAGGGGCATCATCCCGGCACTGCCGACCTGCATATTGATACTGGTGGCGAAAAGGGCCATGATGAGCATTCTCGTGATCAGCTCTGACCGATGCTCGGGAAGGAATGCAGCGAGAATCGTGAGGATGACAGTCGCGGATAAGCCGAAGGCCAATGGTTTATTATGAATCAATCGTTGTACCATCCTCGATGCCTACCCTTCCTTCTCTCCGAATAGCCCCTGTGGCCTGATCAGAAGGACAATGATCATAAGGGCCGCCGGGATGAGTGCATAGAACCAGGGCAAAAACATGGAGCCGAAGGCATTGATAACACCTACGAGGAGGGCGGCGAAGAAGGCGCCCTTCATGCTTTTTATCCCTCCGATCACAAGGACTGTCATCATGGAAAAGAGTATATCCATGGATCCTTGAGGGTCAATTCCGATGATGGGCGCCATGAGCACCCCTGCCAATCCTGAGAGCCAAACCCCGAAGGCGAACATAATGCTGAAAAGGAGCGTGACGTTGATGCCCAGGCAGTCGACCATGGGACGGTTGCTAATAATGGCGCGAAAGATCATGCCTATCCTTGTCTTCTCGAACATCAGCCAGAGACCGGCTGCTATCACGCCGCTTGCGGCGACGATAAATATATAGTACATGGGAAAATCCAGCCCGAGTATCGGTGTTGTGGTGTTGAGATAATCCGGGAGGGCAACGACCTTGACCTCCCTGCCCCAAATCGCATCCATGCCGTCGATAATAAGAAAGGCCAGACCCATGGTGATCAAGAGCTGATAGAGCATCGTCTTCCTGTACAGGGGACGCAGCAGGAGCTCAGCGAAACCGCCTACGCAGGCCACCGCGAGGGGGCCGAACAGGAGGGCCCACCAGAAGTTCAGGACCTGCGACAGGCTGTAGCACATAAGGGCGCCGAGCATGAAGAAGGCCCCTTGAACAAAGTTGATCAGATTCATGCCGCTTACGATGATGGAAACACCTGCAGCCATGAGGAATAGGATCATTCCGCCGCCGACGCCTACCATAAACTGGCAAAGCAACTGTGCCGGTTCCATAAAGCTTCACTCCGCTACATAGTTCCCCCTGGCGCGCACCGAGTCGCACATACCAGAGGGAACGATATCGTGTGTCACTTACCAGAGGCTGCCTTGAGGGCCTCTATCTCTTGTTTGGTCGGGTAAAGGTCGTCCCCGTACTTGGTGTTCTTGACGCCGACCGCGAGCGGGAAATCTTTGGAATAACCCGTAGTCGACCACCAAATAGGGATCTTCAGCTGATGATCGTAATCATTGAAGTGGAGGGTGCCCAAAGGGGTATCAAAGGACATGTTCTCCATGGCGGTGGATAAGACTTCCGGATCGACGCTGCCGGCCTTCTTTATACCGGCAATAAGGGCCAGGGTGCCCAGGTAACACTCCATTCCCTTGTCCGCGGGGTAGAGTCCGTCGGACGCCTTCAGATGTTCTTGAAGGTAATCCTGCATCTCCTTGGTTTTAATCCAGTAGGGAGCCCATGATGTTGTTTCTACGCCTTGAGGGTAGTTCTTGCCGAAGGACTTGGTGACGGCAGACTCCAAGGCATAGGTCGCAACAACCCTCGTTTTCTTGAAGAGGTTGAACTTCATACCCTGTTGGGCAAACGCGGCCCAGCCGGGGCCCGCCGATCCGCTTATGAGAACATCGGGCTTCTTTGCGAGGGCCGTCGAGATGAGGTTCGAAAACTCGAAGACGTTCAGCCCCACCCAAAGGTCGCCGAGGTTGGCTACGTCAGGGTGCTCCTTCTTCATCTTGTTTGCGATATATTCGTACATGTCGTGCGAATCCACTATGTCATTGCCAATGAAGAAAAAGGACTTGATGGGTTGGGAGAGCATGCCTCGATACATGGCCTCTGCCCTTGCATCTTCAAGAGGGGCGGTATAGAATACATTTTTTGGGCAATTGACGCGGTCCATCAGCGTTGCACTCGCATAGGTAACGAGAGGCATATTATTGGACGCTGCCCATTGCGTGGCCGGTCGGCCGTTGGCGCCCATAAAGGGCCCAAGGATGGCAACGCAGCCCTCGCCTTTTAGCTCCGTTAGCTTTTGAGCAACGACGCTCGGATCTCCCTGGTCATCCCTGACTACAAGTTGGACTTGCTTTCCGAGAAGGCCGCCCGCTGCATTGACTCTGTCCCACGCCATCTGAATGACCGGCATTGAATATTTTGTGAGCATGCCGAAAGGCCCGCTGAGGCTGTGGATGATGCCGATCTTCATTACCTCGTCTGAAGCCGTTGCGCCCGAGCTTGTGGAAAAGCCGCCTAAAACAAGTGTTGACACGAAAACTGCCGCTATTACGAATACCGTGAGTGATGATTTACGTCCCATAAGTGTCCCTCCTTTTGTGATTAATTCTTCCCCTTTTGTTTTATCGGATCAACCTTTCTCAGTAAAAGGCCCGAAGGCTTTAGTCGCCTATGTTTATCATTGCTATCCGCGGCCCCTTTCTGTTCGCCCCTGTCAGATTCCTAAGTGAGCTTAACCCCCCTTGCACTGCCTCAGTAGTCAAAGGGCCGTTTCTCAAGCTTATTCAAGAGCACCGTGTAATCCTCATCGGATATCCTTGTCCCCAATCGAGGTGATAAGAACTCCCTTTTTGGGGGCCGAGGTATAGGTGGGTAAGGTGATAAGAACTCCCTTTTTCGGCGCAGGAGTATAGGTAATCTCGCCTTGTGTGTCAAGGGCAAAGTTGACACATGATGTTGTAGTTCTTCATTTCATCTGGAAATCGGATCTATTTTCACCCTGTTGAATTTTCCGAAGGGAAACCCTATTCAAAAAGGTAAACCCACGGTTTTTTGACTAAAATAGCTTTCCTGTGTTATAAAGCGGCTTTACCAAGCCATTAATAGAGTTTATATATAGGAAACTTCTCCTGCCCTGAGCCTGGTCGAAGGGGCACACCATAAGTCCTTCGGCCTCGAGACATACCTCCGAGCCATTGTCGATTCGCTCAGGACCGAAAGGTTCAGGCCCCAAATAAACTGGGATCTGCGACATGCCGGTCACTGGTGTCGCTATCAGGGGCGTGCACATCCAGCTACGCGGGATGGCGAAAAAACATTCCGTGCCTATGCAGCGTGCCGGCCCGAATATTGACAAAATGGCATCGATGATGATATTGTAATACCAAAATGCTATCGATTTGGAGGCCATTATGACCACCGTTACAGTTTCGCCGAAATACCAAGTTGTCATACCAAAGAATATAAGAGATTCCCTGCAACTTCGCCCAGGCCAGAAAATGAAGGTCATAGAGTATAATGGACGAATAGAGCTAATACCTGACC
>CAZGIZ010000206.1:0-7148 GCA_964526655.1 uncultured Desulfobacteraceae bacterium | reverse complement strand
ACAGGGTAATTTTCAAGGCGATGGGGTTTACAAGCGAGGAGCTTTCACTGCCCAGGATCGCCGTTATTAACTCATGGAGTGAGCAGTCGCCCGGGCATAGCCATCTCAGGGCGATTTCTGAAGGGGTAAAGGCCGGGATACGAATGGCGGGATGCAACCCATCTCTGGGGCCAAGACACGCGGGAGACCCAGGCGGCCATATGGAAAGAATTAGGCGATAAAAAAACACGTGTCTCCCTTATCGGGCCAGGTGGAGAGAATCTGATTAGATACGCCTGCATCATGTGCGGCCTTTACGATGCCGCAGGACGCGGCGGGCTGGGCGCTGTCATGGGTTCGAAGAACCTCAAGGCGATAGCGGTGCGCGGGACCGGTAAGATACCCGTGGCCGATCCCCGGAAACTCAAGGAGTTGAACAAACGTATTACGGCGACCATTGACGAGGTTTATATCCTGAAGGGCTGGAAGGAGGCCGGTACGGGCTTCGATATGGATGTGGGCGTGGAATCCGGGGACGTGCCAATCCGCAATTGGCGCGATGGGGATTTCCCCACGGTCGGCAATATCACGGCTGTAACACTACGGGATACTATCGGTGCCGGAATGGACGGCTGCTTCGCCTGTCCGATGCGGTGCAAGAAAAAGGCCAAGTTCGATGAGCCCTATCCTCACGATCCGGCCTACGGCGGGCCCGAATACGAGACACTGGCGGCCTTGGGGAGCAATCTGGGTATTGATGATCTTAAGGCCATTGTCAAGGGAAATGAGTTGTGTAATGCTGGTTCCGTTGATACCATCTCGGCCGGAGGTGTTATCGCCTTCTGCATGGAGGCCTATGAACGCGGCATGCTGTCAAAGGAGCAGACCGACGGCATTGAAATGACCTGGGGCAACGCGGATGCTATGCTCGCCTGTATAAGAAAAATCATACGGCGGGAGGGTTTCGGTGATATTCTCGCAGAGGGTATTAATCATGTTGCGCAATGGGTCGGCAAGGGTTCCGAAGTATTCGCCATGCAGGTCAAAGGGCTTGATCCCGGCCAGCATGAACCCCGGCTTATGCCGAGCATGGGATTAGGTTTCATGGTCAATCCCCATGGGGCCGACCACTGTCTGAATGTTCACGATATCCTGTTTGTCTCAAAGGATCGTTTCGAATCATGGAGCAAGCTGGGATTCCATGATCCCGTAGCAGGAGATGATATAGGACCGCGCAAGGTGGCCCTGTTCCGAATAGAGCACCTGCGGCAGGGACTGCTGGATTGCCTGGCAATGTGTCACCTTTCGTCAGTGATGGTGGATCTTTCTGTAATCGTGGAGATCCTCGATGCCGTGACCGGCTGGGGTACCGGTGTCATGGAAATTTTACGAATCGAAGAGCGGGTGATGACTGTCGCCCGGCTCTTCAACATCCGGGAAGGCTTCACTGACGAAGACGACAGTCTTCCACAGAGATATTTCGAGCCCAAGACCTCCGGTGTGCTCTCGGAACGATGCCTGGACAGGGATGAAATGGAGCGGGCCAAACGGTATTACTACACCCTGATGGGCTGGGATAAGAAAGGCGTGCCTTTGCCGGAGCGGGTGGAAGAATTGTATATTGAATAGTTCTGTAAATTCTTATGAAGCGCCACTAAAATCATTTTTGAAAAATACTAATTCACTAAGGTTTTAGAATAGAAAGAAGGGGAAAGATGGATTTTATAAATGAAACCAGCAAGGTTCCAGTTGCGGGAAAATATGATGTTATCGTCGTGGGGGGAGGTATCGCGGGCGTGGGCGCAGCCCTGGCGGCACGGCGGAGCGGATGCAGGGTGCTCATTATCGAAAAGAGCGTGGTGCTTGGAGGGCTGGCGACCCTTGGGTTTATCGCCATCTATTTGCCCCTGTGCGACGGACGCGGGAAAAAGGTGACGGGCGGAATCGCCGAGGAACTGCTCTATCTCTCCATAAAATACGGCTATGACAACTTGGCGCCTGAATGGAGAGACGGAAAGGGTGTAGGCACCAAAAAGCGTTACACCACTGTCTTCTCGCCCCCGGAATTCATATACGGCCTCGATGAGCTCATGGCCGCGGAGGGAATTGACCTCCTGTTTGATACGGTTTTTTGCAGGCCTGTTATGAAAGACAATGCTTGCCAGGCCGTGATCGTGGAAAACAAGTCAGGCCGGTCCGCCTACAAGGCCAAGATGTTCATTGACGCCTCGGGCGACGCGGACCTCTTTTTCCGGGGGGGCGCCGCATGCGTGGAGGAGAAAAACTATCTGGCCTACTGGTTTTACAGCACCAACCTTGAAAGGATGAAAAGGGCTGTTGAAAAGAAAGACGTCATGAAGGCTATTTCACTGGAGTGGCGCGGCAGCTTTCGCAAGGATGGCTCCTACACCCTGGGACAAAAGGAGTACAAAGGCACTAATGCGAAAGACGTTACCCGCTTTATCCTAAACGGGAGAAAGGTCTTGAAAAAAGAGATCGAGAAAAACCGGGAGGAAAATGGGTCCCTCATCGCGCTGCCGGGAATGGCGCAATTCAGGAGGACGAGGCGGGTGAAGGGGGCTTATCTTTTAAGGGAAAGGGACGCGCTCAAGCACTTTGACGACTCCATTGGATGCACCGGCCACTGGCTGAAGCCGGGCATTGTTTACGAGATACCCTATCGAACGCTGGTAGTCAGGGATTTTAAAAATATTTTTGCCGTGGGCCGCATTATTTCCGCCTCGGGCGACGCCTGGGAAGCCACACGCATCATCCCGCCAGCGGTATTGACGGGACAGGCGGCAGGCACGGCAGCGGCCATGGCCATCAGGAAGAAATGCGCGGCAGAGGAAGTGCCTGTTGCGAATCTGCAAAAAAATCTCCAGGACAGGGGCGTGATCCTGCACTACCAGCGTCAGTCTTGAGTGACGGGACTGTTTGAGATTATTGAGGCCGGGGCCGTTTAAAGGCTCGCGCTAGTGTCGTGTCCCGGGAATAGCTTGATTAATCAGGCCCTGTTTTACCCCACAGAAATAGATATGCCAAGGTAGGCATCGTTATCTCTTCAAGGTGATATCAGCCGAAGGCTAAGGGCTAAGGGCGCAGGGTTCAGGGAGAAACAATAAAATCTTTAAACTTTAGCCTTGTGCCTTACGCCTTGCGCCTGCTTTTATTATATTACCTTGAAGAGATAACATTGCCGGACTATTTGCCTTCAGGCAGGACATAAGGACTCCGATCCTTAATAGAGAACCGAGATTCAATTATTTATTAAAGTTATTTTTATGACACCATACTATCCGGGATATGATTCAAGGAAAAAGGAAATGGGGGAATGATCATGGAAAAGAGCGCGGAAGAGCTCTATAAGGAGAGGCTGGGAAGGGTCGAGGATGCCGTCAGGCTTAAGGTCCCTGACAGGGTGCCTTTATTAGCCAGTTTCCGGTACTTTCCCGCGAGATATGTGGGCATGACCTATGAAGAGGTGTACCACAAGCCAGAGGAGTGGATGGAGGCGAACAGGAAGGCTATCCTTGATTTCCAGCCTGACATGTACTTCCCGCCCATTACCGAGTCAGGGAAGGCCTATGAAATTCTCGGCATAAAGCAGGTCAAGTGGCCGGGACACGGGATCCCGCCTGATGTATCGCACCAGTTCGTGGAAGGCGAGTACATGAAGGCCGATGAGTACGATGCCTTTCTCAAAGATACGCCCAACTGGGTGATCAGGACCTGTCTTCCACGCATATCCGAGGCTATGGAGCCACTGAAGAATTTACCCCCTCTGGATTCGATGCTTTTTGGTTATCACAGCCTGTCCATGCTGGCGGCCATCCTTGCCATGCCTGAGTTTGAAAAGGTCTTGAAGTCGCTCCTGGATGCCGGCCGGGAAATTGCCAGGACCCATGCCGTGGTGAGCGGGTTCGACGATCAGATGGCCAGGCTCGGATTTCCTGCAATCGGCAGAGTTGCCATAACCGCCTTTGATGTCTTATCGGATTTCCACAGGGGGATGCGCGGCTCCATGCTGGACATGTACCAGAGACCCGATAAATTATTACAGGCCATAGAAAAGATAGAACCGATTGTCATAAACGGGGCGATCGAGGCCGCCAGGATCAGCGGCAATCCCAGGGTCTTTATCCCCCTCCACCGGGGCGCCGACGGTTTCATGTCCGATGAGCAGTTCCGTATATTCTACTGGCCCAGCCTGAAGCGCCTGTTCCTTGCCCTGATCGACGAGGGATTGACTCCCTGCCCCTTCTTTGAAGGCAAAATCGATTCGCGCCTTGAATACCTGCTTGAGCTGCCCAAGGGGAAGCTGATGGTCCGTTTTGATACCACGGACGTGTTCAGGGCAAAGGAAATAATCGGTGACACGATATGCATCTGCGGCAATGTCCCCGTCTCTGTGATGCAGGTCGGCACGGCAGAGGAGGTCAAGAGCTACTGCAAAAAATTGATAGACGTGGTGGGCAAGGACGGCGGCTTTATCATGTGCACCAGGGCCGTTCTGGATGAGGCGAAACCGGAAAATGTGAGGGCCTGGATTGAGTTTACAAAGGAGTATGGGGTATATCAATAGGGGCCCTTAAGATCAGAGCCGAATTGGATATACCATACATTATGGAATCAGATCCAGGTAATCTTAGGCTCCTTTCGCAAGGGGAGGCGATGATAGGCGTATTTGGGGAATCCGATCATCATTGCTCCGAAACTGATGTGACCTTCCGGTAATCCGAGGGCTTCCTTCATGGGCGGCCAGAAGGCGGCCGCGGCGTGAAAAAATCCCGCCCAGCAGGCTCCCAGCCCAAAAGATGGGGCGGCAAGCTCGAGATAGGACAGGGCTATTGTGCAGGCCGCAGGAGCGGTCCTATCATCTTTATGGGCATGGGCAATGATGACATGGGGGGCATCCCGGCAGACCGTGTCAATGCCCGTTTCCCATGCCTTTACAACACGATCCAGGTGCATGGCCATGGCCATTTCTTTCTGCTCCTTCAGCATGTAGCGCATCCAATCCACGACTATGCCTGCAAGTTTATGGACCTTTTTAGCGTCGTATATGACCAGCCATTGCACAGGCTGAAGGTTATGTCCCGAGGGGGCATACCGGGCTATGTCAATAAGCCTGGAAATGACTTCTCGTTCGACAGGGGTCTCCTTGTAACTCCGTATGGATCTTCTCGACCTTAGGAAGTGTTCAACCCTTTCCGGGTCCGGGAGCCAATCCCTGTGCACGGGCGGGCACTTCTCCGGGGTCATGGACCGATGGGACAGGGCGCCGTGGGGACAAACGGCCACGCAATGTCCGCAATCAATACAGAGTTCTTCGGCACCATTGACCGGAGTGGGAACCCCCTCTTTGTCCTTAAGTATAATAATCCGTGCCGGGCACTCGGCCGCGCAGATCCCGTCTCTCTTACACTTCTCTCCATCAACAACAAATAGATTCATAGCAGATCCTTTATATTACGGGAGTAACTTTTATTTTATCGGAGTATAGCTTTATTGGCAGTCCAGTGTCAATGAAAGACATTGCCCCTTATCCACCACCATCAAATGCCCATTCCGATAAGCAAAATGCCACAAGGAGAAACGAGCGCTTGCTCGTTTCCGGCTGGAAGGCAAATCCGTCGTTGCGGGATAAACGTAGCCCTTCGACTTTGCTCGGGACCGTGAGTTTGTCGAACGGCCTGTCGAACGGCAGATGACATCTTGATAGTGATTCAGGATTGCCAGGTAAAATGTCGGAGTTTATTATTTTATACTTATAGTCTAAAAGGCCATTATGAAAAACCAAAGCACCTGCTTTTACAGCGTCAATCCCTTCTCAAAGCAAATCAAAGAAAGCCCATTAAAATAAAAGGGTTGGCCCATTAGGATTTTTTAAGGTTAAAGATAAGGATTTGTTTGACATTTCCACCGCTGTCTATTGAACGGCCCCTTTAAGTGATTAAGTTACAGCCAAAGGATATTAGATACAGGCGCGAGATCAAATCTTTAAAAAGGGTTAATCAAAATGATAAAAAAGGTAACTATATATATATTCATCCTATTCCTGGGCATTATCCCGAATGTTTATGGGGAAGTACGTCCGGATGCGTCAACTCGCGCCAGATGGCAAAGTCTCGAAACAAGATACACAACCATTGAATATCAATCCGGGAAAGACTTAGGAGCATTTGACCAAAACATTAAACCGCTTCTAAAGGGATGGCCGTCCAGTCTATTGTCTTTACAATCCGGTACGGATATAACTCAACCAAGGATTATTGAAAAAGTAGATGCCCTATTTGAGAGGGTTCAAGAGATATTGGGTATGCGTGAGAAAATGGGCCGGGTGGTTATTAAAATTTATCCTGATAAAGATCAATTGGACACGGCCTATGAGAGCGTTACGGGATTATCTTTGCGATGTTACGGGGATACGTGTTCTCCGGAAGGAACCCTGCCCCGCGCCTGGTATACTTATGAGACCAACACAATTCATGTGAATGTGCGCGACATCCATCAGGGAATTTTAGCCCATGAGATGGCCCATGCTATTATAGACCACTATCTGGGTATACTCCCGAGCAAAGACCAGGCAGAAAAAATGGCTCGGGATGTTGAAAGAAGCATCCCTTTCCGATTCGGCCTTGAATCCACAGATAATAGCCTCATCCCGGTGAAACCTGGCCTACAGGATCCGATTTGGAGAACAATCGGCATCATGTCAAATTACTGATTCCTCATAATTACCAGGGCCGTTAATTTGACATTATAATGAGTCCTTCCCATCCGGAAAAAGCGATCAAGGAATATTTAAAATCCCGATTTCATGTCTCCGGGAAGAAAAACTCAATTTTAAAACGATTATATATCCCGATTCTGGTAGGGTTTCCCGAACGTGTCCAGGTATGCCCGCTCGTATTTCAGTGACTCCTTTTCATGAGGAGGCTTGATTTCATCAGGATACCCCAGGGCTATGATGGAGAGCACCTTCAGATTCCCTGGTATATTAAGGAGATCCATTACATAGGACTCCGAGGTGATCTTATCGCTGTGATTTCTCCTCCTTAACTGTATCCAGCAGGCGCCGAGCCCGAGGGATTCCGCCATCAGAAAGATGAACGTGGAGGCAATGGATGCGTCTTCAATCCATACATCGCTCTTTTCTGAATCCG
>CAZGIZ010000205.1:0-7173 GCA_964526655.1 uncultured Desulfobacteraceae bacterium | reverse complement strand
GTTCATCGTGGCCATGGGAAGCTTCCCTGCCGATTTCAGCATGAATCCCCTCTTGAAAAAGCATCCTTATAAATCAGACCGGCTATGGCCTCGGCATGCTTTCCGGCGGAGTCATGGTTTCCAAAAACCGCTTCACGGGCGTCCATGCCGCGTTTTTTCAGGAGATCAGGATCTCTTAATAACTCAATAGCCTTCTCTGCTAACATCTCGGGGCCGGAAACAAGGATGCCGGCGTTTTTCTCTTCCAGGAGGGCCTTTGCATCGAGAAAATCATCCATGTGAGGCCCGTAAATAACCGCTTTACCCCAGACAGCGGCCTCAAGGGGATTCTGTCCCCCGAGGGGCACCAGGCTCGCTCCGCAGAATATTATGGTCCCGATGCTGTAGAGCTTAAAGAGCTCGCCGAAAGTGTTTATTATTACTATCTTCTCAACCCTTTTTTGATCCTGGGGATCTATTTCGCTCCTGAGCTGATACCTGAAACCGTGTCTTTCAAGGAGGGACCCTATCTCCCTGGTCCTTTCGATGTGTCTGGGCGCAATAAGGAGAACCGTGTCCGGAAATTTTTCCAGGATTTTTTTGTAGGCGTCAATGACCATTGACTCTTCGCCGCTACGGGTGCTGCCGGCTATAAATACTTTACTTGAAGCCTCAAGGTTAAGGGTCTTTCGCATCTCTGCTTCAATGGAAGGGTCAGCGAGGTCAGGCAGGAGATCGTATTTGGCATTGCCGTTCACAAGGATTTTTTGGGGATTGGCGCCGATGGAAATGATGCGGGATCGATCTTCCTCCGTGATCATGCTGAAGACATCCACCTTGTCCAGGATTTTTTGAAAGAAAGGACGCAACTTGAGGTATCTCTTGAGTGATCTCTTGGAGATTCGGCCGTTTACAATTGAGATATTAATCCCCATACGGCTCGCTTCATTAATCCAGGAAGGCCATATTTCGGTCTCAAGAAAGGCCAGGACATCAGGACGGACGGCATGGAGGGCCTTTCGCACGGAAAAGATCGAATCGGCCGGCCCATAGATGACAGGGACCTCTCCGCCCAGGATATCAACGGCAAGGTCTCGCCCATGTTCCGTTGTAGCGGAAAGGACAATGAAGCAGTCAGGCATAATCTTTTTCAGTGCATGGACTATAGGGCCCGCCACCCTTACCTCGCCAAGGGAGACCGCGTGTAACCAGATTCGCGGCGATCCGGAAATAGATCTTACAAGCCCCGGAGATATGTATCCCAATCGCTCTTTCATGCGGTCCCTGTATTTTCCACTGATAAGGGTATAGAGGTAGAAGGGCGGGAGGCAAGTGATCAACAGGCCGCTGGACATAAGGATGTACGCACCATAAAGGAGATTCATTACTTATCAACCTTATTGAATTAACAGGATCAGCGAGGGTCCTTGAGAGTCCGTGGTTATGGAGCCCTAAGACCGCTTGAGAATAGGTAAAAGGTCCTTAACTGTCAAGTATTCTGAGAAGTTGTCTTGTTAACTTCCGTGTCCCAATTCGATTTCCATGGATGGCAGCAACTATCCAAAAATATTGCAATAGATATTCTATTGTGTCAAAATCAGATATAATAATGAAATCGGCAGATCAGTGTGTGATCGGAAGGTATATTGCGTATTAACAATAAAATTGGAGCAGTAATTGAGTGCACAGGATGAATTAAAAAAGGAACTTGTCTATCTGGGACTCTTTGATAAGGCAAAGGAGATCTATTACGAACTTGGTGAAAAATCGCTTATCTCGTATATCGAGTCAAGCCATCGCCTTTTAAGCAAGGTCTATCATCCGGATCTGAATCCGGAGAACGCAGAAAAGGCAAAGATTACCCAGCAGAGCCTTAACAGGATAAGTCAACTTGTCAGCCGGTTAAATAACGAAGATATTGTCAGTCTTTTCAAAAAAACAGCCAAAAAAAAAGAGAGGCGGAAAAGGAAGATACTGGTGGTGGAAGACGAATTTGGGTTGCAGGAGATATTCAGGGATATCTTTCTTATGGAAGGCTATGATGTCAGGGTGGCAATAGACGGGATTGACGGCTATGAGTCCTTTAAAAAATTCATGCCCGATCTGGTCTTTACGGACGTGGTTATGCCCAAGATGAGTGGACTGGAGCTTGTACAGAAGATAAGAGAGATAAATCCGAAAATCAAGGTTATCTATATAAGCGGATTTTTTGGGATCAAGAAATTAAAACAACAGCTCGATGAGGATATCATAAAATATAAATACCCCACCCTTGCAAAGCCCTTTAAGACGAGCGCCATGCTCGAACTGGTTAAGGATTACCTGGATGAATCCGGTTAATGCGCGTCCACCAGCGAATCATCGATCCCTTCCTGTTGGAGACCTCTGTCAGAGGAGCGAAATAGTATGAGCCAGGTAAAGGCGGCAAGAAAATAGATGATGCAAGCGGCAGACATTAGGAACTTGAAACCCATGCTCACTGCGATACATTTTGCCAATACCGCTCCTATGACCGAGGCGCAGCCGTTGATCCCCCATGCCCAGGGTACAAGACCGGGATGGTTTTTTGACATGAAACGGAGGCCGGTCGGAAAGGGCCAGCCCAAGAAAAATGAAGGCACTGAAATCAGGATGATGGAAAGGGCCAGTCTGTATGCGAAAGGCAGGCCCAGGGCCAGGTCGAAGAGCCGGTCACCCGCGAAATGGTGCGCTATAACCCAGCATGTAATAATTGATACCGAGATCCACAGGCCCTTATTGGTCAAGGCCTCGATGCGTCTCACCGTGAGGCTTCCGAATCCTGCAAATACGAGCATGGCTGAGAGCACAACCGCCGCGGCATAGACGGGGTGGGACAGGAGCAATGTGAACCTGGGGAGGAAGGCTATTTCGAGAAACATGAAACCTACGCCGATGCATCCAAAGTAAATGATTGCCCCCGTGATGTTCGATGCCCGGGGCAATGCAGGAGTATTCCCCCCTTTGATTTTTCGCAGGAACAGGAGCGGCAGCAATATTAGCAGTAGGCCCGCGAGGGTTACCTGGGCCAGTGACGCCAGGATAAAGAAAAATCCCATCTCAACCACTGAAAACCATTCTCTTTGCAACTGCCGGAACATTGCCGGGGCGCTTTTCCATTTGAAGAAATGGGAGAAAAAAGGCCTGTTATCCGTTGTAGATGAGACATCAAAGACATAATCATTTAGAAAAGATTCACTGCCCGGACCGCAAAGGGCGCTTGCTCCATTAAAATAGTAGGGGGAATCCTGGACATCATATATATTGGCCTCCTCCTGCCTCATCCCCGCATAATAGGACATGTCAAAGCCTCGATCGCGGCAAAACTCTCTGGCAGCCATTATTTCATTCCCGGCAAAAGGAGTCTTTGAAACAAGAATTGTTGTGGTCTTCCAACTTCGTATAAAGAGCAGGTGTTTCTCCGGCCGGTCTGAGAGATTCATCATCCGGAGGGCGGATAAGGCAGTGGATATTATCCTCAGGGAATCACGGGGCGGGAGCTTGAGCCATCGTGTGACTGAAAGAAGTCCCCTCCCGGTGAGGTGATCCAGGTACTGTTTAAAGGCCTCCACCGTGTAGAGGTAGCTCTCCGTGGCGGAATGGAGCCCTCCGGACGCGTTCACAAAGGAGTCGGTAAGGGAGAGTTGAATAAGATCATACTTATTCCGGGTTGAGTGAAGGAACTGGCGGGCCTCGCGTATCTTGAGACCCACTTCGGGGCGGGAATAGAGGTCCC
Organism: uncultured Desulfobacteraceae bacterium; assembly: GCA_964526655.1. Lineage (GTDB taxonomy): Bacteria > Desulfobacterota > DSM-4660 > Desulfatiglandales > HGW-15 > CAZGIZ01. The sequence goes on along the minus strand of CAZGIZ010000205.1, from coordinate 3,440 downwards.
CGGAGAAAGGGGCGAGAGGCCCTAATAACAGATCGGTGATCTGCTGGTTGGCCTCCAGGGCAATTATTTCGGGCACCCTGTGCCTCAGACCAAGGAGGATATCAGCGCCCCCGCCCGCCCCCAGGACAAGGACCTTTTCCAATTTCCTGACATGATAGGGGAGTGCCAAAGAAGTAAAGTCGAGATATTCCAGATTATTAAGGTCACCATTAAAGGCCGTGACTGGACTCAATCCGTCCGCATCCACGAAGATTGCCTTCTGTTCGGGGATATCGATATCTTCCCCAGTACTCATGCCGAAGCGTAGGCTGAGCCCGGGCACATGCCTTATGAGGCGGCTTCCGACGACATCTATCAATCCAAGAGGACCCTCCTTTTGAATTTCAAGTCTTGCGTCAGGAAATGCCAAAGTCATTGGGAGACCCTTTGAAGGGTGGATTACGGGGGTAGGGGGCATGAACACGCAGACGATAACAACCAATGTGCCCGCGGACAAGAGCAACGCCATTCCTTGAATGATATGCCTCATCCTGAGACAGATCCAAATGGATCCCAGGATTAGTAAGAAACTCAAGGCCGGCAGGAGCATCCAGGGAGGTGAAGCGTACAGGGCCGGGACAATTCCCAGCGCCCCGGTACCGGCGCCCAAGAGGTCAACGGCATACATGCGATGGGCATCCTCACCAGATCCGGTCAGAATGATTCCCACTATCCCACCGGCAAACATGAAGGGAATTGCCATAAGAAGATAGGCGATGAGCATCTTGAGCCACTGGGATGATTGCCATATTAGTTGAAGGGCGTCGAGTCCGATTTTTTGGGAAAGGCTGAAGGCAAGAGGAAGGGAGAGGGCGGTCAGTCCCGAAAGGGCGATCAGGGTCATGTCCAGGTTTTTACGTAATCGATCAAACAGGAGAAAAATGAAGGAACCTGATGCCCCGAAACCCAAGAGGGCTATACTTATGGCCATATAGGCAAAATCATGCCATTGCCCTATTGAAAAAAGGCGCATGAGCAGGATCTCATAGGCGAGGGTGGAGACGGATGTGGTGACAAGGAGTGATGCGTGACGCGGAGAGGCTGTGGTCATGGGCCTCCCTTCCATCGCTACCTCGTTGACCTGGTAAGGGGTACAAATCGGACGGGAAGCATCTTTCGCATGCTGATCTCGCCTGTTTCGGATTTTTCAACCATAGTGAGATACTGGACCGTATATTGCCCGCCCACCGGGATGCACATCTTTCCGCCGTTCTTCAATTGTTTCAGTAAGGGCGGCGGGATCAGCGTGGACGCGCAGGTAACAATTATCCGGTCAAAGGGCTCATGTTCTTTCCAGCCGTAATAGCCGTCGTCCACCTTCACATGAACATTCCTGTAGTTCAGCCGCCGCAATCTTTCGGCGGCCTGTTTTCCCAGGGCTTCTACGATCTCTACACTATAGACTTCCTTTACAAGGCAGGAAAGGATAGCGGCCTGATAGCCGGAACCGGTGCCCACCTCAAGCACCCTGTGTTCAGGAGACAAATCAAGCATCTTCGTCATAAGGGCAACAATGTATGGTTGCGAGATGGTCTGACCGTAACCTATGGGTATCGGGTAGTCGTTATAGGCCCTGGAAATGTCGCCGGGCTGAACGAAAAGATGCCTGGGTACAGTGAGCATTGCGGTGAGGACCTTTTCATCCCTAACAGGCTCGCGATAATCCGGAGGCTCGGATATCTGATCTCTTACCATGGCCTCGCGGAGGAGACGAAACCGGCCTTCATCCCTTTCACCATCCCCTGTCTGAGAGGAGATAACCGCGGATGGACATGTGATTAACATAACGAGAATCAGGAGGCAGGCAAGAATATCGAGAGTCCTATTTGACATTTTAAAGATCCCTCTTTTGACCCGTCCATAGGGATTCAGATAATTTTATTCGCCATAACTAATACCAGATTTGACAAAACAAAGCAAAGCTCACTCTTTAAGGATTCCGGGGTCAGAAATGTTCCTGTTTCAACAATTCCATGGGTAATTTTTTCCCTTCTAAAATGCCCTGATTTATAAAAATGGATTTTATAAAATGATAACTTATCGAAATAATAGGATAATCATGGAGAGATATCCTGACCGGGCTGTGGCATTAGTATTGCAGAAAAAGTGGGTATCCTAAGAATTTGGTGTGGAATTTTCAAAGAGATATGGTCTTTCAGAAACAGGTATGGATGGCCTGCTTAGGAGCCAAACAGGAAAATGTTATCTCAATAGGTTGTTGCAACAAATATGAACGGTACCAATAATTTTAACGTGGGACATATGGAAAGGGGTGATGTCCATATCTTTGACCCGAACAATCTATGGCGTCAAAGCCCGCGCCCGTCGGAAGCAAAGGTAAAAGAGTCATTTAAGTCGGTATATGACGAGTACCTGTCTACAACACCGACAATTCAACTCGGAATGGATATAACCGGGCGGCCGGTACCGGACCATTCTGTAAGAGGGGACAGGGCGGTAGGAACTCTTTCTGAAAAGGACGGTGTATCGGCTCGCGGGGTACAAGACAACGCATACCATTACTCCAATAACATAAATGACCTTGAAAAATACAAGGATGATCAGCTTCTCAGCAACCCAGGGGGCGATCATTATTATCTTTCCGAAAAGAAGGTCGTCCCCGAGCCGGGAGATCAGAGGTCCTTTGCAGGGCGGCTGGGCAAAGACATCTCTGATGCCTTCGACAACATCAAGAATTTTTTCGGGAATCTTTTATTTGGATCAAAGGTATATTACCGCGATAAAAACAACGAGATCCAGGAGGCAAGGCAAAGGGGACTTGTCGGCTCGGTCGTTGACTTTTTCAAAGACCTGGGTAGTGCCTTAAGTTTCGGGAAATGGCGTCCGGACGGGGAAGAAGAACCAGTTGGTTTCGGAAAGAGGTGCGGCTTTTTTTTCTCAAAGATGAAGGAAGCCCTTTTTGGCGACCTGATCCAGGGAGTCAGCGGCAGTGTCGTACACATGGGAGAAGACCTCCTGTTCGCCGGATGGAATCTTGCCGAGACAGTCCCTGATGCCACCATTGGAAATTTTGAAACCGGCAGAAAGATAACCACCGCTGTTTTCGATTACGGTCAGGTGGCAATGGACTATCTCACAGATATCATCCCATCGGGTGACGCGTGGGTAAGGGTGCACTCAATGAAACTCAAAGACCTGAAACTTCCTGTCCTGAACAATATAGACACACCGGAGCACAATGATGAAGACAGCAGATGGAAATATGTGAGAAACACTCCATTCAGGAAGGCAATAGAGACCGTCGGCTCCCTTGTATCTGATGTCCTGACCCTCAATATATTCGGGCAGTTAAAATTTTCGAGCGAGAAACGCCACCATAAGGACTAATCCATGTCATCGAAAATCTTCGCATTTCAGAGGAGAACGGCCTTATTTCATGG
>CAZGIZ010000204.1:0-7420 GCA_964526655.1 uncultured Desulfobacteraceae bacterium | reverse complement strand
ATATTATCCAGGATAGCCTTTGCCTTTGACAGACCGAAGGTAAAACCCTTGCCATTCAGGGGAGTGGGAAGGCTCAGGAATTGTTTTTATAGGATGGTGGGCGGTGCGGGATTTGAACCCGCGGCTTCCACCGTGTGAGGATGGCACTCTCCCGCTGAGTTAACCGCCCGATAAAATGGTTTCACCATTTTATAGGTCGTCCCGCCAGTGGCGGGACTCTATGGAACGCCCCTATGAATACAATAGAATAGAGATGTTGTAAAGAAAAAGTTGGGGGAGATTTTTAAAGCCCGTGGGAAGTATATTCGCATGGAGAATGGACAAGGAATATTATATTTACATAGTGGCGCAAGGCGCAAGGCGCAGGGCGTAAGGAAAATAATAAACCAACTCTATTCTAGGCCCACCATCTTTCTGAGTGCCTTTATTTCATGTTGCTCCAGGAGGCGGTATTTACCGACCTTGAGGTCCCCTAATTCGAGGTTCCCGAAACCCGTCCTTATCAGGTGGACGGTCCTGTGACCAAGGGCCTCCATCATCCGCCTGATCAACCGCTTTCGGCCCTGGGCGATGGTCAGCCTGAGGGTGGTCTTTCCCCCTGATTGCCTTATCAGGTCCGCCTTGGCCCTGCCGCTGAAGCCGTCTTCCAGTTGGAGGCCTTTTCTCAGGGATTCGATCGACTCTCCGGAGATGGTCCCATCAACCGTGACCTTATAGGTCCTTGGAACGTGGTACCTGGGATGGGTCAGCCTGTGGGACAGGTCCCCGTCGTTTGTCAGAATGAGCAATCCGAGGCTGTCGAAATCCAGCCTTCCTACGGGATACACCCTCTCGGGGAATTTATTGAGGAGGTCGGTCACAATGGGCCTTCCTTCAGGATCATTCATGGAGCATATATAGCCAAAGGGCTTGTTCAGCATCAGATAGACCCTTTCAGCGGGCTTCGGTATCTCTTTCCCGTCCACGCAGATGCTGTCTTTCCCCCAGACCGCCTTGGTCCCCAGCTCTCTTACAGCGCGGCCGTTCACCAGGACCCTGCCGGAGCTGATCATCTCATCGGCCTTGCGCCTTGAGACAATGCCTGCAAGGGAGAGGATTCTATTGATCCTCTGGGCCCTGTCCGGGAATTGTTTCATGATCTTCTTCGTCTATCCGGTCCTCAGGAGTCATCCCCGAGGAATCCCCATGGCTCTGCGCCTGGCCGATCTCCGCAGGCGGTTCTGTTTCCTGGTCCTCCCTCATATCCCCGTCCTCGCCATCCCCATCGGAGGCCTTTTCAAATAGATCGCCATCACCCGCGGGAGTGGGCTCGAACTCGTCCGGTCCCAGGGCCCTGATCTCCTGCAATTTGGGCAGGGAAGAAATGTCTTTCAGATCAAAGACCTCAAGGAACTTCTTTGTGGTCCCATAGATAAGGGGACGGCCGGGCAGGTTTTTACGGCCCATGATCTTGATAAGCCCCTTTTCCAGGAGGGTCTTCAATATCCCCCCCACGTCCACACCCCTCAACCTTTCTATCTCGTAGCGGAGGATGGGCTGTTTATAGGCGATAATGGCAAGCGTCTCCATCGCCGCCCTTGACAGCCTGTTGGGGGTGGTCTGGAGCATCCTCAGTATATAGGGCCCGTATTCGGCACGGCTCCTGAACTGGTAGCCCTTGGCCACTTCCTTGAGACCAAAACTTCGGGCCAGTGATTCATACTCGTGTTCCAGCACCTTCAGGGCGCTCTTGATTTCATTCAGGTCCGTGTCTGGCAGGCTTGAATGAATATCCCTGGCCGTAAGCGGCTTGTCGGAAGCAAAAAGCATAGACTCAATTATCAGCTTCAATGATCTGGTCATTATCCTCTTCCCCGTTATCCTTGAAATGGGCCTCAAGCCTTATGTCTTTGTCGGGAGCCGGCTGAAAGACCCTGACAAGACCCATGTGTACCAGTTCCAGCAGAGCAAGGAAGGTTACAATAAATTCTGATATGGTTTCACTGTTACTAAAGAGGTCCTTAAAGAACATGGTCGTCTTTTCCCTCAGCCGCTCAATGATAAGTGCCGTCTTATCCTTGACCGTCCATTTATCGGCGCTGAAGCTGATGGGGGCGTCCGGCACCCTTTGCTCCACAATCCTCTTAAAGGCGTCGATGAGTTGGAAAAGGTTGACATCGAGCAGGCCGTCCTCCCCCTTCAGTTGAGAGATATAATCGCCGTCCAGGTGACGCTTGAACACATCCCTTTCCAGCATCTCCCTCTCTGAGAGTTCGGCCGCCATCTCCTTCAGGCGCATGTATTCCATGAGGGGTCTGGTGATCTCCACGCGGGGGTCTTCCTCCTCCTCATCATCTCCCCTCTCCGGCAAGAGCATCCTGGATTTTATGTGCACAAGGGTGGAGGCCATAACAAGAAAATCACCGGCCAAATTGATGTTGAGGGCCTTCATCATATCGAGGTATTCGAGGTACTGGTCCGTGATCATGGCGATGGGTATATCAAAGATATCCACCTCGTTCTTGCGGATAAGGTGGAGCAGGAGGTCCATGGGACCCTCAAATATTTCCAGCCTTACCTTGTATTCTTCGTTCTCGGCCATAGAATAGTTCTTTTTCCCTTATACCCCAATCGCCTCTTTCACTTCCGCCATTGTCTCTACGGCGATGGATCTCGCCCGGCTGTTTCCCTGTTCCACGATCTCCCTTACCCTGCCAAGGTCAGATTCGAGCTCAGCCCTTTTTATTCGTATGGGAGCAAGGGCCTTGAGCAGGTTTTCGGCCATTAGCTGTTTGCACTCAACGCACCCGATCCCGGCGCTGCGGCAATCTTTGTCAATCTGCCGGACCGTGTCAACGGGTGTATATATCTCATGAAAGGAATATACATTGCAGACATCCGGGTTGCCCGGGTCCGTCCTTCGGGCCCTCTGGGGATCGGTGATCATCTGGCCGGTCTTGGCGCGGATCTCATCATCCGTGTCGGTGAGATATATGGCGTTGTTATAGCTCTTGCTCATCTTTCTCCTGTCGATGCCTAACAATTTTGAGGTCGGGGCCAGGAGGGTGTCCGGTTCCGGAAAAATTCCCTTGTAAAGATGATTAAAACGCCTTGCTATCTCCCTGGTAAGCTCCACGTGGGGGGCCTGGTCCTCTCCCACGGGCACCCCGTTGGCCTTGTACATGAGGATATCCGCTGCCTGGAGCACGGGATAGCCCAGGAAACCGTACGTGTACAGATCTTTCTGGGACAGTTCCTTCAACTGCTCTTTGTAGGTCGGGTTTCTCTCCAGCCAGGGCAGGGGAGTTATCATGGAAAATACCAGATGTAGCTCGGCGTGCTCCCTTATGTGTGACTGGATGAAAAAGGTCGATACCTCCGGATCAAGGCCTATTGAAATCCAGTCAATTATGATATCCATAATAGATTCCTTGATAATGCCAGTGCTCGCGTACTCGCTGGTCAGGGCGTGCCAGTCGGCTATGAAATAGAAGCATTCATACTCGTGCTGAAGTTTCTTCCAGTTGTCAAGCGCTCCGTGAAGGTGGCCCAGGTGCATTTTCCCGGTCGGTCTCATTCCGCTTACAATTCTCTTTTTCATTAAGTCTCTCTCCTTATCTGCTTAGTCTGCTTACCGCTTGATAATCATCCTGATGACCTTTCAAGATTGCCTTCAAATTTATCCTTTACAAAGCGGAGCTCGTCTTCCTTTGTACTTATCCTGTTATTCAACCTGGCCTCCAGTAGACTCCCCAGGATCTCCTTGTAGAGGGGGCCGGGCCGGAACCCCATCTCCTTCAGTTCCTTCCCTTTCAGCATCACATTTACTCCCTTTAACTTAGTGAAATAATTGGAGATAAGTCGTTTTGTCCTTTCGTTGTCCGTGTTAGCCATCATAAAAAGCAGGATCTCTGTATCATATTGCGAAAGCAATGTATAGATACCGTAGTTGTCATTTCCCCTCAGCCTCTGCAATTTATCCATCGCCTTGTTCATTTCCAGCCTCTGGCCCACCATCTTTCGGCTCTCCAGGTCGTTCATCTGCATCCTCTGGGCGAGCTTACGCAGGCCATTTGTATCCAGTTGCGATGTCAGGCCGTACCAGTATACCTTCCATTTCTCATAGGCATCTTCAAGATAGAGGAGGTCAAACCAGGACAGGACGGCCCCCACTTCTTCAAGAAGCTTTTCCAGATCCGGTGTGTATACAATCTCGGGGGAGATGAACTGGAGGAGGTCAAATTCGTTCATCCTCATGATAGCCTGGAGCGGCCGGTTCTCGATCAGCATGAGCTTGAGCTCCATAAAAAGCCTTCTGCCCGAAAGGTCTTCAAAGCTGTTTATATCCACCGCGTTTTTCATGAGAGACAGTGTCAGCTTCCCTATCTTAAACCCGAACCGCTGTTCAAACCGGATGGCCCTGAAGACCCGGGTCGGGTCTTCGACAAAACTGAGATTATGGAGCACCCTGATGACCTTTTCCCTCAAGTCTTTCTGGCCCCCGAAATAATCAATCAGGGTTCCATAGTCCCTTTTGTTCAATTTGATCGCAAGACTGTTTATGGTGAAATCCCTCCTGAAGAGGTCCATTTTCAAGGAACTGGTCTCAACGGTGGGCGGGGCGGCCGGGGTTTCATAATATTCCATACGCGCCGTGGCAACGTCCAATTTAAAACCGTCGGGAAAGACAAGGACGGCCGTGCCGAATTTCCTGTGACTCCTTATCTTTACATCATGATGCTCGGCAAACTCCTGGGCAAACTTTATGCCGTCGCCCTCGATCACTATGTCCACGTCAAGGTTTTCCTGTTTCAGGAGGACGTCCCTGACAAGACCCCCGACCAGGTAGGCGCTATACCCGAGCCTGTCCGCGGTCTCGCCGAACTCCTTGAAAAGGGATATTATCCTCCGGGGAAGGCGCTCCTTGAGCATGGAGGCTATATTCCTTTTTTTTGTGAAATTTGAGGCGTGATGGGAATCATAGAGGAAGTCCGGTATCACGGGTCCCCCGACAAGGATGTTAAGAAGGTCCGTTCTCGTGATGACCCCCACGAGCTTCCCGCCTTCAACGACGGGGAGGATTCTCAATTTATTCTTGATGATCAGTTCCTGGACCTCGCGCAGGGGCGTGTCCGGTCCGACTGTGGAAAAATCGATATTCATATATTCCTTGACAGGGATATGACCCAGACCGAAAAATACCGCCTTTTCCATTACCTGCCTGGTAATATAGCCCCTCAGCTCGTCCTTTTCGTCGATGACCATGAGCACGTTGATATTGTACCTGGTCATGATGGTGGAGGCCTCTTTGATGGACTCCCCTGGAGAGACATGAATAACTGGTGATGACATCATGTCCCCGGCCTTTTTCTGGGGGTTGATCCGGTTCCTGAGCAGTGACTGGAGCGACCTTTCCACCTGGGCAAGGGTCTTTTTCCTTATGGTGGCGGAAGCGGCCTGGGGATGGCCCCCGCCGCCGAAGGCCAGGGCTATCTCAGCCACGTTCACGTCCGGGGTGCGGCTTCTTGCAACCAGATATACCTTGTCCTCCATCTGGGCCAGGGCGAAGAGGACCATCAGGTTTTCCATGTCCATGAATTTGTGCACAAGGACTGCGAAATCTCCTGTGTAGTCTTCCCTTATTATCTTTGCGATAACCACCTCGACACCGTTTATGATGCGGGTGGTGGCCGACTTTGTGAGATCGTTCAGAAGCCAGACCTGCTCCGCAGTAAGTTCTCTTGTCAGGAGGTCTGCTATGACGTTCTGATCGGCTCCCTGCCTGGTGAGCCATGCGGCTGCAAGATGGTCCTCCGGCCTGGTGGATGAGAAGGTAAAGGAACCCGTGTCTTCATGAATCCCCAGGCACATTATTGTGGCCTCTTCAGGGGTAATGGGAATCCCTTTTTCCATGATGATCTGGGTGAGGATCGAGGTAGCGGCCCCCAGGGGGCGGATGACTTCTTTTGAGCCTGTGACATCGTCGTCCGAATCCGGATGGTGGTCGTAAATGTGTATGTCTACTCCTTTATCCAGCAATTCAGTAAATTTACCTATCCTGCTCCTCTGGCGGGTGTCCACGAGGATGAGTCTCTTTATCCGGTTAAGGGGGACCTGCTTTATCCTTGTGAAATTGAATAGGTAGGAAAGGGAATGAAGGAAAAAGTTGCGCAGGTTCTTTTCCTGGGAACCTGGAAAGACGAGAGTCGCATTGGGGTAGAGCTTTTTTGCAGCTATCATTGAAGAAAGGGCGTCGAAATCGGCGTTGATATGGGTCGTGATAACCTCCTCGTGGAGGTTTTTGCGTCCGGCTCCGTCCTGTTGCGACTCTATGGTCTCTTTTTCCTGCATGAATCTGATCATATCACAGTGTAACCATATTTACCATTGGGCTGTTCATCCCTGATCCACCATTATCGTGTCCCGGAAATAGCTTGCATTTATTAGGCCTTGTTTTTACCCCACAGAAATAGATATGCCAAGGTAGGCAATGTTATCTCTTCAAGGTGATATCAGCCGAAGGCTAAAGGCTAAGGGCGCAGGGCGCAGGGAGAAACAACAAAATCCTTATGCTTTATCTTTAGGAAACCTTTAGCCTTGGGCCTTACGCCTTGCGCCTGCTTTTATTATATCACCTTGAAGAGATAACATTGCCGGACTTTTTGCCTTCAGGTAGAGCCAAAGGACTCCGATCCAGCATAGAAAACCGGACTTTTATTATTTATTAGTTATTTATAGGACACCATAGTGGATTTATTCAGGTCTTAAAACCCGGCCCCATGGACCGGGTCAGGTTGCAAGGGCTCTGCCTTCCCTGGTCTTTGTAGGCCCCTCTGGGGTCGGATATTTATTCCCGGGCGGGCGATGAGGGGCATAAAAAAGGCCGGGCATGAAAGGACTGCACCGGCCATTTTTCTGTTTAATCAGATGTTAGATTCCCTTTATCCTTTCCTCGTCTTCCTGTCTTTTTTTGCAGTTAATACAAAGGGTTGTTACCGGCCTCGCCTTTAACCGGTCTTCAGAGATCTCCTCCCCACAGGATTCGCAAATACCATATGTCCCGTTTTCAATCCTTTCAAGGGCGTCTTTTATCTTCCCTATTAATTTCCTTTCGCGGTCCCGTATCCTGAGGGTGAAATTTCGATCTGACTCAAGGGTAGCCCTGTCCGCTGGGTCTGGCATATTTTCCTTAAGGTCGCTCATACCGCTGACTGTCTTGTTGGCCTCCAACAGCAGATCATCAAGTTTCTCGTTTAGTAGTTTTTTGAAATATTCCAGTTGTTTCTTCTTCAACATGATCCCGCGTGATCGCTCCCTCTTTTAAGCAATTGATTAAAAGTAATCGCTAATTATAGATATTTATCGGAAAAAGTAAATAAAATGTTAATTTTTTTAACCGACACCCTATCCCTTTCCGAAAAATTTGCCTTTCTTTTTTGAC
>CAZGIZ010000203.1:0-7421 GCA_964526655.1 uncultured Desulfobacteraceae bacterium | reverse complement strand
TCTCTTTCATCAGGGCTCTGATCGCGTCGAAGACAACCTTGAATTGTTCATCGTACTTTTTTTCCAAAGCAATCAATTTTCGTTCTAAATCTTTATGAGAGGAAAGCATCTCACGCAGCCGGACAAACGCCCGCATGATTTCGATGTTAACCTCTATCGCCCTTTCGCTGTTTAAAACACTGGAAAGCATGGCGACACCTTGCTCCGTGAAGGCGTGGACCATTTTCGAATACTTGATCTTAGAGGATGTCACAATTTGTGATATCCTCATAATCTCTTCCCTGGTCAGTTCGAACATGAAATCATCCGGAAATCGTTTTTTATTCCTTCTGACGGCCTGTTTTAACACCCTTGTCTCTACTCCATACAATTCCGCCAGGTCGCTATCCAACATGACCTTTTGTCCGCGGATCAGGTAGATTGACTTTTCAATTCTTTCAACAGGCACGATGTTCGGCATCTCTGAACCCATGATTCAACTTTTATCGTTATGGAAAAAGATTCCCTATTTGAGATTTCGGCAGGCAGTGTCTGCCAAATTTATTCCTACCCTATATTGTTTAACACAATTTTGAAGATTGATGAAAAATTAACTATATTTTGGATATTGGTCAAGGATTTTCACTGGTTATCCTGTTATTTTGAGAGAGGAAGATGGGGAGGCAGAGAGGTCAGAGGACGGAGGTTAGAAGTATAGTCCACGTGAAGTGAGTCACACCATAATCATCAATTTTTATTCAATTACCTCTCCACCATCCGCATCCACATTACTTTCAGGCAATTCTACTGCTTCCAGCAATTTTTCAATCTGCTTGGGATCAGGCAGTTTGCCTTTTAATTCTTTCGGGAGCCTGCGGACGATGCGGTAAGAGGCCACGCCGATGGGTTTGTTGCTTTCACGCAAGGCATATTCCACAATGGTGCGTTTTTTTTCTCTGCACAGGATCATGCCGATGGAAGGGTTTTCATCCGGGAGCCTTACATTGTCATCCAGGGCGGCCAGATAGAACTGCATTTTGCCGACATATTCGGGTTTGAATTCACTGACCTTGAGTTCGATTGCAACAAGGCATTTGAGGGTACGGTGATAAAGCAGGAGATCGATAAAAAATTCATCTCCATCTATCTCAAGGCGGTACTGGCTGCCCATAAAGGCGAACATCCCGCCCATCTCACGCAAGAAGTGTTCTATTTTGGAGATTATGGCAAGTTCAAGCTCTCTTTCGCTGTGCTCCTCGCCCAGTTCCAGAAAATCGAAAGTATATTCATCGCGGACCGCTAACTTGGCCTGATTTCTAACAGGTTCCGGAAGATTTTTCTCAAAGTTGGTCTGGCCGAGGAGGGTCTTTTCATAGGTCTGGTCCTGGATTCGCAGTGCCAGGACATTCTTTGTCCAGCCGTATTTAGCGGTCATGCGGATATAGAATTCCCGCTCAAGCTCGTCTTTGCATTTTTCCAGAATAACCAGATTGTGGGACCACGCGATTTCTGCAACCAGTGGTTGCAGTTTTGAGCCTTCCTGATAGCACAGATAAAAACGCCGCATATACCAGATATTTCTGGTGGAAAAGCCCGCAATTCCCGGAAATTCTTTTTGCAGGTCTAAAGCCAGACGTTCCACTACAGACTTGCCCCAGCTTTTCTCCTGCTGCCGACTGATGATGATGCGACCAATATCCCAATAAAGGACAATCATTTCCCGATTGACTACCTTGAAGGCCTCGTATTGGGCCGCGCGTACCCTGTTTTTGATTTCTTCAAGGGCTTGGGAATAATTTATGGGTAAAGAGTCTTTCTTTGCCATGATCAGTTCGCCTCTCCCAGGAGTCTGGCCAACTCCTGCATTTCCTGAGTGGCGATGCTGAATTTGGACAGGATCTCATCCGCAATATCAGCGGGATCGGGCAGGTCATCACCTCTGCTTACACTGTCATCCTGTAACCAGGAGATGTCAAGGGAGTCATTACTTTTGGCAATCTGCTCGCGGGTGAAGCACCGGAAACGGCCGTTTTCACCCTGATCCTTCCGATTGGCCTTTCCATACGGGTCCACACCAAAAGAGTCTATGAATTCCTTGAAATACTCAAGGGTCAAAGGAGTCCGCTTGCCAAACCCCGCCATATTGGTACGCATGTCATAAATCCAGACATTCTTTGTATTGCCCTTATCTTTTTTGCCCCGGGTAAAGAAAAGCACATTGGTCTTCACACCCTGGGCATAAAATATCCCGGTAGGCAGACGCAAAATAGTATGTAGGTCACACTTGTCCATAAGGTCTCTCCGAATCTTTTGTCCGTCTCCATCCGCAAAGAGCACATTGTCAGGCAGCACCACGGCGGCCCGGGCCTTGCCGTTGGTTCTCAGGGAACGGTAGATTGCCTGTAAAAAATTTAGCTGTTTATTTGACGTGGGATAGGTCAAGTCATCCCGGGTGGGACGTTCACCGCCTCGCTTTGTGCCAAAAGGCGGATTGGTCATGATCACATCATAATCCCTGAACACCTTTCCCTCACTGGACAGGGCATCTGCCTGCCGGATCTCGCCCTCAATGCCGTGAAGCATAGCGTTCATGAGGGCAAGGCGATGGGCATCCTGTACAAGCTCAATACCGGTAAAGGCCTGGCGACGCTGGAATTCCTGCCTCTCTGTTGAAAGACCGAAATAGTCGTCATATTTTGCCCTGAGATACTGGTCGGCAACGATCATAAACCCGAATGTACCGCATGCCGGGTCCCCGCAGCGTTCCCCAAGTTCGGGTTTGACGAGTTGCACTATGGCATTAATAAGGGGCCGTGGAGTAAAGTATTGACCTGCCCCGGACTTTTTCTCATCCGCATTTTTCTGGAGGAGTCCCTCGTAAAGATCCCCTAATCCTTCCTCCTTGGCGCTGTACCAATCCAGACCATCGATTGCCTTTATGATCTTCTCAAGGTTCTTGGGTTCATCAATATTTGTATAGGCATTCGTATAAATCTGCTGAATTCTGTTTTTACCCTTAGATCCCAATTCCACGAGTAATTTGCGGTAAAACCGGTGGAGTTCAATTCCCTTTTCATTGACCAGGTTATCCCAACGATACCCCTTGGGTATTTTTTTCTCGGCATTTGCCTCCTTAGCCATCTTGAGAAAAAGGATATAGGTCAGTTCAGTAACATACTGATGATATGTGATGCCGTCATCTCTCAGGACATTACAGAGATTCCAGAGTTTTTGTACAATTTCTGCGGTTGTCATGCTGTTTTTCTCTCTTCAGAATAGAGGTTTGAGTTGATCTCATCCAGGACCGCTTGGAAGTTGCCCTGGAATATTTTATTCAACCTGTTGAAGCCACCATGAGAAGCAAAGGCCCCACGCTCGAAATCTTCCCGGTCCAGCACGGTCTGCGCGATAAGCTGCTTTTCAATACGCTGGAGCCACTGATGCTGGATTGCGGTCCAATCTTTCATTTTATAGATGCGGGCCATGGCGCGTCTTATGCGGTTTTCATGGCTGACCAGGGGATCTCCCAGGGCCTGGCGTCTGATGAATGAGATGATATCGGCTGCTATTTCTTCGTTTTTCCAGTCTTTCCAGGCGACCTGTAAATTCTTCTCCGTATATCCAGCCTGGTCAAAAACCATCTTCAACTCCTTCAATGCCTTTCTGGTCAATTCTCTGGGCCGCTGGCACACAACGGATAGGGCCGGAATCCTGTTCATATTGTTTATGATAAATTCCCTGAATGCGTTTAAGTAGTCCTCAGGCTTTACCGCATCACCATAACCTCTGGTGTATGAATGTAGCTCATCATCGTGATGTGAAATAAGCTGCTTTTTCGGCCGATGCCGGTTTTCATCAAGAAAGGCCAGAAGATTTCTCTTTGAAGCCAGTTTCTTGAGGCATCCCGCCGGATCGGATGCATCCAGTGAATCGATGAAATCCCGGAGTGTTTGCCCTTCCGATAGTGTCTCCCATTCGGCCAGATCATTGTCATTCAAACGCCTTATTATTCTTTGCAATTTTGCCAGGATCTGTTCAATCTGCCTTTTCTGGATCGCATGTTTTTCATTTTTTTCCACCATGTCTTCCAGTTCATCAGCCAGTTGCCCCAGCGTTATTAAGGGATCTGCCGCAACCGCCTTCATGGTCGAAACAGGCTCAAGTGCTTCATAGATGCCCACCGAATCAAAGATGTTAAAATGATCTTTATTTATCCGGTCACATCTGCGGGTGGCCCGCCCCAACATCTGTTCAAATAGGATACGGGACCGGATGCGGCGTATAAAAACCAGGTTGCAGATTTCTGGAACATCTATGCCGGTAGAGAGCAGGTCTACAGTAACGGCGATGTTTGGAAGCCTTTCATTCTTGAACTGCCTGATCATACTTTCCGGCCTGTCTATGGAGCCGGTTATTTTCTTGATGGCTTCATCCTCAACAGGGACACCGCTTGTCTCAAATTCCTCTTTTAAAATTCGAACAACCATATCCGCATGATCGTCTGTCGCTGCAAATATGAGGGACTTCTCTTCTCCGTCGGGGTTCAGATGTTTTACCAGTTCCCGGGCTACTGTCCGATTGAATTTCTCGGTAATAACCAGCTTATTGAAATGGTCAATTTCAAGTTTGATCTCATCCGGTATATCCTCAATATTCGTTATCTGACCTGTTGCCGGATCGTAAACAGGGATCGTATCCCCTTCTTCCCATGTAATGCCTTCCTTTGCCAGACGGGTGACCAACTGATGGGGTGGCTCATGATCCATAAGCCATCCATCAATGACAGCTTCCCGGTAGCTGTAAGTAAAAACCGGTTTTCCGAATATCTCTATGGTGTGCGGGGCAGGTGTAGCGGTCAGGCCTATTTTGACAGCATCGAAGTAATCGATGACACGACGGTATTTACTCAGGTAATCATTCTGATCCCTATATGGGAGAGAATCGTCTCCAAGTTCACGATCCAGTGTGTAACCGCGATGTGCTTCATCGACAATAATGCAATCATATGCTCCGACGCTCGGAACGGAACGGGCATCTGAAGGATACATGATTGCCCGCATCAGCCCTTGTACAGTGGCAATATTCACCTTGGTCGTGGGTTCAATAATATTTTTATCCACTTCTTTGATGTCATATATCTGGTCAAAGGTCTTTAACTCTTCCAATCGAGTCTCTTTAAATTTGTCGCAGGCCTGTTCCCCAAGAGCTGTTCGATCGACTACAAACAATATACGGCGGAAACGTTCTGATTTGATGAGACGATAAGCGAGACCAATGGCGAGACGGGTTTTTCCTGTCCCGGTTGCCATGGCGATGAGTAAACGGTCCTGCTGCTTGTTAAGGGCGGATTCGATCTTTTTGACTGCTAATTGCTGGTAATCCCGAAGCCCTAAATAGTCCATGGATTCTTTGGAAAGTCTTTTGTGTGACTTTGGAATATCTTGATGTAGTAATGCGGTAAGTTCTCCAGCAGAATACCAGCCGTGAAGCGGACGAGGGTGATTGGTAGGGTTACGTACATCAAGGAACCATATGCCTGATTTTTCCTTTAGCTGATCCAGATACGGCCGGGCATTCGTAGAGAACAGGAAAGGGACCCTGTATTCCCCCCATGGCCCGCCTACAAAACGGGCCTGCCCATCCAGCTTTGCTCCTTGGGCATAACGCTCACTCTGGTATAGATCCGATATGACGTCCTTGCCCATTTTTTTTGCTTCAATAAGACCAATAAAATCCAGTCCTGAGAAAAGGGCATAATCAGCGGGCCCGGATTCTGTCTGCCACTCCGCTATGGCCTTGTTGACACCCTTTTCGGGGCGGGTTCCGTTGGAATAGCGCAAGGCCTGCGTATCGGCCTTCCAACCTGCATTACTGAGTTGAAAGTCTATAACTACTCGCGTTTCATCTTCGGTGAGCTGCAGGTTATTAGCCCGACGTATCGCAGCCTTTCTTGCTGAACGTCGAATAGTATCTGAAGGCGCATTTTCATAAATGGTTTTTACAAGTTCTTCTATATTGGCTGCCGTTGTCGCAGAGGCTGGAAGATAGGGGCCATATGATTTATAAAACCACTCCGCAAGCCGCTCTCCAAGCTTCAGCATTAATGAAACACCTGTTTTTATTTGATCCGGGGCCTTTTCATCGTTTTGGCCTGATCCAATGAGGAGATTGAAGAAAGGGAGCAGCATAGTGGGCAAGAAACCTCGGTTGCTCAACATATTCAACCGGGTCATTTGGGTGTAATCCTTACGATCCTCAAGTCCTTCGAAGGCAAAAATACATTGGGTGAGGTTTTCACCAAATTGACCAAGTTCCATCTGAGCCCTCAAGGGCTCTTCAATCAGTGTTTTTTGATCGAGACCGCCCGAGACGGTTATCCCTGGGCATATGGAAGTTAGTTCAACAAAGCCGCTCATAGAAGCTTGCCCGTTTTAATACTGTAAGCTTTTGACTGTGTTACTATCAGATGATCGAGCAATTTGATGCTAAGGTTTGAAGAGATATCCTCAAGCTTCCTCGTCATCTCTAGATCCTTTTCAGAGGGTATTGGACGGCCTTCAGGATGGTTGTGAACAAGGATGAAGCTCGTCGCGTTGTGTATTAATGCTGGTTTTAGTATTTCTCTTGGATAAAAGGGTGTTCGATCAACTGTTCCCGCAGAAACTTCACAATGATAAATAATACCTTGCGCTTTGTTAAGATAAAACACATACATACACTCTTTCGAACGGTTTCCCAGATTCATGCGGACAAAAGACAAGATATCTTCAGGAACTGAAATTGTCAATTGCTGCTCAACTTCTATCTCCGCGAATCTTGTAAGACATGCCTCAACGACTTTCAGGAAAGTAGCCGTCTTTGATCCTATTCCGTGTATTCCTTTTAATCTTTCCTCTGATTGTTGTAATACACCAATAATGCTACCAAATTTATGAAGGAGGGCCTTTGCTATCGGTTTTGTATCAACACGGGGGATGGAGTACGTAAGTAGCAATTCGAGTAACTCATAATCAGCAAAGGCTATTCGGCCCGACTTATTAAAACGCTCACGAAGTCGTTTTCTATGGCCATGGTAATGGGGCCTATCAGAAACCATAAACTAAGCCTCTTTTATCTTAGGCGTAAAAAGGATCGAATGTTGGGATGTTTGAATGGAACTTTTATTACTTTTTCATCTTATCAAGAGAAAATGGCTTGAATATATTTCGTTTGGTTCTTGTGGTACATGTATACAAACATAAAACCCTGCTCTCAATTTGAGAAACAGGGTTTTAGGGATCTTTGACCAATTTTCATTTCCCACCTGTGAGTGATTAATGGTAATTCATATTAAATTGATATGGATTAGGATTTATTAATAAAAATGTTTCATATTGTCAATGAAAAACCTGTCTCTCACGGAGGGCACAGAGCCTTTGAGGGATAAATCTGATATCAGTAAA
>CAZGIZ010000202.1:0-7428 GCA_964526655.1 uncultured Desulfobacteraceae bacterium | reverse complement strand
ACAACGTTCATTACAAGGACAAGCCCGAGGCCTGGAACATGCGCATGGTGCTGGGTATCGCCACGGTACTGGGCGTCATCGGACCCGTGGCCGCGTTTGGTCTGTTCTACCTTGGCGAGCGCGTATATCACATAGACCGTGCGCACATCCAGACGATGATGTACCTGATGCTGTCCGTAGCGGGACATATGACGATTTTCCTGACCCGCACGCGCGGCCCGTTCTGGTCTATACGTCCCGCTCGTATTTTATGGGTGGCCGTGCTCGGCACGCAAATTGTGGCGACGTTGATAGCTGTTTATGGGCTGTTTATGGCGCCCCTTGGCTGGGGCTGGGCACTGTTTGTCTGGGGATACGCGCTGATATGGGCGCTTTTGAGTGACCGCGTGAAGCTGCTTGCCTATCGGATTTTTGACCCGAATAAAGCCCCATTGTTGGCCAAGAAGCTCGATCTTAAACCGCGGATCGCCAAACGTGCTTATGAACTGTACGAACAGCGGGGCCGCCAGGATGGCAGCGCGGTTCAGGACTGGGAGAAGGCGGAGCGCGAGATTCGTAAAGATGAACCTCCCAAATGAGCCGACGCAAACAGCGGTTTGATCCACCACGGTCGGTTGGAGATATGATGCCGTCTTGATCAGCTATCACGAGGCTGTGGTTCACGTTTGTCCCATGATTGATAAAATTACGGAGGTTGGAAAGACGAGAGCACAAAGGCTTATAGCCACTGCCAGGGCAATGGTCGCTGAGGGCAAAGGTCTTCTGGCGATGGATGAGAGTACCCCCACATGTAACAGGCGTTTTGAATAAGCAGGGATTCCCCAGACCGAGGAGGCCCGGCGCGCCTATCGGGAGTTGATTCTGACCACTCCCGGTTTAGGTGAGTTTATCAGTGGCGCCATCCTTTATGAAGAGACCATCCGACAGTCCGGGAAAAATGGGACTCCCTTTGTTAAAGTCATAACCGACTCTGGTATCATTCCGGGCATCAAGGTCGACAGCGGCGCGAAAGATATGGCTGTCCACCCGGGCAAGGAAATAACCGAAGGCCTGGATGGATTGCGCGACCGCCTGACTGAATTCTCTCAAATGGGCGCCCGTTTTGCCAAGTGGCGCGCGGTGATTACCATCAGCGATGTCATTCCCAGCCGGGGTTGTATCGAGGCCAATGCGCACGCGCTGGCCCGCTATGCCGCCTTGTGTCAGGAAGCCGGACTGGTACCCGTCGTAGAGCCCGAAGTGCTCATGGACGGCGAGCATCCCCTAAAGGAATGCTTTGAAGTAACGACGGAAGTCCTGGAGACTGTTTTCAGTCAACTCTACACGCAACTGGTGGCCCTGGAGGGCATGATCCTGAAGCCCAATATGGTGCTCCCGGGAAAGGATTGCCCCAGGCAAGACAGTGTGGAGGAGGTGGCGGATGCCACCGTGACATGCCTCCTGAGAACCGTCCCTGCTGCCGTACCGGGGATTGCCTTCCTGTCGGGCGGCCAACCCGGGGAACTGGCCTCCGCCCGGTTGAATGCCATGAATCTAAGGTTTAAGACGAAAATCCCATGGGCCCTGACTTTCTCTTTTTCCCGGGCAATCCAGCAACCCGCCCTGGAAATATGGAAGGGTCAAAAATTAACCGCCTTGTCCAAAGGCATCAAAAGGAGGATACCATGCATAGTAAAAAAAGATCCGCAACAAACCGGATATTTAAAGGACGGACCATTTCGCTTATGGTTATCTTTGTTTCTGCTTTGCTGCTCCTTCCGGTCTCCCTGCTTCAGGCGCAAACAAAGCCCTTCGTCTCATCGCCTCCCGGATCCTTTTCCGAGCTGGTAAAGCACGTCAGCAATTCGGTGGTGAACATCAGTGTGGAGAAGGTCATAAAGCGCGGGGATCAGGGCCAAGCCCCGTTTGGCCCCGAGGATCCGATGAGGGACTTTTTCGATAGGTACTTCGGCAATCAGATGCCGAAGGAGTTCAAACAACGGGGACTTGGCACCGGTTTTATTATCGACAAAGACGGTTTTGTCCTGACCAACAACCATGTGGTCGAAGATGCCGACGAAATCAAGGTAAGGCTTTTAGACGACAGGGAATTTGACGCAAAAGTCATCGGGCGCGATCCCAAGACCGATCTTGCGCTGATCAAAATCGACGCGAAAGGACCGCTTGCGGCTCTTCCCCTGGGCGATTCGGACAAACTCGAGGTGGGCGATTGGGTGTTGGCCATCGGCAACCCCTTCGGTCTGGGCAACACGGTGACCGCCGGGATTGTGAGCGCAAAGTATCGGCAAATCGGGGCCGGCGCCTACGACAACTTCATCCAGACCGATGCCTCCATCAACCCGGGAAACAGCGGAGGTCCGCTGCTCAACACGGTGGGTGAGGCGATCGCCATCAACTCCGCCATATTCTCTCAAAGCGGCGGCAGCATCGGGATAGGATTTGCCATTCCCATCAACATGGCCAAGGACCTGCTTCCCCAGCTAAAAACCGGGAAAGTGGTCAGGGGGTGGCTGGGGGTAATGATACAGAAAATCACTGCCGATTTAAAGGACAAGCTTAAGCTTAAAGATGAAAAGGGGGCCCTGGTCGGCGATGTAACGGCAGGCGGTCCTGCGGACAAGGCCGGCATCCGGCGGGGGGATGTAATCGTGTCCTTTAACGGAAAGGAAATAAAAGATTCCAGCGAGCTGCCGTATCTTGTGGCCTCCACCCCGGTCGGAAAGAGGGTGCCCGTTGAAGTCATTCGCAAGGGTGAGAAAAAGGTGGTTCAAGTGGAGGTCGGGGAACTCAAAGAGGAAGGAGAGGGTCGATCGGCGGTTGAGCCCAAGCCGGGCTCTACCCTGGGGATGCATGTCGAAGCGCTCACACCGGAAATTGCACAATCCTTCGGGCTGTCCGAGACAAGCGGCGTGGTTGTCGTAGAGGTGGAGGCTGGTGGGCCGGCGGCTGAAGAAGGGATTCAGCCCGGAGACATCATTCTTGAAGTGGACCAGGAGCCGGTGAAAGATCTTGAGCAGTTCAATAGAAAGGTTCAAGGATACAAGCCAGGCGATACGGTACTTTTATTGATTAAACGACAAGGAGCAACCCTATTTCTGACCCTGAAAGCAGCGAAGTAGGCCGCTTAATCCCGTTTGGTTGATGGCCCCGGGCTTGATTAAAGCGCTGTTATTATTTCGCCGGTGCAGGGTGGTCAAAACAAGGCGGCGTCTGAATTCGTTAAATAGAACTAAAGGAGGAAATGACTATGAAACGTTCAGTTTATTTATTGGTAGTCGCGCTTGTAGTAATATCGGTCGCGGGCTGTATGTCACCTCAGGGACGGCCTGACTACACGGCCTCAGGAGCCCTGGCCGGCGGGGCCACAGGCGCGCTCCTCGGCAGCCTGACACGGCATCCGGGACCCGGTGCCCTCGTCGGAGGAGCTATGGGCGCGGTAGTCGGCGGCCTCATCGGACACGGTATGGACCAGGAACAGGAGGCGCAGTTGAGGGCCCAGGCCCCCCAGACCCTGCAAAGGGTCGAACAGGGGCAGCCGTTGACGGTGGCGGATGTCCAGGCCCTGGTGAAGGCCGGGATCAGCGACGATCTTGTCATCAGTCAGATTCGTAATTCCCGGACGGTCTATCATCTCACCACGGCGGACATTATTGCCCTGAAGAACGCCGGGGTCAGTGAAAGGATCATCGACTTCATGATCAACACGCCGAGCCAGGTTTCGTCCGCCGAAGTGGCGGGCGTGATAGGGCCAGCGCCGCCGCCACCGCCGCCCCAAACGATTTACGTGGCCCCGGGTCCGGACTATGTCTGGGTGGGAGGCGCGTGGGTGTGGTTCGGGGACCGCTGGGTCTGGAACCGCGGCTATTGGCACCGGCCGATGCATCCATACGGGTACAGGCACCGCTGGCGATAGTTTTTCTTGGCAGGACATCGGAAACAAAGCGGCTTTTGAACACCTCCTGACAAGGATCGTCCAAGGCACAGGAGTTTATAAATGGATTCAAGGTCGCTTCATTCGTGTTTGGGATTATCAACACCGGTGCGATCATTCCATCGTTCCTGCGAGGGCCGGGAAATCCCGAACCTGTAAAAATTCACGGCGAGAAAGAAAAAGATGAACCTCCCGAGGCATTTAATTAGAAAGATGCTGGGCAAAACCCCTGCGTAGGCTTCACCGGCGCCGGAATGATGATAGGATTAGCAAGAAAAAAATATGACAAAAAACATCGTAAATAAACATTCTCATTCACCAACGACAACCAATCTGGCCAGGACTATTTTAGTGGCGTTTCTGCTGACATTTATGTTAGCCTGGATAATGGTATTTCTGATAATGTCTCACAGGATGCCTGACTGATATTTATACATTAAGGGCTCCCACGTTCACCACCTTAACTATGGTATTTTTCTGCTTTCAGGCGTTGGGGCTTATTTGATATTCGGCCGTCCTGGGGACAGAAGACTCAAAATAGCTGCCGGAATTTATGGTGTAGCCATGGCACTGACATTTGACGAATTTGGAATGTGGATACATCTCGGCGGCAGCTACTGGCAAAGAGCAAGCTGGGATGCGGTAGTTGTATTATCAGCAGGCTTTGGATTAATTGCCTTTGCCCCGTCTTTGAAGAGATTCCGGCCGCATCATTGGATCACAACTTTAATTTTACTTCTTACACTGGTTCTCTTCCTGTTTTTATTTTTTGAATCATTCAAATATGCCGGTATAAAGCTGGGACCTAAAATCCACCAAATGGAATCAACCGCGCCCAAGTAAAGAAATAATAAAAAGGCAATAGTGTAATGCTGAAAAAGGTCTTAATATTATCCGCATCTGCTGGAGCGGGCCACCTGCGCGCAGCACAAGCCGTTGAAAAAGCTTTTTTTGAATTAAAGGCTGCGGAGGAGGACAGGAATATAGATACACTGGAATATACCAATCCGGTGTTTCACCAACTTTATTCCAAAGCATATATAGAGATAGTGAATAAGACACCGGAACTCTTTGGCTGGTTTTATAAACATTTTGACAAGCCCTGGCAGAACGAACACCGCAGGTTGGCTTTTGATAAGCTTAATGCAAGGCCATTTGTTGAAATGCTTCAGGAATATCAGCCAGATATAGCAGTCTGCACACATTTTTTGCCGGCAGAGATTATATCCTGGCTGAAGGGAAAAAAGAGAATCAATACCCGCCAGGTTATAGTCATTACTGATTTTGACCTGCATGCCTTCTGGTTATCCCATCACTATGAGCATTATTTTGTCGCGATTGAGGAAACCAAGGTTCATCTTGAGCAGCTTGGTTTTCCTCCTGATAAAATTACCGTGTCCGGTATTCCTATTGATCCGGTTTTTGCCGAGCACAAGGGTAAGAAAAAGATGCGACAGTTACACAATCTTGAACCGGATTTGCCTGCTATTTTGGTCTCTGCGGGCGGCTTTGGTGTAGGTCCTGTTGAAAAATTGACCCAATCTCTGATGAAGATGCAAAAAAAAGCTCAGATTATAGTCATCTGTGGCAAGAGTAAAGAACTCAAGGATAAAGTAGACAAAATCATAAAAAATCCTACTTCTGACACTGTGGGACAATTTTATTCGGTGGGATATACAGATCAGATGGATTCGTATATGGCTGCCTGTGATTTGATACTTGGAAAAACAGGCGGCCTGACAACCTCCGAGGCTTTGGCAAAAGGGTTAGGTTTTGTCATTGTCGATCCTATTCCCGGGCAGGAGCAGCGAAATGCTGATCCTCTTCTCGAAGAAGGTGTGGCAATAAAATGCAATAACTGGCCTGTTTTGGCTTACAAGATAGATAAATTGCTCGATAACCAGAAGCATCTTGCCCAGATGCAGTTTAAGGCCCGCAATTTAGCCAGTCCGCCAGCAGCCCATCATATTGTTAAAAAATTAACATCCCTATTATTAATGTGAGTAGAGGGGAGCAGGCATTTATTTATAACGATCTTGGAAAACGCCTGAGAGAAACGGTTGATCTGGATATATTCTTAAAAAAAGAATAGGTTTCGAATGAATGATGAAAGGAATAATCATGGATGCACCGTTAGAAAAATTCATCGAATGGTACATGTCTCTGCCGGTTCCGCATCGCCAATCGATAGTGGAGTTTGTGATATTCTTTAACATTGGCTTTGATGATATTGACACAACAAATATGGAAAACCTTCACGATGCATTTGTTAAAAAGCTATCAAAGTATTCCCACGATAAGCTGAAAGGAACCGGGCTTGCTTTGATGCTCAGAGGCAATGTTGACTTTCTCATCAGGAAGTGGGGAACGAGAGAGGGGTGCAAGGAAAGCGAGAGATTTTTGATTGGAGTCAAAGAGCATTTCACCTCCACCGGTGAAGAATTCATGGTGGGCAGGGCGAGTAAATACCTTATGGAACTGCCTTTCAAGCAGGAGCAATGGGTATCGACGAACGAAAAATGGCAAGAATTGGTTGAGACCTACTTATCTGATAGTTATATTGATCATTGGTGGAAAGACCTGATATGACGACACAATACAGCCGACGAGGGAACAGCTTTTCTTTGATATACGGCTGATCCCGTCTATTAGGCCGGAGAATAATAATTGTTACATCCAATTCATTAAACCATGTCCATCTTCTCGACATCCAGACTGTGGGCAAGTATTGTCTTGCCGCTGCCGGAGGCAGGCAGGGCCTGATTTTATGAAAATATCTGACACGGGAAGGGGAACGATGGAAAACATTAAAGACAAGACACCTGTGGCCCAAAACTTGATCACAATGTGCACGAAATGCAAGATGCAACTTGAGCATGTGGTCCTTTTTCATAATATGGAGGGCATTATCGAAAGGATAAAGTGCCTTACCTATGGAATTCTATTTCTTGGGTTTCTTGCGCTTATCGCTATAGAGTACTTTAAGAGGACGGACTTCCACCCGCCCAGGCTCGCCGTGGTCCAGTCGCCGTAAATGCGCTTTACGCTTGCAACGCCGTACTTAGCGACTTCCGACATCAGCCCTTCGGTGATCAGGGGTTGGGCGTTATCAGCGTCAATGAGGACGGCAAGCCTCCTTTGCGACGGTTCATTTGAATTCATGCAGGTTCCTTTCGTACTCCTACTTTCCAGATCCACCCTATGGACTCTATTCGACCCTATCAAGTGAAAGAAGCCGAAATAGTAATCATATTTGACCACTTGCCATATATGATCACTATTTTGCGTCAACCCGGCCCTCCTCCATCAACCCTTCAGGTTTGAATATTAACTGACAATTCAATAGGTTGAATTAAATAAGGTCGCACTTGTCCTGCCTGGCACGAAGCTTGGATATAGAATGAACGGTAAGCGTATGCAGGTTCACGGTTCAAGGGTTAATCTGAACCCCTGAACCCTGAACGAGGAGGGCTTCCGTGATTATCATGAGGATTTCA
>CAZGIZ010000201.1:0-7457 GCA_964526655.1 uncultured Desulfobacteraceae bacterium | reverse complement strand
GCCGTGCGAGAATCGAACTCACGACCAACGGATTAAAAGTCCGCTGCTCTACCTAACTGAGCTAACGGCCCATTTGAAAAATCCTATCATATAATCCTTTTAAGATCCATTGTCAAAATAATTATTGTTAATTTTCTTGAATCTCGAATAGGTTCCCGCGGACAAGATCAAGCTCCTCTTCATTAGGCGTATACGGGTAGTTCCACTGTTTTGGGCCAGGAAGACAGTTACCGAAGGGCCTGTTGCATGCCACCTGCCCGTCAGGTCCCAGACACCCCGTGGTCATGAAAGGGTCGCCCCGGTTCACCACTTCTGTCAACCTGTCCGGATTCATCCCAAAACCGGTGATTCGACCCTGTTCATCGAATTCCATTTCATTAAAAGAGCACATCCCCTCTTCCAAGAGATAGCGCGCTAATTGGATCCTGAGGTAAGATGGCCAGGAAGGCTGGGGCCTGCCGGCGAGCCTTGATCCCTCCTCTGCAAAGAATGAGAACAGGTGATTAACCACTCCCATGCGCCATAACCTGTTCATGACTATCGCCATCTCCTTCTCGGTCTCGCCCATCCCAACCATGAGATGGGCTCCCACATAAAAGGGGCCAAATATCCTGAGGGCCGTCTCCAGGACCTCCCAGTACCGATCCCACTTGTGGGGTCCCTTAACGCCCTTCCCACGGTATTTGTCAAAGAGTTCCGGTGTGGCGAGATCGACAGCCACCCCTATTCTATCCACGCCAGCATCCTTCATGGCCATCAGATCATTCCCGTCGATGATGGTCGGGGCGATAAGGACGGAGACGGGCAGTTCAGTATGGTCCCTGAGGGCCTTCACCATCTGGACGGTAGCCGAGCGGCACTTGCCATTGGTTATCATGGAGATGCACGTGCGTTTCACATAGGGAGGGGAATTATTGATGGCTTCAATTACCACCTCCATAGGAAAAAGCGGCCATGACACATGAATGAAGCTCTTGTCCTCATAGGCCCCGGGCCGGCCCCTGGAGAGACCGCAATAGGCGCATCTCGCGGAGCACCCTTCAGGGTAATGGACCAGGAGGTTCACGCATCTATTGACGGCGCCCCTATACATCCTTCCCCGTGTCATTCCAAGGGAGATAGCCGTCGCCAGACTCATCTTTACATATTCCGGGCTCTCTGTTTTACGGCTTTGTGCTGCCAACTCTTAAGATCCGATCCGGATTCTTAAAAATCCGAAATATTGTCTACAGTCTGACCTGATTCTCCTTTGCCATCAGGATCGCCTCTGTCAACGTGGGGACGTCCAGGCCGTGAATCATGTCTTCGCTCCAGACCGAGGCAAGATTCTCCTCAATGTTCTCTCTCCTTGCGGATGTCCACCTGAGGGCATTCTCCAGGGAATTAAGGTCACGGCTGTTCGTAAAAAAATCACCGGTTATCATGATGTTTTCGATCGAAGCGCCTGAAAGCGTCAGATAGACCTCCAGAAGCCCTCCCCTTGTCTTCAGGCGTCCCACCCCCATCCTGGCCCTTGGGTGCTTGTGCGAGAATATCCAGTCAGGGTTGGTGTACCTCTCCTTTATAAGGCGATCGATGGATTCCTGTTCCCAACTGTCGGGGGCGTCCTCCAGGAAGCCTATCCCGAATTCTTCCGCGAACGAATCCCGGATTGCGTCCATAACATCATTGACCGGTACCCGACCGCCGGTCTCGAGTGTGACGGTCGTCATCCTCCTGCTGAAGCAGTTATAGCCCTTGTCATGGAGTTTTATAAGGGGGGTATTCATGATGTCGAGCATCAGAGGGATATCGAAATCCACAAGGAGACTTGTATGAAATAGCAGGCTTTTTCCTGTTTCAGCCGCAGCTGAGAGGCCGGCTATCTTTCGTCCCTTGACCTCGATGTCGTTTTTCGGTTTGAACCCGGCCTCGATGCCGAATTTCTCAAGGGCCTTGATCAGTACACGGCCGAGGGATTCGAACAGGCCGCCGACTCCTTTCTTGAGGCCAGGATAGTCCATGTTGATGCCGAGACCGAGAGCGACCACATCGGGGCCCATGATCACTGTGCCCCCGCCCGTGCTCCTTCGATTGTATTCTATTCCCCTGGCGCGGCACCGGTCAATTTTCAGGGCGGACATGATGTCCTGGTATTTCCCCACAATGGCCGAAGGGCGGAAGGTGTAGAGATGGAGTATCGGAGGGGAGTTATTGCCTTCCATTGCCAGTGGAAGGGTGTCGTCCACTGCCAGACCCCGGGCCGTGGAGACAGGGGTATTAATATCTTTAAAAAGACGCCAATTTTTAGCCATTTTATCTTAAATTAATGAAACCTGTAATACCGGCCTAGAGTTACCCTGCGCCCTAAGCCCTGTGCCCTGCGCCAGGTAAAAACGAAGTCGAATCACGTGATAAAAAAGAGATAAGCAAGATATAAAGGTGGTTATTGTGGCTTACCCCTTTGCCTTCTCTTCTTCGGCCACCTTTATTTCCCGCTCAATAAAGTCGGCGACCTCATCTCCATGAATGAGATTTTTCAGATCTGAATCAAGGTTGTCCGCTTCTATAACCAGTATCCAGCCCTCACCATAGGGATCACTGTTGATCAGGCTGGTGTCGTCCTCCAGCTCTTCGTTTATCTCCGTGATTTCCCCTGATACCGGGGCCACGAGGTTGCCGATCCATTTCCTGGACTGGATTTTTCCGCAGACTTCACCCTGGCTTACCTCGTCCTCCTCTTCCGGGAGGTCCACAAACACGATGTCCCCGGCCTCCTCCTGGAAGAAGTCATTCATCCCCACCGTCACCCTGGTGCCTTCTATCCGGGCCCAGCTGTGATCCTTGTGATAATAGAGCTCATCGGGCATATCGTAGCCTTGAATGTCAGCCATGGTTTCAAACCTCCTTTAATAAATAAAATCGTTTCACGATTTTATGGAACGTCCTGCTATTTAAATCTCGCCTTTACCGCCCTCGCGTGGATAGGGAGCCCCTCCGCCTCGGCAAGGGTGACAACCACGTCCCTGAGGCCTGCCAGGCCATCCCTGCTGAGGTACTGGAAGGTGGGTTTCTTAATAAAGTCATCCACTGAAAGGCCGGAAAACATGCGGGCGCATTGACCCGTGGGCAGGACGTGATTTGTCCCCGAGGCATAATCCCCGACCGGCACCGGCGCATAGGGCCCTAAAAAAATGGATCCCGCGTGTCTGATCCTGTTAAGGGTGATAAAGGGATCCCTTGTCATGATCTGGAGATGCTCGGCCGCATACTCATTGGTGAATTCCAGGGCCTGCTCCATGTCCCTTGCCAGGAGCACATAGGAGTGTTTTGAAAGAGAGGACTCAAAGATCTCCCTTCTGGGGAGTCCTTCGAACTCCCTGTTTATGATATCGCAGACCTCTTTCGCAAGTTTATCCGAGGTGGTCACAAGCACTGCCGCAGAATCCGGGTCATGCTCCACCTGGGACAGGAAATCCACGGCGATCAACTCCGGGTCCCCTGTCTCATCAGCCAGGATGAGGGCCTCGCTGGGTCCTGCGGGGGAGTCGATGTCCACCTGGCCGTAGACCGCCATCTTGGCTGCGGTGACATATTTATTACCGGGTCCAACTATCTTATCCACCCTGGGGATCGTCTCGGTCCCATAGGCCAGGCTCCCTATGCCCCATGGCCCCCCCACCTTAAATATCCTGTCACACTCCGCCACGTCCGCGGCGACCAAGGTGACCGGGTTGGCCTTCATCCCCTTATTGGGGGGTGTGACGGCCACTACCTCCCCAACGCCGGCAACCTTTGCCGGCAGAACGGTCATGAGGACCGAACTCGGGTAGGCGGCCCTGCCCCCTGGGATATAACAGCCCACTATGTCCATGGGTCTGGTAACCCGCCCCGCAAGGATCCCCTCGGTCACCTCAATGGACCACATTTCCCTCTCAAGCTGGGCGCGGTGAAATTTTATTATGTTCTTTGCGGCCTCCCTGAGACAGTCAACGACCCGGGGGTCCACTTCCCTGTAAGCATCTTCTATCTCCGCCCTTGACACCTCCAGATCGGCCCTGGAGATATCTTCTTTGTGCTTCCCGTAATGGGCCAATGATACGGAATCCCCCTTGTCCCTGATGTCCTCCACTATCCTGCGGGTGGCCTCATATATGGATGAGATGTCTTCCATGGACCTCTCCATAACGGCCTTTTTCTTATCCGGTCCTAAACTGTCTATTTTTTGCTGTTGCAACTTAATCAATTATCCCTTCTCCTTTCAAACTGCAATAATCCCTAAGACCGTCCCGGGTGCTCTCAAAGGCCAGGACTTCCCATGGTATCTCGTCAAGGCCTACCAGCCTGGCCTCAGTGTTTTCATCCCCGGCAATAAGATCGCCGGATAGATATTTCGCCACATAGATAACAACAACCTCCAGCCATCCGGCATAGGAGTAAACACCAAGGAGATCTTTTATCTCACAATCGATGCCGCATTCTTCCCTTGTCTCCCTGAGGGCTGCGGCCTTCACCTCTTCTCCGCGATCCACATATCCGCCGGGTACAACCCACTTGCCCTTCTGGGGCGAGATGCCCCGCTTTAGGAGGACTATTCTATTATCCATTTCAACGATGCAGCAGGCCACCAGTTTTGGGTCAAGGTAGAAGACGAACTCACACCCTTCACAAACCAGCCTTGGAGGCTCATTCTCCTTGATTACGGAAGATTTCAAACTCCCGCCGCAGACCGGGCAGAACCTGAAAATGTAATTATAGTGCATTGAGCTTTACCAATGTTGACAGGACTCTTTGGCGACCGGGATTCTTTATATCGCCTCAAGAAGCCTTTTCATACACCATTAACAGAGGAAAGGTCCATACTAAATAATGAAAATCCCCGTAAGGGTCTTAAAACAAAAAATGCCTGAAATTAGGCGAAGTTGACAAACCTTACCAGATATGTCAATGTTTGCCAATAATTGTTTGAGATTAATAATGCCAGGTTATATTGCTGCATCTCCTCAGTGAGGTTTATCATGACTCTGAATAAGGCGGATCTTGTGAAGAGTGTAATGGAAAAAGTCCACTTCAAAAACAGGGAGAAGACAAGGCAGCAATACCTGTTTCCGGAGCTCAATTACACCACCTTGAGCCATTCGCGGGCAACGGATGTTATTGAATCACTTTTGCATATAATAAAAACGACCCTGGAAAAGGGCGAGCACGTCCTCATTCCCGGGTTCGGCAAGTTCCATGTGCGATTCAAGTGGGCCAGAAAGGGCAGAAATCCCCGTACGGGTGAGAATATCTTCCTCAAGTCCCGCAGGACGGTCACATTCCAGAGTTCCCCCAAATTACGGGAAAAGATAAATAAAAATTCCCAAGTGAGCTAAAGCGCTAATCAACTAAAACTCCAAACGGGTTCCATTTTCTTCCTAAGGCATCTTGGGCGCTTCAGCTCACTTTTGCTGTTTAATTAGTTCCTGTAGTGAAAGGTAAAAAGTCTATTATAAGCAATCTATTATAAGCAATTTGACCTCGACAATTCTGAGGGGATTTGTTATACTCTTGTTGTCAAATCAATGAGTTATACAAATACCCCACCAAAAAAGGAGGCCAAATGCGGAAGAAAACATTAGCATAAAGAAGTCTTTTTGACCATGCCATTAATCTTCTCATTCTCATATTTAAACCGAGTAAGAAGTTAAAAAAGATGGACGCTATCCTTGATGATAATCCATTTATTTTACATGCCGTTCATACCGATCTAACCGAAGGTTCAAACGATTCGGGTTCTCATGGTATGAGCGCGGAACGTGTTCTTCGTTGTGCTGTCTTAAAGCAATATAAACGGTATTCATATGGAGAACTATGGGACCGGCTAAGAGATAGTGTTTCCTTTCGTTGGTTCATACGCTTCTATTCCGATTCCATACCCCATTACACCACACTTCAAAAAGTTATCAAATCCATTAAGCCTGAGACCTGGGCTCGAATCAATGAAATGCTGGTCCTCTATGCCCATGGGAAAAAGAAAGAAAAAGGACAATCTATTCGTGTTGATACCACAGTAGTCGGGACCAACATAGCTTATCCGTGACTCCCGTCTTCTATGGGACAGTATTAGGGTCCTGACCCGTATCATGGAAAGTGCCCGTCAGGAGATCCCTGAAATCAACTTTGCGTTTTCCAAGAGAACCAAAAGAGCTGAGAAGCTCTGTTATCGTATTGTCATGGCAAAAGGACCGAATGATAACAATAATCGCCGGAGGTTTTACAAAGATCTGATCAAGATCGCCGATGAGGTCCCACTCATGGGTAAAAGATGTTTAAAGGAGATGAATCAATATCCTTACTCCAGGACATTGCCATTCTTTGAACCACTTGAACACTATTTGACCATGTCAGCTACTGCCATAAATCAATGTGAGCGTAGGATATTAAAAGGAGAAAAGGTTCCTGTATCGGATAAGATTGTCTCTATCTTTGAAGATCATACAGATATCGTAAGAAGAGGCAAAAGCCAGTCTCCCACAGAATTTGGTCACAAAGCATTGATTGCCACTGCAAAGAGCGGTCTTATAACACAATATCAGGTCTTTAGAGGTAATCCTGATGATGCCCATATGATCCCTGATATTATAGCAAGA
Source organism: uncultured Desulfobacteraceae bacterium (assembly GCA_964526655.1). GTDB lineage: Bacteria > Desulfobacterota > DSM-4660 > Desulfatiglandales > HGW-15 > CAZGIZ01. The sequence goes on along the minus strand of CAZGIZ010000201.1, from coordinate 846 downwards.
CATAAAAAACAGTATGGCCAAGTCCCTCAAAGCCTGTGTGGTGATCGTCGTTTCTTCAGTTCAGACAATGAGGATAAAGCCTATCAAACACGTATTGAAAAGGTATCCATATGTAAACCGGGATACCGCTCAAAAGACCGTGTACAAATTGAGAAAGAACGATGGTTTAAAAACCTACAGCGTTTTCGTGCCGGTATTGAAGGCATCATTTCCACCTTGATGAGGGGTTATGGATTAAAACGCTGCCTTTGGAAAGGTTGGGATTCTTTCCAAAGTTATGTCGGGTTATCTGTTGTAACTTTTAATCTGCAAAAAATCGCGGAACTGATATAACTGTCAGTAATATTTATTGATCGAATAACACACAGAGGGAAAACTATCTCCAAATCCCTGATTGATCTATATGATCAGGAATTAGCCCTCTGTATTATATCCCTTACGTCCAAATATTGGGTATAAGAATCTCTGTTCATGCCCTATAATTTGCCGTGTAAAGCGTTTTTCTACAAAAACTAATTAAGGTCTGCAAGGTACCAGGATATAGCGCCCCGGACGGATTCCAACTTGCGGGAAAAAAGCCGAAGGTTATCATGGGTTTTCATCCCCATATGACGCACGATCCTCCCTGACCATCACAAGCTGGAAAGTGGGACATAGTGAACAATGAGGGGTTTAGTCCGGTACCTAAGAACGCAGAGAAAGATTATATTATAAAAACCCTTGGCGTTCTCGGCGAGAGACATTAATGAGCCTTCGTGAGATGGCGCGCCCTTCAAGGCAAGGAGATGAGGAGGCGGAGATACCACTTCCCAATTTCCCGCCTCAAAGCGGGACGTACATGCAGAA
>CAZGIZ010000200.1:0-7458 GCA_964526655.1 uncultured Desulfobacteraceae bacterium | reverse complement strand
GCTATCTCCTCCATTTTGTCGGCGATAATTTCCAATATCTTCTTTCTATCTGTCTGGGGTGCATAGGAGATAGTATTTCCTAATGCAACAGGCGTGCCACATTCCAGAAGGGCCAGTTTGAGGAAATTGGGCCAGAACCTCCTTACCTGATTAATAAGCCATTTAACCGGACCCTTGGCAAATATATCCAGTTCAAAGAATATCTTATAGATACAGGTGTGGGCTACCAATCTGCCTTCATCATAAACCACCGGATATCTGTAGAAGGGTACATTAATCCCGCCCTCTTCCACGGCCTTCAAATACATGTATGAAGAGATTAGGTGATCCTTTTCAACAATAGAATCCCAGGTCTCTTCATCTATTTCACTTATGCTGTCTAATACCTTTATTTCAAACATAATAACCTGAGTACCTAAATTTTTATCGCTGATTCATTAAGATTATTCCTCACCTCTCGCTATAAGATAATAGTTTGCCAGGCCAGCTATGGCTGAGATCTTTGAGCCCCAAACTTGGTAGGCAGGCACCTTTTTGAATACCCTTTTCACCTCATCTATCTGCTTACCAACCACTTCTATCCTGTCTAAGTCCGATATACCTAAGCCCAGCTTACTGGCCAATTGTATATAAGGAACAATCCTTGAATCTGCCCCCATAATCTCGGCAGCCACTGTATCTAAGGCAACCAGGTCCTGGCTTGCAAGGATAAGGTCCATGCCGATGGGATTCCCCCCTATTGAGGATTCTCCCCCTTCCCAGCCATATATACCATCTATTATTCCTATGCTTGGTTTTATGATCTGGTTCAGATCTACAATCACCTGATGGACTTTACCGTGAAAGAAGGCCTTGTTTTTGTAAGGAATGACACCATAAAAGTTTTTTAGGGATAGGGTAACCTCGGCCGCGGCACTGATCTTTAAACAGGCAAGACTAATGACAATATCCGAATCAAGGATCATTTTCGGGATCTTCCATCTTTTTTTGGCAAATGGCTGAGGAACCTCTTTTGATATATATTCAACATCCCAGAGATTGACAAACTCTACTCCTAACTCTTTTTCCAACTTCCTGCACCAAATCCTATTGAATAATGCCTCACTTTCCTCCTTGGTGGCCCTTCCCTGTTCACCCACCTTTAGCTCCCGGCAAACCGGCTTTAAGTATTCAATAACCGCCCTCGTCATTCCTTCGGAAACAATCGCACCTGCTTTTCCCGAAGGTCCACCAAAGTTCAGTTTTATAAATACCCTTTTATCTCTTACAAGATTCAATACTCCTACGAGGTTCAGAGCACTTCTTACCATCTCTACCGGCTCTTTGCCTCTGATAATGGCCACCTTGCTATCTTTCATAATAAACCTCTTAAATGACCCTAAACTCCTTGCACACCTTTTCAAATATATCCACAGCCTCGTCCAGATCTTCGCGGGTATGAGTGGCCATGAGGCTGAATTTGAATCGGGATTTGCCCTTAGGGACTGAAGGGTAGGGCAGAGGATTGATATAGAGACCCAACTCATGTATCCTTTTACCCATTTTTTTCAAGATAATATCCTCTCCCACTACAACCGACAGCACTCCTGACATAGGGGGATTGACCTCTAATCCCAAGGCCTCCAGCCGGCGATGAAGATACTTGACATTATGATGGAGTCTTTCTATAAGCTCAGGCTCTTCCTCCATAACCTCCAATGCCGCCTTTACCGTGGCGCAGACACTGGGAGGCAACGCGGCGGAGAAGAAGTGAGAACGTGCATAGAACCTTATATAATTAACCACTTCCTTGGAGGAGGCCACAAAACCTCCCACTCCAGCAAGTGACTTGCTGAATGTGCCCATAACCAGGTCTACTTCACCCTTCATTCCGAAATGCTCCGTTGTCCCTCCTCCATGTTTCCCCAATACTCCGGTTGCATGGGCTTCGTCCACCATTACCTTGGCCCCATACCTCCTGGCAATCTCCTTGATCTGTGGAAGGGGGCATATATCTCCATCCATCCCGAATACACCATCGGTTATCACTAATTTTCCCATATATCTCCCATCACATCGCTTTAGCTTTTCCTCGAGGTTTTTCATGTCCCTGTGTCGAAAAACCTTAAAATTTGATCCTGATAATCTGCACCCATCCAAGATGCTTGCGTGGACCAGTTTATCCAAAATTGCCACATCCTTATGCCTCAATAAAGCGCTGATGATGCCGACATTTGCGCCATAGCCGGTTGAAAAGACCATTGCCGCCTCACAACCCTTGAGCTTTGCCAATTTATGTTCCAACTCCTTGGTAATATCAAAGGTTCCGCTCAATAAAGGCGCGGAACTACCTCCTGAGCCGTATTTCTCATAGGCCTTAACTCCCGCCTCCACCACCTTTGGGTGGGTAGTCAGCCCCAAGTAGTTGTTGGAGGCCATCATGATCATCTCTTTTTCTTTCCCTGTCATTTCATCGTAAACAATGACCCTGTTCCTGCAGGCAGAAAGGAGTGGACGGCGATAGCTATAATAGCCCTTTTTCTTTGTATCTTCCGTGCAGGCAAGAAATGGTCTGGTCTTGGCAAAGAGATCAGGATCGTCCAACTCTACAAAATCAGCTAAACTAAAATCGTCCGAATTGATTTCTTCGATATCCATCCCAATTTCTTCGACCGATAAATAATCTACCGCTAATCTATTATACATAGCATTTTCTCCTTAATTTATTATTAATACCTGCTCTTTCTATCAGTGCTAATCACTAATTCACCACCCAAACTAACAGTACATGATTATCAATCCACCCGAGATAAATGAGAATTTTTCTATCCGGTTCTTTTACATCTCAGGCCATATATCCGGCTATTCTTTCTAAAAAATGCTTCACATCAATCGGCTTTGTTATGTAACCGCTACAACCCGCATTCTTTGCCTTTTCCTCGTCTTCCTGCATGGCATAAGCAGTTAATGCCACCACAGGTATCTCTTTTAACTCGGGGTCCTCTTTGATAATCCGCGTAGCACTCAGACCGTCCATCCACGGTAACTGGATGTCAATAAGTATGAGATCGGGCTGGTGATCGCGGGCCATCTGGATGCCGGTTTCCGCATCCTCAGCCTCCAGCATCTGGTACTTCCCGAGTTTTAGCAACGCGCCTACCAGCTCCATATTCATTTCGTCGTCTTCGACTACCAATATTCTTTTATTTTCCATATCAAATCCTCTTTACTCTGCTATTTATCCAAAAATTGACCGGGATGACGAATGCCTTGAGCCTACATTGGAATGGTGAAGACAAATCGGCTACCCTGGCCTTCGCCCGCACTTTCCACCCATATCCTCCCGCCATGGAGTTCCACAAATCTTTTGGCGAGATAAAGGCCCAATCCCGCCCCCTTGCACATGCTACTCGATGTTCCATCGGCCTGTTCGAATCGATCAAAGATAAGCTGCTGATATTCTTTCCTTATCCCGATCCCCGTATCAGATACGGAAAATTCAATGCACTTCCCAGGCTTCCAACCCTCTGCTTCGTCCCCTTCGACCCGATCTTTAATAATCCGGAGGTCCACCAGACCTCCCCCACGCGGGTCGGTTCGGACCATACAATCGACCATTCTTGCGCTTAAGCAAACTTCTCCCCCGTCAGGCGTGGATTTCACCGCATTTGAAAGCAGATTATAGGTTATTTGCTTGAGTTTCCGTTCATCTGCCCTGACAGTCTCCGGGATATTGTCTTGATTCAGGGAAAGATTTATTGAATGCTTCATTGCCTTGTCCTTGACTATGACAAGACTGTTCTCCAGAAGCGTTTTCAGGTTAACATCCGAAGGTTCCAAATCCAGCTTTCCCTCTTCAACCTTTGAGAGATCAAGGATGTCATTTATCAATGAAAGTAGATACCGGCCGCTTTGAAGAACATTGCTGAGGTATTTCTCCTGAATCTCGTTCAGTTCCCCAAAACTCTTATCAACAATGAGCTCCGTAAAACCGATAATATGGTTCAGAGGCGTCCTGAGTTCATGACTCATGTTTGCCAAAAACTCACTCTTGGCCCGGTTGGCATTCTCCGCCGATGCTTTTGCCTGTTTCAGACCTTCATTTGCCCTTTTGAGTTCAGTTACGTCTTTGGCAGTACAGTCTATGTAGTTGATGTTCCCATCTTCATCTTTCACCACAGAGACGTTTAATAGAATGGGAATTTTTTTGCCGTCTTTTGCCTTGTAATTTGTCTCATAATCCTTTAGTTCGCCTTCCTTAATCAGTTTTTCCAGTTTTATTCCCTTAAAAGGTATTTCTTCCTCTGACACAAAGATAGTCTCAACCGGTTTTCCGATAAGCTCCTCTTCTTTATAACCAAGAAGATTAATAAGGGCGTTATTTACTGTCTTTATATCTCCTTTTGGTGTTACCACAATCAGAGTATCGATCATGGACCTTATGATGTTATCCACATAGTCCTTGGATTCCGCCAACTCCTTGCTGGTTCTGTCCAGGTCGCTCAACATATATATCGTCGCTTCTCTGAAATCCGACAGCTCTTTAATAAGCTTTTTGGTGTCGGTGACGTCCCTTAACACAACAAGAACGGCAATGGATTCCTCCTGGAAGTTCCTAAGAAGGGAAGCAGTTATGTTCTGATATTCCTCACGTCCGTCCTTCAAGACGAAATGGGTTTCGATAGGGCCGGCAAAACCCCTTTCAACGACCTCTTCCATGAGTTTAATATACTTTTTTGGATCCCCTGAGGGGATATTGGGCGCTTTGGAGGTGGGCCTGACAATATATTCGTTCATGTCGAATTCATGACGAGTACGCCAATCTGCATAGGCCCTGTTTGAGGATAGTATATTACCGTCTAAGTCAAACACTATCAGAGGATCTTTAATGGACTCGAAAATCTCCTGCGTAATTCCTGTGTCCGGATCTTCTATCCCTATTCGGTTCCTATAGAACACCCTACCTCTGACCTTCTCGTTCAACGACAGGCAAGGAAATGTCATTCGCCAACCCCGGGTATTGGTTAAGGAAATCTTCTAATAATTTGCGATCTTATGTCGGACAACCGCAATAATCCTCTTTTATCTATCGGCAAATCCCGCATAAACTTAAAATTTTATGGGGTATTAATTTAATATTTTTGATTTTGATAGGAGACAAACTGAGGTAACTAATTGATATGATAATATTTTGGGCGGTTAGTTCGTTCTAAGGCCTGTTTTTCAGAAAAGACTGGGGGGTGATTCAACCCGGCCTCATTTTGAAGCCGGGAGTGAACCACCCGGATTTATTGCCAAGACCGACTAATGAGGTTCCATCCAGTCCTCATAGGAATACCAGATAACAGAGTGTATTTTACAATAATCACTATGGACATAGGGTGCCTGGACACTTGCCAGTGCCGAGACATAGATGGGAATCACCATTGCATCTTCACCGGCCTTTTTGACTATCTGTTTGATCTTATTCAGATATGCCGCATCGTCATAGGTATGCAAGGCATCATTACACATTGCCAGATATTCTGGTGTCTTGGCAATGTTGCCCGTGCGATAGGTCATGGGTTCCGGCCCGAAATGGATAAACAGGTCCGTTGTGCTGGGATTGATACCGGAGATCGTGAATGCAAGGTCGCTCCACCCAGTTGCAAATACCTGTCCGAAGTATCTCCCCAGATCGGCGACATCCAGTCTAGTCTCAATTCCAACCGCTTCCAGATATGCTTTAATAGCGGTGATGGCGTTCATGGCCCCGAAGCGATCCATGGACATGATTGTGGTCTTGAAGCCCTTGGGATAACCTGCTTCGGCAAGGAGCTGCTTGGCCTTTTCCGGGTTGTAGGGACGAGGGTCATAACCAGGCACATAGCCAGGCCAGAAGGAGGGGGCCATCTGATGGAGGGCCTCATACTTGCCGTGACCGACCATTTTCGCTATTGCCGGGCGGTCAATGGCGTATTCTATTGCCTCACGCACCTTCTTTTTGGAGAGTGGTGATTTGGGATCGCTGGAATTGGGCAGGAGCGCCCAGAAATAACCGGGGCCCCAGTTCACTTTAAATCCCTTTTCCTCCAACCTGAGTATATTTTGCACCTCTCCCGTCTCATGCCACGCATCCGCCTCTCCGGCCTCCATCATGGCCATTGCCGTCATGGGGTCCTGAATGAGGCGCGATTCGATCCCGTCAAGATAGGGCATACCCTTTCTCCAGTAGTTGTCATTCTTCACGTATTTGATATAGTTATCGCGTTTAAAATCGACAACCTTGAAGGGACCTGTCCCCACCGAGTTTCTCCGGGCCCACTCGATGCTTTTTTCCATGTCGCCCCCTCCGGCCTTTTCAAATGCCGTCGGTGAGATGGATATTCTCCAGCTCAAGTTCTCCTGGGTCATCTGCCTCGTATATTCCGAGAGATTCATCTTGAGGGTGTGCTCGTCGATAACCTCCATGGATTTTACATACTTTCCATCCGTTTGTCTTTTGGCGTCTATTGCTATTTGATAGTTCCACCTGAGTGCCTCGGCGTTCCAGTCCGTCCCGTCAGTGAACTTTACACCCTTCCTGAGATGCCAGACAACGGTCTTATTTACTGGGTCGCCCTCCCAGGATTCCGCCAGCACCGGGATTGGATTTCCCTTTTCGTCCCACTCGTTTAATCTCTCCAGGACGGGCAGGGCGCAAATGCTCTCAACCGGGCTAAACTCATTTGGAAAGCCGATAACCTTTGGGAACGTGGGTCTAAGAATCCTCAGGACGCCGCCATACCGCGGTTTCTCCTGGGCATAAACACTGAAACCCAGTCCCATAATTAAGAATATTAAAATTAAAGTGATAACTGGTGTTTTTTTCATTATCGCATTACCCTCCCTTCTCAATAGTGAATAGTCCATTTAAACTTTCCCTTTATTGTCAGTTATATATCACCCCCCTCCAGCTAAACAGTCGCAGATTCATGGTAACCATGCTTCAGATCAGGATTTCGTGGCTTTATTCCAACCTGTCGAGAGTCACCACGTCGAATGGTTGGAATTTTCGAATACTTAATAATAATTCTTATAGCGAATTGATATCAAACAAGTTTAAGGTTCAGGAATTTTGAACTTTCCAGTAAAAAAAAGAATTCGGTTTCAGACAATCTTAATCTATTTAGGGAAAAGAATCCATTAAGTGGGACACTGTGTCAACAACAAAAATCAAGTAACATGTAGATTGGGGCTAATCCGGTCAATCGACAGGTATTTTCCCTCTATTTTATTAGATATTTTAGCTGGTTATAACCGGCGATCCGGCCGGAGTTGACTGCGAAATCAAATTCGTGACCGGCAGCAGTAGGGAAAAAGGGGTTACACAAGCATTTGTAGGTTGCTTTCAATCACCTGCCGCAGTGTTATGGCCGGTCGACCGGTGATGAACTGGACATGGTGGCTGCAAATGGCAAAAAAGCCTTGTTTTATGGCCATTTCGTAACTGATCATTTC
>CAZGIZ010000199.1:0-7491 GCA_964526655.1 uncultured Desulfobacteraceae bacterium | reverse complement strand
ACTAAGTTCTCTGTATCGGCCGAGGAACTGCTGATCGACCGGGCGCAATTGCTGACGCTAACGGCGCCTGAGATGACGGTTCTTATCGGCGGCCTGCGAGTCCTGAATACCAATTTCGCCCAGACCCAACACGGCATCTTCACCAAGCGCCCTGGGACGCTGACAAACGACTTCTTCGTGAATCTGCTCGACATGAACACGACATGGAAGGCAACCGCGGGAGACAATGACGTGTTCGAGGGTCGTGATCGCGCAACGGGCGCACTCAAGTGGACCGGCGCCCGTGTCGACCTCATCTTCGGTTCGAACTCCCAACTCCGGTCTCTGGCGGAAGTCTACGGATGTGAGGACTCCCGGGAGAAGTTCGTGCACGACTTTGTAGCGGTGTGGAACAAAGTCATGAACCTTGACCGCTTCGACCTCGCCTGATCGTAGCATAAACGTCTTCGAGGGCTTCTGAAGCGTATTCTGAACTGCAAATCGGATGATCAGAAAGCGATAACCGCCACGAGCTGATGTTTTGAACGATCAACGGAGGCTATAGCAACATATGAGGACGGCGTTTCGATACAGTCTGAAACACCACCCTTTTTTTAGGCCCTTACAGTCTGCTGATCACAGAATCGGAGCCAGCATGTAAGACTGACCCAGACCGCATGGAATTTTGGATGCGGAAATGTCCCCGAGAAATACAGTTATCAGTGAATTTATGACATTTATACATTGACTAATGGTACCACCTTTGAAATAATCAAATTATATAATGTTTCCTGTTAGATTACAGGTACTCGTTGATACATGCCATTTGGTTGAGTTTTTACGCCTCGCGGAACTGAGTCATCGCTCTTCAGTCGCCATGAGTATTGATGAACTTCCAGCCATATTGTTATTATACCGGCTTGCAAAGTAACCACCCAGCTGAAAGTCAGCTTGTACCTTCCTTTTTTTATTGATCACAATATATACATATTCCTGAAAGGGAGTGTTTGTCAGGGCCTTTCAGCCCACATGATCCATTATCTCCAAGGTCTTCAAGGTCTTGCCCGAGATTGTCTGTTGATGTAGTGCAAGTCGTCACCGCTCTGGACAATAGCCCTCTGCGGGTCGCGGGGATTATTAACAAATCACATGAAGATTAAAAGGGAGGTTAATATGAGGCAAGCCAAAGAAGGGGATAGAGTGAAAATACATTACACTGGAAGATTAGAAGACGGCACCGTGTTTGAATCTTCAGAAGGCCAGCCACCCCTTGATTTTACAAATTGATATTTCAATGTATTTCACACGGAGATTTGCAGAAAACATTTCATAAGGAGACAAATATGAATATCTATGTCGGCAACTTATCCTATGAAGTAAAAGAGGAGGATTTGCAGAGCGCCTTTTCGGCGTTTGGAGAGGTCACGTCAGTGAGAATAATAAAAGACCAGTATAATGGAAGATCAAAAGGATTCGGATTCGTTGAAATGCCGGACAGAACCGAGGCTGACGCGGCTCTTGACGGGTTGAACGGCAAGGAGATCAAGGGGCGTGCCATCAAGGTTAATCAAGCTAAACCACGCGCCGATAGGAGTGAAGGTCGCGGGAGACAGGGTGACGGCGGAAGAAATTATTAGATATGATAGGGACACATCAAAGGAGTAAGAAAAACCGGGCCGTCAGGGTCCGGTTTTTTACTATCTAAAAACCGATGTTCAATAACAGGAAAAAAGATTCCATTGACTATGGAATAATGGTGTTTCGTTCCCGCCATAAGGCAATACGTGAACTCAAGCGAATTCACAGACCCTCTTTGCACGGTTTCAGGGTCTGGCCCTCGAGTTGGTTACTGATTGATTATTTCAAGCGCAGCAGGTTCGCGAGTGGTTTAAAACTTCTCGATATCGGATGCGGCTGGGGATTGGCTGGTGTCTATTGCGCCAAAAATCATGGTTCAGTTGTGACATGTGTTGACAGGGATTCAGAAGTCTTCCCCTTTTTACGGCTGCACGCAGCGATAAATAATGTGGAAATAACCACCATAGAGACAAGTTTCAAAGAGTTGTCCGGGAAACGGATGAAAAGCCATGAAATAATGATCGGCGCTGATATCTGCTTCTGGGATGATATGGTTGAGATCCTGAAAAATCTTATCCTTCGAGCATTTGAATACGATATTAAGACTGTTATCATTGCAGATCCCGGAAGATCGCCTTTTGAAATGCTCGGGCAATATTTTGTCGAGAGGGGAATGGGGAAAATAATGAACTGGGGTGTTAACCGTCCCTACCGTATTCAGGGAAGAATTCTTCGAATAAGTGAAAAGTAAAAGGGCACGTTCGTGCAGAACATGCATAAAAGTCTATTATTACTGTTTCAGATCACCTGCCTTTGACCGGGGAATTGGGTCTTCTTCTACCCTTTTATAATTCACTATCATTTCAGGGGGCATATAACCGCAACAGTTCCGCCATCGCGCTTGATCTAACCGACCCAGTGTCGCTCTTCATTAATTCGCCTTCGCCAGAATACCCTGCTGATTTTTGTATCAAAGCGGAGATCCCGCTACTCGGGGCGTGGGGGGCTTCATTTCTGATTGATTATCGTCAAATTTAGTAGTATTCACATAGATATAACCTTCGATAACAGGATTATTAAAGAATGCTCATCCATAAACAAAGGTTTTTGGATTTCCATTCTCCATGGCCCGCCTTCCATAGCAGGCTATTGCGGACACCGTCGGCCATAGCCTATGGCCTTGGACGAGGCCAGGCGCGCTATCACTTAGCATAAAAAGATTTTTAAAAACAAAGGCTAAGCTGACCGATGATCAGTCATGAAAACAGGAATAAAGGAGAAAGGCAATGGGCAGTAGGAACTTTGAAATGATATTCAGGGAACCCGTACCGCCGCGTGATGGCGGATACCCAGGATTTACCCCCCGGACGGAGCGGGCAGAGGGAATGATCATCGATCGCGACGTCTCCGTGACCATGCGCGACGGGATAAAGATATACATCGACGTGTTTCGGCCTGAAAAGGAAGGGAGATACCCGGTTCTGGTCAACTGGGGACCCTATGGAAAATTCTGCCGGCTCAAGTACGACATAAGGGGCAACTGCGGCATCGAGGATAAGGATATTAATGAATACACCGCCTTTGAGGCTGGTGACCCCGTGTACTGGTGCAGGAACGGCTATGTCCTTATCAATCCTGACCCGCGCGGCGCATGGAATTCCGAAGGGGACCTCACATTCATGAGTGATCAGGAAGCGGAGGACTGCTATGACCTGATCGAATGGGCCGGGACCCGGGACTGGAGCAATGGCAAAGTGGGAATGCAGGGCGTCTCCTACCTGGCCTGGTCCCAGTGGAGGGCGGCGACGCTTAATCCGCCACATCTTGCGGCGATCAACCCCTGGGAAGGGGTGAGCGACTTCTACCGGGAGATGGCCTATCACGGGGGAATCCCGGAAACACATTTTCGCCCCCTGTTTCAGAGCAACTTGAGCTTCTCTGCGACACGGGTCGAAGACTACGAGACAATGGCGAGGCAGCACCCGATGTTTGACGACTTTTGGGAGAGCAAGAACGCGGATCTATCAAAGATAACCGTGCCGGCCTTTATAGTTGCGAGCTGGTCGGATCACGGCCTCCATAACCGGGGCACGATCGAGGGTTTCAGGAAGATCGCCTCCAAAGACAAGTGGCTCCTGGTCCACGGACAAAAGAAGTGGGCCCACTTCTACAGCAAGGAAAACGTGGAGAAACAGAGGCAGTTTTTTAACAGGTTTCTGAAGGGTATCGATAACCACGTGAAGGACTGGCCAAGGGTCACCCTGGAGGTCAGGGAGAGGATATATGTCGGAAGCATCAGGACCGAGAGGGAATGGCCGCCCGAAGGGACCCAATATGAGAAACTGTTTTTGAATGCAACCAATGGAAAGATGGGTACGTCGCCCTTCGAGGAACCGGATCAGGTGAGTTATGAGGTAAACGATCTCACGGATAAGGCCAGTAACGCCTCTTTTGAATTCGAGTTTGATGAAAAAACCGAGATCACAGGATATATGAAGCTGAAGCTTTGGGTGGAGGCGGAGGGTAGTGATGACATGGATCTATTTGTGGCAATAGAGAAGATTGATCGCGCGAAATATATTGTCCCCTTTGCCTTCTTCGGCAACCACGATGACGGACCCGTCGCCCTCGGGTGGCTGCGGGTCTCCCACCGTGATCTGGATGAGGAGAAATCAACGGACTACCAGCCCTTCCACAGGCACAGGAGAGAGATAAAGCTCAAGGCCGGTGAAATCGTTCCCGTTGAGATCGAGATCTGGCCCTCGAGCACTCTCTTCGATCGGGGAGAGAGCCTGCGGGTACTTGTGCAGGGGAGTGACATCCATGCCTACCCCGAAGAGAGGCACACCAACGGGCACACTGAGACCGTAAACCGGGGCAGGCATATCATCCATACGGGCGGCAGGTATGATTCCCATCTGCTTGTGCCGGTCATCCCTGCCCTATAGTTTAAGAAAGGCAATTGCTAATTCTTATCTACGAGGAGGTAATGGAAATGGTTGATTAAGATAAAACAGGGTGACGCGGGACAGGCCCGTGCCATCATACGGCCTCTTTAAGGCCCTTTTAAAAAAGACAGATTTGGCGGGACGTCATTCGATAGTAGCTATTTAATGGGGAGCGGATCGCTATCCTTTAAAGATGCTCACGGCATTCTGGAGTTGACTTGCCAGTTCGTTTACCTTCTCGGCATTCTGGTTTACACGAGTGCTGCTGCTCGATATCTCATTGGCTGCTTCGTCAGCCTTTTCCATGTCCCTGGCAATCTCCTTTGCAATGATGGAGCTCTCTGATATGTTTTGGTTCAGACCGAATATCTTTTCTGATGCCTGCCCCACATTACGCACAATATTTAGAATAGTGGCGGACTGCTCATCCAGGGCAGTACCTATGCCGCAGATAATACTGTCACATTCATTAACGACTGAAGAGATTTGACGGATGTCTTGCACAGTTTCGGTCGTGGAACCCTGGATCCCGTCGATTTTTACTGTTATCTCCCGGGTGGCTTCGGCTGTCTTTCCGGCCAGATCCTTGACTTCATTGGCCACCACAGCAAACCCCTTACCGGCTTCTCCGGCCCTGGCCGCTTCGATGGTTGCATTCAGGGCAAGCATATTGATCTGATCCGAAATATCGGCAATGGTTTCTGAAACGTCTCCGATTTCCCTGGCAGCCGTGCCGAGGATTTCAACCTTTTCAGAGGCATTCTCGGAAGCTGTCGCAACCTTTGAAGATGTTGCCCGGGAGATCTCCGAATCCTTGGAGATTGTCTGGATGGCGGAGGACAGTTGCTCCGATAGGCCTGAGAGAAGTTTTACGTTTTCGGTTGCAAGCGACATGGTCTCCGCTAATGAAGACATGGTGGTGCTGATCTGGACGGCCTTACCCGTGGCGATCCTCGAGCTCTCCGACATAATAGAGGTCCCCGATTCCATCTGGCCGGATATCTGCACAAGCTCCTGTGACCACGCAGCAAGCGTTTCGGTTTTTTCCGTAATGTTCTTTATGGTTTTCTGGAGATTTTCGACAAAAATGTTAAACCAGTGAACCAGATCACCGATTTCATCGTTGCTGTCAAGATGAAGGCGTGCAGTTAGATCTCCCTCTCCAGCGGCAATTTCTTTCAGGCAGGCCGAGACCTTGGATATCTGACGAAAGACCAGGAGTTTCGATAACCCGAAAGAGATCAGCCCGACAATGAGACCGGCCAAGAGGCAGCCGATGTCAAAGTATAGCCGCATGCCTTCCTTGTAGTGCATAAAAAACCTGGCATAAAGGGGAAAAACGATGCCCATCATTGTCCCGAATGCCAGCATGCCCAAAAGGGTCTTCCGAGAAATGCTCAGATGCATTTTGGTCACGTATCGCTCCGAATCTTTGTCCGTGTATGTGAAGGGAATGGGGTCGATGTCACCTCGCAGACTCTGAACGCAAGATAGTTCATGACTCTTTGGAAGGATATTTTAGCAAACTTTATGCCGTGCCTTATCAACCCTGAAAAGGCGAATAAAATCATGGTGTTAATCGCGTATAACAGGCTGGTGACCCGCTTTAGAGGCCAGCAATTTGGACAAAATCCGGACATAACGTCAAAAATTCGACGATGACAATAGGGGAGACCATTCGCCGGTTCTTCGCGGACATCTCTTTTATCGGTTTAAGGTTCAAGGTTTTCTCCCTTATGCCTTGCACCTTGCACCCTACACCGGCAGTCCTAAGTATTTATCCCCTTGAAAAAAGGGGGATAGCCGAATGCCTGACTTTAAAAATTGAATTATCTCATGCATATACTTTTGAACGTTACCAATCTTTTTAATATAAAAAAAATGGGGGTTCCGGGAAATTCTGATCCAGCTCTATCAACCACATGGACCCTGAGTCCAGGGCCTCTTTTACGGCCTTTTCGAGCTCATCTGGCGAGGCTGCCTTTGACGCCCTTATGCGATAGGCCCGGGCCAGGGCTAAAAAATCTGGATTGACCAGCCGGCTTTCGTACTCCTTTTTATAGTATTTACGTTGCAGATAGGAAATGACCCCGTAGGCGTTGTCATTGACGACAATAACCGGAAAGCTAATCCTGTGTCTAACACAGGTTGCCAGTTCCTGTGAGCCGTAAAGGAAGCCTCCGTCCCCGATCAGCGCCAGAACCGGTCTTTCGGGTCTTGCCAGTTTGACTCCAGCGGCCGCGGCAAAGGCGAATCCTATGATGGATGAACCCTTTGCCCCAATCAATCCCCCAGGGCAGTATGAGGGAAAGAAGTATTCGGCCCAATAGCCAAGCTGTGTGTTGTCAATGACAAGGGTACTTTGACTGGGAAGGGCCTTGCGAATGGCTTCCAGATATTGCATCTCTTTGCGGGATTGGCGGATCTCTTTCAATTCCTGATTCAATTTTCCCCTCATCTCCTTGACCCAAGCTCTCCTCTCATTCGTTGAAGGGGCCGCGTCAAACTCCTTCGCAATCGCCCTGAAAATAGACGGCACATCACCTGTCAGGGAGACCGCGCAAGGGAAATTCATGTCAATCCACCGGCCATTCCAGTCAATATGGATAAGTTTTTCAGGCAATGTCAACCCGCGCCGTTTGGCATCCACGTCGCGGAGCCTCGTCCCTAAGGCCAGCGCCACATCACATCCCTGGACCATTTCCCTGACCACCCCTTTTCGAGCGGCGTTGCCAAAGGAAAGGTCACGCTCCTCGTTAACGACGCCCTTGCCCTCCGTGGTTGTGATTATGGGCGCGCAGATCTTTTCCGCAAAGGAATCTATGTCTTCAGCAATACCTATACGGCCTGCCTCTTTTCCGAGGATGATGACAGGCTGTTTTGCCCTTTGGAGCATAGAAACTGCCTTTTGTAAACCGGCTGGAAGCCCTGGGGCTCCATCCATTACGAGCCCGATGTCAACACCGCCGGGAACCTCTTTATCCAA
>CAZGIZ010000198.1:0-7506 GCA_964526655.1 uncultured Desulfobacteraceae bacterium | reverse complement strand
ATTCAGAGATTAGCAAGCAGTTGAAAGCACTGATGGGAAGGGTAACTTCATTAAGTACAAATGATAATGAAGTCAAGCCCTGGACAGATCGCTGCACCGAGATCAACAAAGACGTCATACTGGTCTTAAATAAAATTGAGATTTTAAAAAACCAGCGTTATTTTTAATACGTACGACAAACACCGAATAGTGACCTATTCGGCGGGGTCTTTTACAATAAGGAAAGGACAATTTGCCCTTCTCACGACATCATAAGAGACTTTTCCGAGAAAAAGATTCCTCACGAGCCTTCTTCTGCTATAGCTGCCGATGGCCAAAAGATCGATGTTGGATTCAGAGATCTTATTGAGAATCTCCTTAGCGGGGTTGTTTGATGCTATAACTTCCATGCTATCAATCTGGTCTATTTTTTCGCCGGATAAGTGCCTTTGCACTTTTTCCTTCATTGCTTCTTCACTTGATTCTTCACCCTTTGAAACAACTTGAAATAAATGGACTTCTGAATCAAATACCGGTTTTAGGTAAAGGGCGTATTCTAATGCAATCAACGAGTGTTCTGAAAAATCCAAGGCCACGAGAATCCGATTAATTGGGATATCCGGAGCCGTTTCCCCCCCCTCTAACGTAAAGACAAAAGTATTAGCGGGAGCCATCCTTATTATAGTAAAGGTATCGTTGTCAAGCTTATGCATTCCATAGGATCCCAAACTTCCCATCATGATGAGGTCTGCCGGTATTTTGGATGATTTTTCAAGGATCTCCATAAAGGGGACACCCTGAATAATCTCGTAGGAATGGTTTGTCACCGCTATTCCGCACTCCTCGATCAGTACCTTAAGTTTTTCCTCTGCGATCCTGATCACATCTTCTGCGCCCAGATTGCTATAGCGGCAAAAGTTACTGACAATCAGGTCGCTGATAACCGTAAAAACATGAAGATGGGCATCCAGTTTTTGGGAAAATGTATTGCTGATTTTTAATGCGGGCGCCGAAACCTGGGAAAGATCTACTGGAACAAGTATGTTTTTAATTGGTTTCACTGATCATACCTCCTTGTCAACAATGTTTTTATAAACAGATGGTTTCAACTATATAACCTGTATTAACCGAGAACTTAAGTCCAACCTGTATGACCGCTATTAAAATCAGCATTTACTATGTTTGGATAAAGCAACAAAATCAATATCATCACGGGTAGCATTCCGAGAGATTATCATCCATGCTTTGGTTCGCGCCATTTCGGGTATGGTGGAAATGTGATTTTAATGAATAGCCATGTCCAAGATAAATTGCGGCGGCACTGCCGCCGATCATAACACTTCCGTGAAAAATGATTTTGTACTGTGTTATCGATCGGAATTACCTACAGTTTCCCTCTCTTACAGGCTATTAATACGTTTTTTAATGTTAATTTGCAATATTCTTAATAAACAGGAGGAAAAATGAATCATGGTCACCTAGCTAATTTGCAGGCAATAATATGAAAAAATTTTAACCGAACTTGATTTTAGCTTTAACAGTTTGCTTTTCATACTCAAATAGCTGGGAAAAGATACTTAATGTCAATAAGTTGTAGAATTTCCTAAACGCCAGATTAGCAAGCAATTGAAAACACTAATGGGAAGGGTCGAGAGTAAGGCGAAGAAATTAATGGTGCCTGGGACGAGAATTGAACTCGTACACTCACAAAGGAGCGAGGGATTTTAAGTCCCTTGCGTCTACCATTTCCGCCACCCAGGCACTGATAAGACCTTTATTAATAACACGGGGGGCTTGTGTCAAGTTGTTATTCTACCTCATGCGAATCCATAAACTATCGTTTTTGGATTCGCGCTATCAGCTATCAGCATTCAGCTATCAGCAAAAAATATTAAAAACAAAGGGTTGGCTGACTGCTGATCGCTGACCGCTGAAAGCTCCATCCAGAAATTGGCTGTTTCTGGATGGACACTACCTCAGATAGATAGGATTTGAAAAGATCCACGGACGCCAGCCGAAGACAGGGATCTTCCGATAGACCTCGACCCGGTACACGCCCCTCTCCGTGACCTGGTAGACCGCCTCCAGGCCGCGCCACCAGTCAACCAGGGCACCGTCCTTGAAGAGCCTTACCTCCCCTTCGGCAGGGAGTTCCGCCACCAGGTTCCCCGGCTGAAAGTGATCCTCCTCCCCCATTACCAGGTCTGAACCGTCCTCAGAGATAAAATAGAACTTGAACCCCCTGGCGGGATGCAGCTTGTCATTGGCAATGAATAGACGGCCTTCCCTCATGGCCTCGTATATGTCCTGTTTGGCCAGTTTAAAATCCTTGAATATCTTCCTGTTGAGGAGGACATGGATATTTATTGTCCTCAGGACAAAATCATAGGTAAGGGGCGTTATTCTGATCGGTCCCCACCTGAAAAGGGACCCGTGGGCGTCTGATCCTCCTATGGCAGCAACCCTCTTGTGCCTGCACAGCCCGTCCCAGAAAGACAGGGTTTTGCGGCTCGGCCCCTTAAGGGTCTGGATCTTAAATGCCAGGAAGAATATGCCGTGAAACGGGGTCTTGACCCGCTCCTTCCATCTCGATGAAAAGTTCCATATGGACAGGCCCGTAAATCCCGTTACCGACAGGTCATTCCAGGTATAGGCCACGGATTTTTCACGAAAAGGCATTCCCTTTTCAAAGGGATGGGCGAGAAAACCGAAACCGCCCTGCCGGTTGACAGCGTCAATCACCTCCTGGGGCCCCCGGTTGTCCGATCTCGTCATCTCCTTGATATCAAAGGCCAGATAGTGGTGATAACGTTGCCCGATCTCAAGGCCGATAAACATCAGGAGTTTACCGTAAAATCCCTCTTCATTAAGGTTTAAATGGCGCATCATAAAGTCGTGGTCATTGATGCATATGAAATCAAGGCCGGCCCTTTCCGCCTTTTCCACGATTTCGGCATAGCTGTTCGCCCCGTCGGAGTGGGTGGAATGTATGTGGACATTTCCAACATATTCATAGTTAAACATGCTCTACCCGATTGATTGTTGTTAAGTCATTAAACGGATCCAGGAAATAAAAAAACCATATGCTGATTGAAAGAGGCGTAAGGCTAAGGGCGCAAGGCTCAAGGGAAAATCCTTGTTATCCCATTTGCCCTAAGCCTTGCGCCCTGAGCCCTGCGCCTGCTTTCCGTTTCCTCGTACCCTTCCAAAAGAAATCATCCCCATAAAATCTCAAAAGCTTTACGATAGACCTATTCATATCGATTAAGTGCATCAAGCCCCATCTTCATGGGTTTATATACCGCAAAGGCGATTATAAGCAGGACCGAGAAAAAAGCCAGAAAAATCAGGGTCCACTGGAATCCAGTGATCACCTCTTTTTTCAGGTCTGCCATAAAGAATATATAGACGGGCCCGGCCTCGAGAATAATTATAAGGGCCATAAAGACCGCGCTGAAGATCATATACATCAGGCCACCGAACCCAGTGGACACCTGTGCTATATTTTCATGCCTGAAATTAGGAAAAAGCGCCCCGAACCCTATCCCGAGGGCCACAATTCCGAAAACCGATAGAAACATGGTGGAGGAAGAGAGTATCATCATGAATGGGCTCACATGGAGGAGACGATTCGTAACCACGATCAATATCTCACCCAATAAAAGCATCGGGAGGATGTATATGAAAAGTTTTCCCCAGAGGAGCCGCTTCATGGAGAGCGGTGAGGATTGGATGATCCAGAAGGACCCGCCCTCGGAACTTATGGCAGGGAAAATAAAACGAACGGAGACCGCGGACAGGACGAAGCTGGCAAGGCCCAGGTTCAAGAACGCGATCACGTTCTGGAGAAATTCCAGTCTTATAGGGCTCCTCTCAAGGGGCAGGACACTGAAGTTATATAGGTACACCACTACAAGGGCCCCAAGGAGAAGCAACTGGGACCATTGTGTGTTGTCCCTGAAAAAATTGCGGATATCCTTTTCCATGACAGATGCAAGGTCATGTCCCAGGGGTTTTTTGACAAGATTGACAAAGAGGTCCAGGATCCCCCTGCCACCGCGCCTCCTTTTGGCCTCCTGGGATCTGGAGAAACCCGAAAAATAGATCGCCCCTGCTACCCATAGATTTATCACAATCATGGCGCCGGCGGAACTCCATAGGAGGAGGATATTGAAGAGTCGGCTCTGACCAGGGGAGCCCTTTAAGTGGGCCCAAAGTATTTCCGTCCCCCAGTGGGTGGGCAGATAGGGGGAATCCGGGGACTTCAAGGCGCTTACATACTGCATGACGCTGAAAAATGCGTCCGGGTCCACGAGCCTTTCAGGCCTCAGGAAACGGAACATAAGATAGACCGCAACAATAACAAAGATCATCAGGAGCATGATAATATCTCTTGTCCTCTGTGCCGGAAAGATACTGACCAGGATCATGGTCAAGAGAATGCCGAAACCCGCTGCAATGATCGTCAAGGCAAGTCCCAGGTGCATTAATGATAAGTAGAAGCCTGGACCGGCCCGGTATATATAGCCGTAGGCCATCATAATTGGGAGGCCGAACACCATGACCATCCAGGAGCTCTCAGCCATGGTAAAAATGGCCCTGCTGATGAATATTTCTTCAGCGGAACATGGGGAGGAATGACAGAGTTCCAGGTCCGCCGAGAGGTAGATATTGGAGAGGGCCGTTATTATGTGGCTGAAGATAAGGAGGGAGAAAAAGGTCAGCAATATCATGGCCAGGAGATGATGGGCGAGCACATCCCCGATCACCTCCACGGATTGAAAATAGGTCAACATCCGGACCGAGAGGACGAACATAAGGCCCCAGAAGGAAATACCCACCAGGGTCATGATTATCGCCCTCTTTTTCAGGCGACCATCGCTCCCTGAAAGGCCGTTCTTTATGCCCAGGATCCTGGGGCTAAGCAGCGGAGAGAGGTGTTTCATGGGCGATCCTTTTTCCTTCCGTGATTCTCAGAAAGGCGCTCTCAAGCCCCCCTTCCACACCGGCCCCCTTTCTCAGCTCCTCAGGGGTCCCTGTGGCTATAATCCTTCCCGCTTGGATAATGGCAATCTCCCCGCAGACCTCCTGGGCCACTTCAAGGGAGTGGGTAGACATAAAGATAGTCTTTCCCTTTTGCGCCTGATCCCTGAAAATGTCCTTGACCAGCCTGGCCCCTTTGGGATCAAGCCCCACCATGGGCTCGTCAACAATAAGGACTTTGGGATCATGGAGCAAGGCCCCGCACATGACGAGTCGCTGCTTCATTCCGTGGGAATAGCTCTCGATCAGTTCATCCTGCCAGTTGCTCAGTTCGAAGAGATCCAGGAGTTCCATGAGGCGGTCATTCAGGGAAACGGAGTGGTCAAGGTTGTAGAGACCTGCCAAAAACCGGAGGAACTCGACGCCCGTCAGCTTTTCATAGAGAAAGGGCCTGTCCGGGATAAAGCCGCTGCACCTTTTGACCTCGGAGGGATGAAGTGACATGTCCATACCGTCTATGACTATCCTCCCGCCTGTGGGCTTGAGGATGCCTGCCATCATTTTTATGGTAGTGGTCTTTCCGGCGCCGTTGGGACCCAGGAACCCGAAGATGGTCCCCCTTTCCACCCTCAAATTGATATGGTCAACGGCCTTCAGCCCTTTATAGGTCTTGGTCAGGTCTATCAGTTCAATAATATCCAAAATCAAGCACCTCGAATTTCAGCTTGCCTATCAATCCCATTATCTCCACCTGCCTGTCCAGGTTTCCATAAACAAGGAGGATATGGCCCACATCGGCTGGCATCTGGTTTAGGGTCGCGTCCATGGTGATCCATTCTCCAACAAAGGCCTCTGTCCATGCGTGATAAAAAAATCTGTCACGATTATAGACAAGGCCTATACTCAGCCTGGCAGGGATGCCCGCCGCCCTCAAAAGGGCGGTAAGGAGCGTTGCGTGCTCATTGCAGTCCCCCATGCGGGTGCGCAGTACTTCAAGGCCGCTGGGGATGCTAAGCACCGGTTTTTTATCGAGGTT
Source organism: uncultured Desulfobacteraceae bacterium (assembly GCA_964526655.1). Lineage (GTDB taxonomy): Bacteria > Desulfobacterota > DSM-4660 > Desulfatiglandales > HGW-15 > CAZGIZ01. The sequence continues at coordinate 1,508 of CAZGIZ010000198.1, read as the reverse complement.
TTCATATACCCAGCGCATCATCTTCCGTGACACGGAGGCCGGATTTTTATCATTTCCCGCAATCTCACGGGCCTTTTCCACTATCTCATCGGCATCGCTCTCGATATTGAATTCCGGACTCAAAAAGGGGGCCATCTCCCTGTCACTCCTGTCATAGGGCAGGCTATATGAGACCTTGAAGTTCTCCTTTTCCCGGGTGATCTCCAATATTCCTCCACCGGAACTCTGCCGGGGGCTGTCCCAGCCGCCTTTTTTAATTTCAGCTCCATCAAGGCCCGTAACCTTCAACTTCAGGTAGCTCAATCGCCCCGGATCAGGCAATTTTTTATCCACGGGCACGGCCACGGTTTCATAGAAATCCTCACCCCCCTCAATATCCATCGGGGCGTTTGCCGCGCTGGACTTCACGGTCACAAGCCCCATAAAACCCTCTTCCTTCAGAACTGTTCCGGTCCCATCAAGCCAGAAGGTCATGGGCACGCCCCACATCTCAGTTTCAACGCGAAAGGCGTCATACTGGATCCTGTTAATCTTCAGGCGCTCCCTCGCGATAACCCTGAAAAGTGCCGGCCTTTGCGTCATGGTGGATGGATCAAAAAAGGGCACCTTCAGACTCTCTCCAACCTTCATCTTCATGGTCTTAAACAGGTAGTCCATCCCCGAGTTCAAAACAGGGGGCTCCTTCAGGCCTATCCTCTGGGTCCTCTGTCCCCTTCCCTTCCCTGTTTTGATAAGGAGCTGCCCCCCTTCGACCCGGCCCGAGATATCGTAACTCACCACACCGGATGTCATCTTAAAGTAAAAGTTCTTTAAGATAAATTCCCTGTCAACGCTTGATTGGGTGACAGTGTAAACACTTTTTCCCATGCCCATGAGGTTAAGCTTTAAATAAATCTCATCCCTGATGAGATAGCCGTCCTCAAAGGGTTTGATCAGATTGACCGAATAACCCACCTTCCTGCCCTTCAGGTATATCTCCTTCCATTCCCTCTGGAAAGAATCAACGACCGGCGCGTTTGTTTCATGGTTTTCGTCGGCCGTCGCATCCCTGAAGGACAATTTCTTGACCAAAAGCCCCATCATAAGGAGCCAGAAGGCCACAACCGTGGCGCCGAGCAGGTTGAGATAGAATCTTCTTTTTCCTGTTGCCATTGGACCCCTAATCGCCCCTGTTTTATTCGCCTAATAGGCCCCTCGAATATATGCAATATGCGGACCGAAAAATAACGAAGAGGAATATGTATTTTGATAATATCTTGATATTACAGTAAAGATCCTGGCCCATAGAACCAGGCTTTGGAGCCACAGCGGAGGTCTTGTTTTTTTTCAAGCCCTATCTCAAAAAGAATTCCACCAGACTCTGCTGTTCCCGCAGATGGGAGGGGTCACGCCGCAAAACCCTTGGCAGAATGTCCTTTTCAGATGAAATGAAATGGCCTATTGAACCCTTCCATCTGCGGGAACAGCCACCTTGGCTTATAGATAGGGCTTGAAAAAAATAACCAGAC
>CAZGIZ010000197.1:0-7568 GCA_964526655.1 uncultured Desulfobacteraceae bacterium | reverse complement strand
GCCTGTTGTCCCCGAGGCCCTTATCTGAAAGATAGATAGTCGAAAGCAGTTATAAGGGCTAATCCGGATCCCTGCCAACCATAGAAACAAATCACAAGTTAATCTGTCAAAAATGAAGTCAAACCTTTCGCTTACTGATCTGAAGATGCCTACAGTTTACGAACCGTACTACCATGAATTACCCTTTCTCAAGTAAAGGGAGATTCCCCTGAAAGCGGAACTGACTAATATTATTGTAAATTTTACAAAAAGTCCGTTCGCTTGAGAACGATATTTCGCTTTAACATCAATGATTTCAAAAAGTTACAGGTATATTTGATAGATTTTTTATTTGTCCTTGACTATCCCCTTTCCATTAAAAATACTTGCAATTTTGCATTTGAAATGCAATATTACAATAAATGATGCCAAAAGATGACTACATAGACAGGACAATCGAGCCGGTCATCAAGCATGCCCTTAAAGAGTTTCCGGCCATAGTCCTTACCGGTCCGAGACAGTCGGGCAAAACTACCCTGCTTAAAAAACTTTTTGGCACCTCACATCGATATATTTCATTGGAGCCGCCTGACATTCAGGCCGTAGCCAAGGAAGATCCCAGAGGGTTTTTAAACGCCCACCCCCCACCTGTTATCTTCGATGAGGTACAATATGCGCCTGATTTGCTGATCTATATAAAGGAAATTATTGATGCCGATCGAAGGACATCCGGTAAATATCTTTTAACCGGCTCGCAGAATCTTCTCCTCACGCAAAAGGTGACCGAATCTCTGGCCGGAAGGGCCGCGATGCTTAGACTTCTTCCCCTTTCCTGGAGTGAAATCGTTAGGGAGCCCTCCAGGCCGATGCCATGGGAGAAAGACAGGGGTGAAGTCAAACATGATTCATCAGCACCTAATGAGATCTGGAGTTCATTCCTCAGAGGATGTTATCCTGAGCTTATATCACAACCCCGGCGGGACAGCTCAATGTGGCAAGCGAGTTATATTCAGACCTATCTGGAAAGGGATGTTCGCTCCCTTCGACAGGTCGGTGACTTGACTCAATTTCAGACCTTTTTAAGAGCGCTCGCCGCCCGGAGCGCTCAACTTCTAAGTCTCTCGGAACTCTCCAGGGACCTGGGGGTCGCGGTCAATACCATAAAGGCCTGGCTTTCCGTGCTGGAGGCAACCTACCAGATAATTATCCTTCGTCCATATTTCGCCAATATAGGAAAACGCCTTGTAAAGACACCCAAGGTATACTTTACGGACACGGGAATCCTCTGTTACCTGACAGGATTGAAGAATCCCGAACACATGGCCTATGGCCCCATGGGCGGGGCAATTATGGAGACTGCGGTATTGGGGGAAATTTTTAAAAGACTCACACACAGAGGTATGGAGCCGCGAGTCTACTTCTGGCGCACAGCCGCTGGCATTGAAGTGGATTTTATAATCGATATGAACGGTAAACTGATTCCCATTGAAGCGAAACACAGCGCCACGCCCAACCTCGCGATGACTGCAGGGATAAAAAAATTCCGTGAAGACCTAAATAAGTCGGCTTCACCGGGCTATCTTATCCATGCTGGCAGTCACCGGCTTCCCCTGGGCCGGGATGTACATGCTATTCCTTTTTTTGAGATATGATGCTCTTTAACATTCAATATCTCAATCCATAAGCAAATAGTTGCCTTTTTTCTATTGATTATCCCATCTCCGCTTCCGCTCGACCCTTTTCCCTGTTTCTTGAGCAGAAATCCTCTTTCTCTATCTTATAAAGATCAAACACTATATGTTCAAGCCTTTCAATAGTATCCCGCATTCCGCGGCCCTTGCTATAATTGGGCAATTTTTATATAAATAACCCATGATAAAAGAGGCCTGGCGAATAAAGGATATCATAGACCTGGAGTATTTCCTCAAGATGGACGAGAAAGAAGAGGAAAACTCCGCGCGGTCATCTCACGCGAAAAGGGACAGGGAGATCTATTTGAAATATATCCAGCCCATGGAATCACCGGGACAGATCCTGAACCCGAGACATGCCCTCAGGATATGGCTTGAAGCACGAAGGGGCATGGAAAAATCCGAAGCGGGGCCCGGGCGACTTTTTCCAGGAGAAATCTTTGACGAGATATACAGGTTGTTGCTGTACGCGATGCTGATCATCGGTTTTTTTATCGGTGCGGGTCTCGCGTTCTCTTTTTTAAATTATCGAGGCACAGAACCCCTGAATGTCGCGTCCTATCTGGGAGGGTTTGTCCTCACGCAAATTCTTTTACTTCTCATCTTACTGATCTTATACCTGATCCGATCATGGAATAAGGCCCCTATTCGATCCTCTATCATTTTCATCCTGATAACCGGGTTGATGAGCAGATTGATGCGCAGAATAAGGCATGAAAGCCTGAAGGTCCTCTCCGGATCACGGAGGGACTCCCTGGAAGCGGCTGTGGGGCTTATACAGGGTAAAGGGCGTGTCTATGGTACTCTTTTTTACTGGCCGATATTCCTTCTGTGGCAGTCCTATATGATCGCACTTAACTTGGGTTTACTCGGCGCCACGCTCCTGAAGGTTATAGGCGCCGACATCGCCTTCGGATGGCAGTCCACGATTCAGTTTGGCGCCAGCCTTGTCTTTGAACTGGTCGAAGCCATCGCCTTTCCCTGGTCCTGGTTTGTGCCGGCCGGCACTGCCTATCCTACACTGGCCCAGATAGAAGGCAGTCACATGGTATTAAAGGATGGGATATACCATCTCGCGACCCAAGACCTGGTGTCATGGTGGCCCTTTCTTTGTCTGTCCCTTATCTTTTACGGTCTTTTTCCACGGCTTATTCTCCTCATCCTTGGTCTGACTTCAGAAAAAAAAGGGCTCACCCGAATCGATTTCAGTCATAACATATTCATAAGGATATACAACCGGATGAAGACACCCCTTGTCGAAACAGAAGGACGTCATCATGAAAGAGGATCTAATTTCATGCCCGTTACAGATCCCCTAAGGGAACCAAAACTTCATGGCGAGACAGGACCCGGAAGGGACTTTATCGCCCTGATACCGGAAGAGATCTATGACTCCTGTCCGTCAGATGAATTAAACAGGATCGTCCTCGAAACGACAGGGTCCGGAGTTCGAGACTCCATAAGATTCAATCAAGGAGATGAAATAGACAGGGATTTTTTCAAGGGGAAGGAATATCCCGACATCCTCCTCCTCCAAGAGGCATGGCAACCGCCTATAAGGGAATTCCTTTTTTATCTCAAGGACCTGAGAAAGGCCGTTGGAAAAGCAACAAGGATAACCGTGGGTCTTATAGGCCGTCCCCGTGGAAACCTCTTTTTCACGCGAATAAAGGAAGATGACTTTATCGCATGGGAAAGGAAAATAAAAACCCTTCAAGACCCCTTCCTGGACCTGGAAAGGCTGGAGACCAATGCAGGATAACAGGATTCCCGAATTCGCCATTATAGGACACCCAAATGAGGGGAAATCCGCTGTTGTTTCCACTCTGGCCGAAGATGACAGCGTTCGGGTTTCGCCCTATCCCGGGGAGACGGTTGTCTGCCAAACCTTTCCGGTCAAGATCGACGGCAGGGAGATCATACGCTTCACGGATACGCCGGGTTTTCAAAATCCGAAAAAGGTTCTGGCCTGGATGAAGAACTACCATGGTACCAATCACAATCTCATCCGCCTATTCCTCGATAGTCACAAGGATAACCCGGACTTTGAAGAGGACTGCGAACTGTTTCAACCGGTCGCCAGGGGAGCGGGAATCATTTATGTTGTTGACGGATCAAGACCGGTTCGCAGAGTGGACCTTACGGAAATGGAAATCCTTCGTCTGACAGGCCGCCCGCGTATGGCTATTATCAATTGCAAAGAGGATGAAACCGGCTATCTGGATCAATGGAAGACCGAATTCAGAAAACACTTTAACGCCATCAGACTGTTCAACGCCCACAGGGCGACCTATGCCGAACGTATCGTGCTCCTGGAAAACCTCAAGGGAATAGAGCAGGATTGGGAACCAGCCTTGGAGACCGTTATATCCGCTTTTAAGGAGGACTGGCGCCAGAGGAATGCCTTAACTGCGGAAATAATCTGCAATATGATCGAGAACTGCCTGACCTATAGGATTACGAAAAAAATATCCGAAAAGACGGATGAGAATTCTTTAAAAAGACATCTCCGGGAAGAATATAACACCGCGATTGAAAAAATAGAGAAGAATGCCCATCAAAAGATACGCAGGCATTTCAAGCATAATGTCTTTAACTACGATCTCCCGCCCTATTCTATCCTGCATGAAGACCTGTTCAGCAAAAAGACCTGGCAGGTTCTGGGACTGACTCCAAGGCAACTCATTACTGCGGCAGGAGTAGCGGGAGGCGCCCTGGGGGCGGCCATCGATCTTGCCGCGGCCGGTCTTTCCTTCGGGATCTTTACCGCTATAGGGGGGCTCGCCGGGGCCGGTTGGACTGCATTGGGAGGCGGGAAACGGTTGGCAAAGACAAAGATCGTTGGTCTCAGTCTGGGTGGCCAGTATATGAGCATCGGCCCTGCCGGAGATATGCAGTTCATTTTTATCCTAATGGACCGGGTCCTGATCTTCTACTCACACATCATCAACTGGGCACACGGACGACGGGATTACCCGGACAATCGATCCCAGTCCGGTCAACCCCGGAAGGCCGGGTTCACACACATATGGGATAGGGGGACGAAAAAAATATTCCGTGATTTCTACGCTTCCATTCGCTCCGGGGATGAGATGAGAAAAAAGCAGACAGGGAGGACCCTTATCAAATCACTAAATAAGCTCCTGTTAGAGATCTCCCATAGCAACAGGATAAATGAAAGTGAAGGCGGGATGCCCTTTAAAAATTCAATATCTATTTAGCCCCTATATTGAGCGTTTTTCGGGCGAAAAGGGCATTATTCAAATTAATCACTTTTCCGCAAATACTCCTTGATTAGCCTGATAATCTCATCGCCATACTGTTGTGAAAAATAAGGACCCACACCGTTCACCATGAGCAGCTCATCGTGGGTAGTGGGCATATCAGATGCAAGATTATCCAGGACCTTATTGGTAAAGATTCGAAAGGCAGGGAGTCCCCTTTTTTTGGCCCTGGACAGCCGCCATTCTTTCAGGCGGGAATAGAGCTCAAGGTTTTCAGACACACCCCTTCCGGGCTTCCGGATTACCTTTCGAGTGTCCCTCTTTTTTGTTGATGACTTTTTGCGGGTTGTCTTCTTGAGCACGGCACTGGCCGTTACTGCTATGGACTGGATATGTTCCGGAGAAAAAGAATATCCTTTTTTTGTAAGCTCCGCTTTTTTATAGTGAATATCCCGTCCGTCCTTTTCAAAAATATGTTCGCTGATGTTTATCAGATCGGCATTGACAAGAGACCTTAGAAGGCCTTCAAAATCCGACCTGGGAAGCAGTGAACCGGGGCATGCGCTGGTGTAGAGTTTTCCCGTGCTGAGGCCGCCGGCGCCCTTCAAGGCAGCTATAACCGCCGATATTATCCCGGCCTCCAGTGAATCCGGTTCCCTGAAGGATGATACCACTCTATCCTGAGGCGCGCAAAAATCGCACAGACCGCATCCGGAGCCTTTGTCTTCCCGGTCACCAAAATGCCTTACCAGATAGAGCATACGGCAGGAAAAAGAACTCGTGAAAGAGGACATTTCATCAATCTGGCGCAGCCTGTGAAAGCTCTGCTTTCTATAGGTTACAGGCCATTTATCATGCCCTCGGCTGACTGTTTCATCGGGGTCAACCCGCGCCCCCCCATGGATCCATAGTTTGTCAAGCGCGGTTTCAAATTCATCCTGATCCATATTCAGATCCGCGCACAATTTTTTGAATGGTATTTTTTCCTTTTTGAGCCGGTCATATATCCGCTTCAGCACACCCTCTTCGGGATAGCTTTTTTCATGAAAGAAGTGGTGAACACGCCTGTCGCCATAGGAGTGAAGCAGAATTGCCCTGGAGGGTTTACCGTCACGTCCCGCCCGGCCTATTTCCTGATAATATCCTTCCAGACTTCCCGGCAAGGCCGTATGAATAACAGTGCGTATATCCGGTTTATCAATGCCCATACCAAAGGCAATGGTCGCTACAATTGCGTCAATCTTCCCCGACAGAAAAGACGCCTGCACCCTGTCCCTTACTTCAGGCGCCAGCCCCGCGTGATATGCCGCCGCGGGAAAGAAATTTTTTATTTCTTCGGCCAGGTCTTCAGCCTTCTGTCTTGTTGGCGCATATATGATTGCCGGTCTGTGTTCCCTATTCTTAAGGATTTCCAGGACCTTTTGATTTCGATCGGACGGCATGAGTTCCGCGAGTTCAATAGCGATGTTTGTCCGCCTGAAACCGTATATTCCCATGTCAGCCCCTTCAATGCAAAGCTGTTGGATTATGTCTTCCTGAACCATTGGCGTGGCGGTTGCCGTCATCGCGATGACCGGCGCCGGCCGGAGTATGGGAAGTCTCTCGCCCAGCAGCCTGTAATCGGGCCTGAAATCATGTCCCCACTGTGATATGCAGTGCGCCTCATCCACCGCGATCAGGGTCGGTTTTCGTCTGGCAAGCATCTCTGGAAAACCCGGGACAGCGAGCCTTTCCGGGGCGATAAAGAGAAAATCCAGGTTCCCAGCGAGATATTCCCTGCAAACACTGCGTGACTGGATATGCGTCCTGCCTGAATGTATTCTTTCCGCCATAAGGCCCTGTCCCTTAAGGCCGGAAACCTGGTCTTCCATAAGGGCGATAAGGGGGCTGACCACAAGGGTGGTTCCACCCCTAACAATGCCCGGGAGCTGATAACATAAAGACTTGCCTGCCCCTGTGGGCATGACAAGGAGCATATCGTTGCCCCTTATGACAGAGTCACATACCTTCTGCTGGTAGGGCCTGAAAGAATCAAAACGAAAGACCTCTTTCAGAATAGTTGCCGGGTTGACAGGAAGGTCCTTTTTATCAGGTGAATATTTTGTTCCATCCCGGCCCATGTCGGTAGTTTTTGGAATAAGGTGATCACCTTTTTCTATCTCTTCCAATGACGTATCAGGCATAAAATAGTCATCATCGGTATGGGGAGGCGCTTCATCCAGAAAAGGCGGGTAATCGGGTTTTTTTGATTTATTATAATCAGTCATCTTTTTTCAAAGCTCACCCGGCAAAAAATCAGCTTAATTCCTTTTCTTCAATTAATCTTTTAACAAAAATAGTATCATTAAAACACCGGGAGAGCTACCCCTTGAAGATATCCCATCACTGATTTCCCCTTCTCAACTGAAAAGCCGATGCCTGATGGACTAATTTCAATTTTTTAGACGAGTCTGTTTGAAAGTCGCACAATTCTCTTGCAGCCCATCATGTCAATTAAACTCTTTAAGTCACGCTTTCGCTCACCCTTGCCGCTGAGAAATTTATTATGAGGTATAATAAAAGAGGATAAACAGATTCCTGAAAGTTGGTCAGAATTTAGGATTGATACCGGCTTGCTTACAGATCTCGTTGGCAGGAATCCGATCAAACTGTTTGTGACGTTTGACGGGAATTA
>CAZGIZ010000196.1:0-7612 GCA_964526655.1 uncultured Desulfobacteraceae bacterium | reverse complement strand
AGGAATGAGGCGTACATAGAAGTACGCCGCAGTGACGAAAGATGAAGCGCAACACTGCAGATGGACTTTTTACGAAGCCGTCATCATTGGCATTTTCGCTTTCTGGTCTTATTGTCGGTTCTGATTTTAGCAATGATTACAGGACTGAAAAAAGCGGTCCCACTTGAACTATGCCTTGTACTTGATAAGATTAGGCCGGTTTAAAACTGTAACCTCCTTTGTGTCCATTGCCGTGGCACCTTTTGTATCGGTAAATGTCATGGTAATTGTATAGATTCCGGGCGATTCATATACATGCTCAATAAAAGGACCGCCGATGGTATTGAGTGTGCCATCACCCCATTCCCATACAGTGCCGGCCCATTCAGGTAATGCCGGATGATGATAAGCAACCTTCTCAGCATAAAATCGCGTTTCATCGTTCCAGACTTTAACCTTATCTCCGTTTCTTATCCTATCTGATACGATTGCAATGCTTACCTGCGGCTTCTTGGCTTCATCCTCTTTGCTGATATTGTCATAGAACAAAAAACCTTCCGGCGTTCTGTCAACATTATTTAAAATTTCGGTATGTGCGGCGTATGCTCTTCCAATCTGATCCGGTGTAATTTTGTCCGGTGTATCGAATATGGAATGATAATAAAGAGGAATACTGGCCACGTTCACCCATGGGCTAGTCGTTGGCGCGATTCCCCACTGAGGGCCCCGACCGGTTGATTCAAATCGATTCTGGGTGCACACGAATCCGTATTTATCCATCGTAAATCCCGCAAGCCTTGTAAAAGTATAGTTATTGGATATGATATAAAATTCACATGTCTCGCCCTTGACGGGGACGATTTCACCCTTTGTTTCGTCATATTGATATTTTATACCACCAACGGCATGATCCACATCCCATACAATGGCTTTAGCCAGTTGATCTTGATGCACTTCTGCAAACTGATAGTGGCCGGAATTCAGATCAAAGTCATGTCCGAAGCACCAGGCAAAAATCATGTCACGGTTCCTTGACGCCTTTGCCTTTGAGGCAAAATATTCCGCCATTTTGATCATTAAGGCGACACTCCCATTATTATCAACAGCGCCGGTGAAATGCCCCGTGTCATAGTGTGTGCCCACGAGAATAACCTCATCCATATTACCATTACCTGGTAATTCAAAAACAATATTGGAAGCATCACACAATTTTCGGGAGACATCATGTCTTATCGTAACGGTATGAGGCCGGCCGGAAACAGTCAAATTTCTCAGATAATCCCCGCCGCTTTTACTGAAACAAAACATCGGAATCGGGAAAATATTGGTTGGCGTTCCTTCACCTTTTTGTTGCTGGGGGCTGTCCACCTGCATATTCGCCCTGAATATCGCCATAGCCCCTTGATCCTTTGCCTGAACGCTTGCCTCTTTTGCGCTCGCGATATATCCCCGTATCATCTTTTCATCTATGAGTACGATTTTACCTTTAACATCCACAAGATTGAAATAGGATTGAGATCCATCCCCAATATATACCATTTCACCGGTAAGGCCCCCAGGTGGTGTTTCCACACAGTATTGCATGGGAAAGCATTGATCCGATAATGATGTCTTTTCCCCTTCCATCTCCACTGTGATTTCAAATCCGGAGGGGTATGGATTGTTCACTTTAATGGGTTCAAATCGGGCGGTCGTCAAACCTGCGGCGTGGAGTTTTGATAGAATATAGGTGGCAGCCCGATCTCCTGATTCCCCTGGGCGTATCCCCGAATAAAGCCCGTAACCGGCAATATCACAAAGGGCATGAATCATATCCATAACCTCTTCTACGACATGCATTGCAACAATATCTTTCATGGTTGTTTGACTTCCTTTAGATCTATAGGAATAAATTGATTGTTATCATTAGCGGGGATATCTTATATTGAATGCCGTGTTATCAATTATCGGCTATGGCCTCGGACCGTAAACGGGCAAAGTTGAGCCGGTCTCCAAGGCGCCGAGATTCGGCGCCACCCCCGTATATCCATCATTCACATTAGGGAGCACGCAACCGGCATTGCTTGCCGCGGAATCGGGTTTCAGTCTAAAATCCAGGTCTTCGATTGTGTAAACTTTGGTGATGTTATTCGGGTCAACCGGTGTCACGTGCACAAAAACATCATAATCCACTAAAATACTATTTCTGTCCTGCCCCGTCACCTGGCTGTATTCTGCAAGGGTTTTAAACGAACGTTCTTCCATTGATCCCGAGTAGTCCTTCATTATATCGAATGGTGGTGATTTCCATTTGAAAGCGTATTCGGCCTCCGGATCCGGACGAAATCCATTATAATCGGATGATGTGTAATTGGTAAAGGTCTCTGCGGAAAAAACCACTTCAGAAGGTCTCCACCCAAGGATGAGATTGTTCCGAAAGTGGTAGTTTGAGGCCTGATTCGCCTCTACGCGGGTAATAAATGTATTGTGATAATAGATTAATCCCGATGGATTGGAATGATGTTTGATGGCTTTCGGTGCATTATAAATGATATTTCGGATAAAATATGCCGGGCCACCGTAAAGGGTCTGCTGGCTCAGGCCGTTGGTGCCGGAGTTAATACAAAGGTTACGCAGAACGCGAATATTATACATGGCCCCGTCGGCTTCAATAAAGTCGTCATGGAGATTGTTTAGAAAATTATTATAGATATCGATGGAAACAAACATCCTGTCCTGCCGCAATACCTCTTCAACCGGATAATCTTCCGGATGGGCATAAGGCGGATAACCGTCCGGCACCCCATAAGTGGCATGATCAATCCCGTCATGAAAATGGGCAATATAATTATGGCAGATAACGTGACCTGCCCCGCACACCTTAATCGCATACTCCGAAAGACACTTTTCATAGGGGTGCGGGGAGGTCCTTGGAGGGAGATTGGTCCATCCGTGAACAGTATTCGGGTCATTCCTGCCGATAAATACATTGTCCGCTATGTAAAAATTCTTTGAACCTGACCAGTGGGTATGGATGCCTTTATCGATATCCTCGAAACGGCATCTTTTTATAACAAGCCCGCTGGAACCGATAATATCCTTCTGTCCTGCCAGAAAGGCCACATAGGTATTACGTATCGTGAGCCCCTCAAAGTAATGGTGGTCAGCTACCATCACATTAAAGAGGTTGAAGTTTTCATTGCCGTCAAAAACAACCTCGCCGTCTCCCGCGGCCTTAATCACGATAGGCCTTTCCGGCGTTCCTTTTGCCGTTAGGTAATAGGTCCCCTGGAAAGGGGTACCCATCCCCTTACCCCATATATCACCCCCGTAAAAAGTCCAGTCATCTTGATAAACACCCGCGTGAACCAGTATGGTATCACCCGGTTGAACCCGTGGTGGGGCCACACACCACCAATCGGCTTCACACCAGCCCGTGTAATAGGCTGCCATCAGATTGGGAAAGGCCGGTTCCAGCTTTGGACCTGTGTAATCATTCGGATAGACATGGTATGTCCGACCACCCTCAAAGGGCCGCGGCTCAGGGCGTGTTTTGACCTCTACCCGCTTTTCAGGATTTCCGATTACGCCGTCCGGATCTGACAGGAGAAACTTGCACTCGTAGTCTGTATCAGGTTCCAGATCAAAGATGCTTCCCGCGAATAAATTGGGTGTTATATAATCAATACGATTGTTAAAAAATTCAAAAATACTCTCTTCATTCTGGATGCGTAAAAGCGGTAATGCCTTTTGCCAGTCACGATTTCCCATTTTGCGATAAAAGACTTCAACTGTCGCATTATGGTTATCATCTCCTTCAACATACCATTCAAACCCAAGACAGGTCAGCGTCGGAGGCTCTATCACAAATTTCCCGGGTTTTACCCTATTCGGCATGAATAATACCCTCTTTGGCATATTTTTTGGTCATAGAGATAGCGAGGAATAATATGGGCCTGTCAACCCTTGTGACCCTCAGGGGACAGTGCCTTAACCCTTTAGGGGTCCAAATGAGACAGCTTTTGTCCAGTATATATTTCTCATCCTCCATCCAATATTCCACTTCTCCTCCCAGATCATGGGGATTTTGAGGATCGCTCCCGATAAAGCCCAGTATCTCATCATAATCGTGCACATGAGATGGTGTGCCCTCTTTCTCAGTGGCCTTCCAATACCAGGAAAGGATCACACTGTCCGCCCCTTTCACGAACTCATCTTCCAACCATAAAATGCGTGTTGCTCTTTTACTGTATGCCTCCTGCCTGTATTGGACATCTTCGGGAACCTTTAATTCGGTTAGAATATATTTTTCATATTTTCGATCCGACATTTCTTTCTCCTTTTAATTCTTTTTAAAAATCAAGATCTTATGTTTACATCTTTTGCGGCAACCACAAACAGATCTGTGGAAAAACAACAACCAAGGTCAAACGAATGACATCGGTTATGATAAAGGGTATCACACCCTGGAACAGTTCCTTTGTATTGGCCTCCTTTTGAAAAATTCCCAATGTTGTAAAAAGATTCATGCCGATCGGTGGCGTGATCAAGGCTATTTCCGCCAGGATACACACCACCACCCCGAACCAGATGCCGTCAAAACCTAAGACTTCTGTAACAATAGGATATACAAAGGGTACGATAAGGACAATAATAGTTGTCACGGGTAGAACAAAGCCCATGATGAACATCAATAAAATGAGCAACCACATGATGATCATGGGAGAGGCCCCTGACGCAGAGATCCAATCAAGAATCAAAAAGTTTAATCTCGTCAACGTTATAAAATAGGCGAAGACCACTGAAAAGATAATAATCGTAAATGCCATGCAGGAGGTGCGAAGACAATCCAACATCGAAGAACGAATGGAGACCCAATGAACGCCCTTTCTCAACAAAAGGATCAAAAATGCACCTGTCGATCCTATGCCCGCCGCCTCGGTTGGAGTAAAAAAGCCAGCGTATATGCCGCCTATCACCAGTACCATGAGGGCGAGGAAGCCCCATGTACCCTTTAGGCTTAAAATCTTTTGCTTAAAATTAGTTACGATCCCGGAAGGAGCCTTCCAAATACCGGTTACGGCTAAAAAAACTACAACCCCAGTATAAAATACGGCCTCCATAAGGCCGGGGATGACTCCTGCCATAAATAATCGACCGACCGATTCATCCGTAATGCTGCCGTAGATGATAAAAGAGATGCTGGGTGGAATGAGTCCGCCCAAGGTCGCACCACAACAGAGGGTACCCAGGATGAGCCGCTTGTCATAGCCGGCATTCTTCATAGGCTTATAGGAGATCGGCCCAAAAGTCAGGATTCCCGCACCACTGGACCCGGTACATGCCGCAAAAGCAGCCGAACCCCATATGGTGCCTATTGCCAATCCACCGGGCAACCTACCGAACCATACGGAAGCGGTATCATATAGCTCATCCCCAATCTTGGAATAACTGGCGAATTGCCCCATCAGGATAAACAGCGGTACCGCCATGAGGACATAACTGGTTCCATAGGACCATACGGTTGTGATCAACGTCGTCATGGCCGCTTGAAAACTGGATAGATAAGCAAAACCCAAGACTCCGACAACGCCGAAGGCTATAGCAATGGGCATTTTAAAGAGAATAAGCAGAAAAACAGCGGCAAAACCCAAGATGCCTATAATACTTGGCGATAGTTCCATTATCTTTCCTTTAAGGCTTGGCAGGCATCAACCAATTCAAAAACCAATTGCAAACAAAAAGTTATTCCACCAATAACAATCATGAACTGAAAAGGCCAAACCGGGATGCCGAGATTATCAGTGGCTATTTGACTGACCTTGGTGTCCATTGCGTATTTAACGCCCTGCCATGCTACGAGACTGAGGAGGGCAATACCGAATAGAGGATTCATCACATCCAGAATGTTCCTTAATCGTTTCGGAAGGACATTAAAAAAGATATCGATGGATATGTGCCCTTTTTGAGCCTGTGTGAATGCCCATCCTAAAAAAATCATGACGGCAAGAGTCAATTCCGAGATCTCCATTGTTCCTGTAAAAGGAATCCGGAAAAATCTGCCCACCACATCGACTGTTGTGATGAACATGGTCAAAAAGACCAAGGTCGCACCCACGATAGCGACGACATAATTAAATTTTTGAATCCAGGCCTTGATACGCTCGTAGGAGTTCATCTCATTGGACCTTTCTTCACCGGTTCATGGATTATAGGGTGGGTTCTCTCCAAGTTCTCTCAATGCCTTCACAAACTCTGTGGCCACTTCTCTCCCCGGGAGGCCCTTGGCTTCATTATCGGCTATATATTTCTCCCAAATAGGAAGGGCCATGGCCTTCATCTTTTGCATTTCCGCCGGGGGAAATTTAAAAAGCTCAATATTCGCTGCTTTAAGCTTTGGGATCGTTCTCTCATCCTCAGCGACACCCACGCCGGCATATATATCACAATATTTGGAGCCAACTTCACGAATAACATCCTGAAGGTCGGCCGGCATAGACGCGAATTTCTTTTTATTCATGATGAGTGCGGCATTGCCGATCACGCCAAGTTTGGAATCCAGAATAGATCTCGTAGGAAGTTCGATGAACTTATATTTGACCATCGACGCAAGTGGATGGACCCAGGCATCCACTACACCTGTCTGCCAGGCCATATAGGCGTCAGGGGGTAGGACCTGAACGGGAACCATCTTCAGTGCCTTAAGATACTCTGATATATAACCACCGGAACCCCTCGTTTTGAGACCGGCCAAATCTTCCACTGTTTCCGGCCTGATTTTTCTAAAGATGATGACCAATGGGGATGTGACATGCCAGCCAAGGACCTCCACCTCGCCCCACTGTTTATCAAAATACCCTTTTTTTGCCACGATATTCATGGCTTTTAAAATGTTTAGCGGTTCATCGGCCGCAAGGGGCAGGCTGCTCACTTCGGAAAGGGTAAATTTACCCGGCATCCAGACACCGGGAAAATCCGTTATATCCGCGACACCGCCCTTGACCATATTAAACTGATCACGACCCTTGCCCAGTGCTTGAGCCCAATGAATAGTCATCTTAATCTGGCCTTTGCTTTTTTCCTCCAGTTCCTTTGCCATGGGTATGAGCCAGGGTTTGGCAAAAGCATCTGCCGGGGGTCTAAAGGTGGCAAAAGAAAGATTATAGGTTGCAGCGAAAGACGTTGATTCTAAAGATGGTAGGATTAGCGCCGTAAGGAGGCTAATGGTAAAAACACATGTAATAATTATACTTCTCTTCTTTTTTTTCATTTTTAATCTCCCTTCAGTGAAAAGATTATCTTAAACAAAACAATCATCCTCTCTATGTGTTATAATAATATATGTCCTCCTTTCGAAATGGGGGGCCACTCCGATCGCTCTGCGTGCTCCCCTCAATGAGCCCCAAAAAATTTGCTTTTACGTTAGACCATCACGTCAATACAATTTCAGCTACTTCGCAGGGAAGCCTGCCTTCTCCCAGGAAGCTCGGCCACCTTCAAGATTTTTCACATTTTTATAACCCATCTGAACAAGTGTATATGTGGCAAGTGCTCCCCTAGAACCGTGCAAGCAATACACCACAATTGATGCATTCTTGTCGTCACTGATATTCTTTGGTACCATCCACTCAACGGTGCCTCTCGGAATACTCTT
>CAZGIZ010000195.1:0-7617 GCA_964526655.1 uncultured Desulfobacteraceae bacterium | reverse complement strand
TGGGAGGTGTCGGTCTCAATGTGGTGCGTGGCGCCAAACTGAGAAGCGCCTATCCCATCATCGTCGTGGATCTTGAAGGCAGCAAGGAATCCATAGCCAGAGAGTTCGGCGCGACCCATTTTATTAACAACAGCAAGGAAGATCCTGTACCCATAATCCAGGAGCTTACCGGCGGAGGAGCGAAATATTGTTTTGAGGCAATAGGGGATCCGGGCGCAATTGTCCAGGCCGTGTGGTCCCTGGGCATCGGTGGGCAGTTGACCCAGATCGGCATTACTCCGGAGACGGATATGACCGGGTTGCCGCTGGCCTATTTCCCGCCCCACTGTAAATCCGTTGTGGGGACCCTGTACGGCAACATCCGCACCCATGAGGATATTCCAAAAATGGCAGATATGGCCATGAAGGGGGAGCTTGAACTCGGCAAGCTGATAACTAAGATGTTCAAGATAGAGGAGATAAATGATGTCTATGAGGCCATGGACAAGCGTCAGATCGTGGGGCGATGGGTCTGCAAATGGGATTAGGGACCGATTTTATAAAAAGGGATTTTAAAGGGAAATAATGGTAAAAAAAAGGGTTAAGTTATATGGAACCCTGAGCAAACTATTCCCTGATTATCAACATTCTGAGGGCCTTGAGGTTGAAATCGGGGAAGGGACGAAGGTCAAAGACCTCCTCGTCCTTCTGGGGATCCCGGAATCCACGGGCGCGGTGGTTGCCATGGAAGGCCGGATATTAAAGTCGGATGACGAGATTGATCGGGATAATATCCATGTATTTCAGGCTATGCAGGGAGGCTGATACGGACATATTTAACATTGTCCTTTTAAGGAGGTTTTTTTGGGATGGATGAAAGACAAAAAAGAAAAAGGGAACCGGAAGAGATTCAAGATGAGAGAAGGGATGATACCCTTTTCGATCTCAGGGAGATAGAGATTGAGGAAATGGCCATTGACGGCATATGCGGTGTTTATTAGGGGATAGCCGGTCGAGGAAGATACAGACATGATCAAGATAATGATCGCCCCTAACCGCTACATTCAGGGCCCTGGGATTCTCAAGGAAACGGGCAGATATATCTCCCACCTGGGGTCACGGATTTTTTTAATCGGGGGCCCCACGGCCTTCTCCGTGGCGGGAGATCAGGTGACCACGAGTCTCGACAACAGCTCCATGAAATACATGTTCGAGGAGTTCAGAGGAGAATGCACCAGGGCCTCTGTTTCCATGATATCGGAGAAGGCGCGAGGATTTGAAGCCGACGTTGTCGTAGGGGTCGGCGGCGGCAGGGCGATCGATACGGCAAAGGCCGTGTCCCATGAATTGGGCTCATCGCTCGTCATAATCCCGACCGTAGCGTCAAACGACTCGCCGTGCAGCGCCCTGGTCGTACAATATAGAGAGGACCATATGCTTGACCGGTTTCTGACGCTTAGGAGGAATCCGGATGTTGTCCTCGCAGACTCAAAGGTCCTGGTTGAGGCCCCCACAAGATTTTTCGTTGCAGGAATGGGAGACGCACTGGCCACCTGGTTTGAGGCCTTTACCTGCACCAAGTCCGGGGCCAAGAACCTTCCGGGCGGCGTATCGACCGCGGCTGCCCTTGATCTCGCGAGACTCTGTTATGATACCCTGATGGAATTTGGAATAAGCGCAAAGCTGGCTGTGGATCAAAACGCGGTAACCCCGGCCGTTGAAAGGGTACTGGAAGCCAACATCCTTTTGAGCGGCCTGGGCTTTGAGAGTTCAGGCCTGGCTGCAGCCCACGGGATACATGAAGGCATTCATGCCCTTAAGGGGACGGAAGATGCCCTGCACGGGGAGATGGTTGCCTTCGGGACCATTGCCCAGCTCGTCATGGAAAATTATCCGGAGAGGGATATCCGCAGGGTAATCGATTTCTGCAAGTCCGTGGGCCTTCCCTTCACCCTGAAACAATTGGGTGTTATTGACTTGTCCCCCGGTAATCTCATGAAGGCTGCCGAAGTGGCCTGCATGGAGGGGCTTACCACCCACAATTCCTATTTTGAAATAGATCCTGATCTGATCCTTGGAGCCCTTATTGGGGCCAACGCCCTTGGGGAGGCAAGACTGAAGTGATAACCCATTTACACCTTCCAGATGACGGGGGGTCATCTGCATTTTTTTTGGGATAGACGTCTGATTAAATAAGGCTCAAGGCACAGGGCATAGGGCTCAAGGAAAAACTAAAAGACTGCAATAAACGGTCTTTTCCTTGTGCCCTGAGCCTTACGCCATGAGCCTTTCTTTAAAATCCCCAAGCCCATCTTGATGGGCGGATATTATTCAGAAGTTGATAACGTTTCTAATATCCGAAGGTTAAAACTTTAAAACCGGTTTGATAACCGCGCCCTTTTCCATATCTTCTACGGCCTGATTTATATGATCAAAGGGATAATATTTGATTAGCCTGTCAAAGGGAAACCTCCTCTGGCTGTACAGTTCAATCAGCTTCGGGATAAAGAGGTCCGGGACCGCGTCACCTTCGATAATCCCCTTAATGGTTCGTCCGTTCAGCATTGTCTGCATATCAAGGCCGGCCTCCATACCGGTCGGAGCGGCCCCGACAAGGCCGCAGACACCACCGATCCTCAGAGAGTCATGGGCCTGCCGCATTACAATGGCATTTCCCACACACTCGAGGCTATAATCGGCGCCTCCGCCCGTGATACCCTGTATAGCCTCCACGGGATTATCTTTTTTGGCGTTGACAGTGTGGGTTGCCCCAAGCTTCTTTGCCATTTCAAGGCGATCGGGATGGAGATCTACTGCTATAATGGTGGTGTAGCCACAGACGACCGCTGCAAGGATAGCGCTCATTCCAACGGTGCCTGAACCGAATACAGCTAGGGAGGCCCCCGGTCTGGAATGGAATGAGTTTATGACCGCACCGGCTCCGGTCATCACACCACAACCCATTGGGGCGAGCATCTCGAGGGGAACATCGTCTCTTACTTTTACGACGCTCAACTCCTCACCAAGGGCGTAATTGGCAAAGGACGACTGGCAAAAGAAGGAGCCGTGGATGGGCTGATCACCCTTTAGGATGGTCGTTGTGCCGTCCGGGCGAACGCCGAAGAAATTTTTCGGAAAGAACTCACTGCACCAAACCTGATTGCCTTCCATACAGGACGGGCAGACCCCGCAGTGACCCCAGGTCATTATCACATGGTCACCCGGCTTTACTTTTTTGACCCGGGCTCCCACTTTCTCAACAACTCCTGCGCCTTCATGTCCCAGGACGCTCGGCAGGGGTATGGGCAGATGCTGGTCCCTGGCTGCAAGGTCAGTGTGACATATACCAGTGGCTGCCACTCGGACCAGGATCTCATTTTCCCTTGGGTCGCTAAGTTCCAGCTTCTCTATGCTGAATTTCCCTGATTTTTCGAAAACGACTGCACCTTTTATTTTCATTTTCTCCCTCCTTATCTCTTAGTGGCTTACGATAAATCAAGACTCCTATGCCCTATGGGTAATCCTTTTTATCCTTCTCTCAGGGATTCATTTCCCACGGCTTGTAGGAGCGAAACGGCGGTCCCCCATTGTCATAGATCCCGCTTGCGGGGCAGGCTCGTTACCTCAGGCATGACATCCGCTGCCTCGCAACCCTTAAGATGGACAGATTATTACCCGTTGGGAGGTAAATATCATATTCACTTCATGCTGTCGATAATAAAGCCGGCAGCTATCCTTGCCCCGATGCCCGGCGCCACACCGCATTTTTCAAAGCCCTTGGCCTTTGCAAAGGCGGCCATATGCTCCTCACTCGCGCCCGGATCCATGTTGTGGCCGAATATGACCTCCTGTATGTTGGCACAGTGTATGTAACCTATTTCGTCTTCAAAATAGGCCATGAATTTCTGGGCCGTGACCATTGTCGGGCCGTTCGCCGCAAAATCCAGAGGGTCATCGCTGCCGAAATAGAGCCCAAAGTTGATAAGGCTGCCGGTTATACCCCCGCATACCTCACCCATGCCCCCGATGCCGGGAAACTGGGTCAGGGCCCGGATAATCTCCATGTTGCCCAGGCCGAATTCTTCCATAAGCGCGAGGGCCGTACCCTGGGCGCAGTTCTTGGTGATGAAGTTGTATTCCTCGGCCCGCTGCTGGACACGATCCAGTATCTGCTCCCTGTTGGCAAGTATCTCATCCCTGTTTAGGCTCTTCTTCGGGATTCCCTCCTTCTGGAGTTTTCTGAACCTGGCCGTGATGCCCTCCACGTCCCAGGCCCTTTCACCCAATTCCTCCACCTTTGACTTTATTGCCTTGGTGTCTGCCATGGCATCCAACCGCCTCCTTTTGTTCGATTTTATTTAAAAATACATGATATTTGCGTAATCCGCAAGTGCGGGATTAAGTTGGGCTGGAACGCCGCAACTTGCGCGTTCCAGCCCGGAAAATTGCTGGCCGACGTCCATCAGCCAGTCTTTAGAGGGCCCAAGCACTATTCTTTAGCGCTGGTCCCAGGGTTTCATGACCTCGGCCTTCTCCTTTGCGCGATCCAGGGGATACAAAAGGACGTGCTTTCCGTTTCTCCACTGGAGATCACTCATCGGAAACAGTGCGATTGCTTTTTCGTTATATTTCACAGGGCCGTTCGCAGATACCCATTCGTTTTCCATAACGGTCTGACGGACCTTCAGGCTATCCAGTGTCCCTGCCTTTGCAATGGCCTGGAAAAGGACATCCGCCGTAGCATAATAATAACCTGCGTTCACAGAATAATACTTGAAATCCTTATAGAATTTCTCTCCAAGCTCCTTGGATTTTGGATAGCCGTTATCCTCGGACCAGAACCCGTCTAACAGGACACCTTCCGCGTCGCTCCCCAGGGCGGTCCAGAATTCATTGGGCCAGGTTCCCTTGAACCCCTGGTACCATTTTATGTTGACCTTGTTTTCCTTCAACTGACGCAAGAGGGTTACGCTCTCAGGGGTGTTGGCCATGCTCAGGATCGCGTCCACGTTCGCTGCCTTGGCCTTCATGACCTGGGATGAAAAATCCTTGGCGCCCATACCCATGGACTCCCTGAGGACTACCTCATATCCGAATTTTTTCGCGAGGCTCGCCCAGATGTCCCCCATGGTCTTGCCGTCGAAGCTGTCTTCCATAAAAAGGGCCAGCCTTTTTGGCCGCTGATCTTCGGACACGGAGTTGAATACCTCAAAGGGCATATCGCCGCTGGTCGCAGGATCAAAAAAATACATAGTACAATACTTGAAATTATGCTCCAAAAAGGTCTGGGGCCATATAATACCGCCATGATAGTATTTTTTAAACTTTTCTGCCGTGATCATTCCCGGCAGGGTTCCCATGGCCCCCACCTGGCCGCTCAACAGGAGATCGACCTTGTTTCGCTTGATAAGACGCTCCACGGCCGCGGCGGCCTTTCCGGGGTCCGATTCGTCATCAATGGTGATGAGTTTCACTGGCAACTTCTTGCCCTCTTCCTTCAGAAAGATGCCGCCCGCATTGTTGGTGTCGGCTACAGCCTGTGCATAGGCCCATTTCTGTTCCGCGCCCGGCAGCGCCCCTATACCGCTCAAGGGATTGTGCGTGCCTATGAGGATCTCGTCCCTGGCCATGGCCGGTGGACTTGCCAGCACACAGGCAAATATAAAGCAGAAGCATACAGACCAAAAACCACACTTCATCCATTTCTTACCCATGATATACCTCCCGATTATATTATAATTATTTTTTATCCAGTCCGATAAGGATCTGGTACCCCAGGCCCCTTCAAAAGGGCCTTGCATTACGCGTTGACTATGCCTTTTGAAACATCCAGTGAAAAACGGGTAATTTTTGAAGGATCCTATCTTTTCTTCCCGTCAGATAGCTCATTAAGCCGTCGGGCAAAAACAACGCTACCAGAACGATGAATGATCCCGAAAAGATCGGATGCAGTTCAGGCATCCAGATATTGGCCAATTCGTAAACACCTGCCAGGATAAATGCCCCGAATGCGGGCCCCCATATGGTCCCTGCGCCCCCCAGGCTGGCCATAAGAATAGGCACGATAACCCAGTTGAGACTGAATGCCCCGGTGGTGTTGATATGAAACACATAGTAGGCGTTCAGGCTTCCGCAGAGCCCCGTGAAAAAGGCGCCCACGGCAAAAGCGAGGATCTTGTATCGCAAGATAGCGATGCCATTGGCTGCGGCGGCCGTTTCGTCTTCCCTGATAGCCACCAGGGCAAGACCGATCCGTGAGTGTGTGATCCACAAAAGGGCGCCCTGTGCTATGACCACGATAAGCAGCGCTATATAGTAGTAGTAATGCATGGAAACATATGAAGAAGAGGGCAGGCTGATACCGGCTGTTCCTTCAGTCAAGGAGCCCCCATTTATGGCAATGACGCGAAGGATCTCTCCGAGACCGAGGGTACCGAGGGCGAAGTAATCTCCCCTCAGTTTCGCCAGGAGGGGCACGCCGATTGCTATGGCGACGAGGGCCGCGCCCAGTCCGCTCATGATCATGGCGAGGGGATCGAGATATCCTGTCCATCCCGTGCGCCAGGTTATGGCGGTCATATAGGCCCCAATACCGATAAAGGCGTGCTGGCCAAGGGAGACTTGGCCGGTATATCCTGCCGCCAGGTTCCAACCCTGAGCGAGCGTAACATATATAAATGTTGAGTAGAGGAAATAGACAAGATAGGAAAGCTCGGCATCCACCACGAGAGGGTATACAATAAAAAAGCACAGTACAACACCCAGGAAGGAATAACTCAGCTTCGGTTTTAACAGGAACCTTGGACTCATAATTATCCTTTTAGACCTTTTCCGTGGACACTGTACCTAATATTCCTTCCGGCCGGAATATCAGGACGATGAGAAAAGCGGCGTAGGCGACGGCATCGGCCCAGCCAGCCCCGATCATATAAGAGCTCAGGCTCTCCAGTACGCCCAGAATAACTCCCCCGAGAAGGGCCCCTGCAACGCTTCCCAATCCGCCGAAGGCCACAGCGACCAGGGCCTTCAGGCTGAAAGTCAATCCGAAAAAGGGATCAAAGGGATAGGTGATACAGACCGCGGTGCCGGCCACGCCTGCCAGGGCGATGCCCACGGCAAAGGTGACGGCGCTGACACCCACAGGGCTTATCCCTAAGATGGAGGCCGCGTGCATGTCCTCGGATGCCGCACGCACAGCCTTGCCCATCATGGTCTTTTTCAGGAAAAGGAAGACCAGGCTGGTTGCAATCAGGGCTACCGCGGCCACGATAAGCCTTGTCACAGAGAGGTTTATTTCTGCGAAGCTGAGCGTGGCAGTGGAATACCATGTCTTGACCGTCCGAACATCAGGGGACCATACTACGGACATGAGATTTTCAAAAAGGACCATGAGCCCGAATGCCAGGAGCAGGGAAGGATTTTTACCCGCCTTTGCGACCCACCTGAAGAGCCCCATGTACATCGCCCACCCGAAAGCTATGAATATAGGGAGAATCAACAGAAAACCGAACAGGGGATCGATGGAGGAGAGGACGACTATCCAGTACACGCAGTAGGCGGCCAATATCATGACCGCGCCCTGGGCAATAAAGACGATCTCCATGCAGCCGAAGATGAGGCTGAGGCCGATGGCGGCAA
>CAZGIZ010000194.1:0-7622 GCA_964526655.1 uncultured Desulfobacteraceae bacterium | reverse complement strand
CCCTTTACAATCGATAAATTTTACTATGCAATATCCTAACCGGACAAAGCTGATTTTGATCAATATTTATTCATGAAAGGAGGTGTTTATCATGTCAATGCCAAGAAAAGAAGAAATTCAATCCGAAATGATCGAAGGGTGGAGGGTGTTTATCAACAACATGGAAAAGGGCCTGAACATGCTGGAGCAGGACATCGATGAGGCGGCCAAGATGTCCGACGCATGCACTTCAGAGTGGTGTGAGGCAACCGAGCATGTAATCGATGAGCTGTCTAATTCTCTCTTTTCCATCAGCGAGCCGGCCTGGGCCTCGGCTGAGGACTCAAAAAAGATAAAGGCCCTTAAAAGGAGAATTCACGACATATACGCCAAATATAAAAGTACTGCGGGATAAATTTTTTATCTCCTGTTCTACCTGTTTTTTTCTCTCCAGGCGCGTGTTCAGTGTAAATCTACTTTTTCTGATGAGGGGATGCAGTGCTATGTTTCTATCAAAAAAAATAGAATTCTTGACCGGCATTGTTCTGAACCCGGTTAAAACAGGCGGTTTTTATTAAAATACTTGCATATAAAGGGTCCTTGACTATACTCAGTAGTATCTGTCTGGATTTTTTCCGGCTGTTCAGCGGATCAGGGATGGAGCCTGCGTCTTCATATAGGAACTCATGATTAGCCTTTCAACAATTATTGATCGATTCCAAGGAATTAGCCTCAAGTGGAAATTGCTGATCCCTTTTCTGTTCTTCGCTTTTTTGGGAACCAGCATGCTGACCCTCATCGGTCTTACCTCTCAGCAAAACCTGATAAAAAATGAGGAAAAGGACAAGATACTTTTTCATTACCTGCATTTCCTGGAAAGGGTGAATCAGCAGGGGAGACAATCCCTTGCCATGGCCACCATAGTCGCTGAGAATCCTGAAGTAGAGAGACTGTTAGCCGACAGGGACCGGGAGGCCCTCGCCCGCTTCCTGACTCCGACCTTCATAAAATTAAAGCATGACTTTGATATTGTGCAATTCCACTTCCACATACCCCCTGCCACATCCTTCCTCAGACTCCATGAACCCGAAAAATTCGGCGATGATTTGAGTGATTCTCGAAAAATGGTAGTAAAGGCACTGACCAGGGGAGAATCTTCTTCAGGCATTGAGAGAGGGGCGACCGGATTCGGAATCAGGGGGGTGGTTCCGGTGTTTTTCAGGGGAAAGATTGTTGGGAGCGTGGAAATAGGACACTCCCTTGGGAGGGCCTTTCTGGAGGATATCGGAAGGAGTTGGAATGTGGATATTGCCCTCTATGAAATCGAGGGCCCTGGAGATTTCCGGTTAATGGCAATGTCCTCCAGGAACAGGGACCTTTTTCCGGCCACTATCAATTTTCACGACCTTAACAGGGATTCCACGACTATCCTGATAGCGCCGGATCGCTTCCCTGACCGATCTTTCCTCTTCGGACCGGTCAAAGATTATTCAGGCTCTGACGCGGCCATACTGGGTCTGAGTGTGGATCGGTCCGATATCAGTAAAAAGCTGGCGGCATCGAGAAACCTGATGCTGCTCGTGGGCATCCTGGGAATTACCATCTCCTTTATTCTCACCTATCTCGTGATCGCCCTCTTTATAAGGCCCTTAAAAGAGATCGTCGGCGAGGCCCAGGATATTGCCCTGGGGAAAAGGGAAAGCCGCATCGCTCCCAGACCCGGTGATGAGATCGGATCACTTACCCAGGCCCTCAATACCATGCTGGAGGCATTGAAAAAAAGGAGGATAGAGATCGAGACTTACGCCAGGACCCTCGAAAAAAGGGTCCAGGAGAGGACGGCCGATCTCGTGGCCTCGGAAGACAAGTATAGGACCCTGGTTGAAAACGTGCCCCTGATAGTCTTCAGGGTGCTCAGAGACGGCACAACCGAATTTGTCAACTCCTATATGACGGAGAGGCTCGGCTATACGATCGAGGAGGCTGTCGGCGACAAGATGTTCTGGAAGGACAAGATGTCCAGAGAGGATATCAACACCTATAACTCCGTAAACAGGAGGTGCTTCCAGGAGGGTGAAGCCTGCAGGGTCGAGACAAAGGTAAGGGCCAAGGACGGGCGCATCCTGAACTTTATCACCCACGCGATCCCGGGCAGAGATAATTCAGGCCGCGTTATGTGGGTTGACGGAATCATGATGGACATCACGGAATTGAAAAAATTGCAGGAAAGGGCCCTTCAGACAGAAGAGATGAGGACCCTTGGAGAGATATCCGCGCGTATGGCCCACGAAATCAGGAACCCCCTGAGCACGGCCGGCGGTTTCGCGCGGAGGCTCAACGAATCCCTGAAGGATGATGACCCCAACAAGAAAATGGCTGGCATCATCCTTGAGGAAGTGGCAAAATTAGAGAAATTCCTCAAGATACTGCTCTCTTCCATCAAGCCCTTCGACCTTGTCCTCTCGGATGTGGACCTTAACGCCCTCCTGAAGAAATGGATCCTGGCGCTTAAGGGGCTCCTTGATTCCAGGGATATCAGTGTAATCGAGTCTTTTGAACCGGATCTTCCGAGTATAAAGGCCGATGA
This sequence comes from uncultured Desulfobacteraceae bacterium, assembly GCA_964526655.1. Classification (GTDB taxonomy): domain Bacteria; phylum Desulfobacterota; class DSM-4660; order Desulfatiglandales; family HGW-15; genus CAZGIZ01. The sequence continues at coordinate 5,056 of CAZGIZ010000194.1, read as the reverse complement.
GGAGAGGCTGAGCCAGGCATTTGAAAATATATTAAAACACGCGATCATTTCCGCGCCCAAGGGAGAGGAGATCTCCATCTCCACGGCCAGGGAGGATGAGGTTATCGTCGTTTTAATAGGTCACCGTCTGGAAAGGCTTTCACCGGACGACCTGGAAAAGTTCTTTTTCCCTCACATTGAAGATGTCAAGGAATGGACAGTTAACGACCTACCCTTTTCAAAGATCATTATCCATCGCCATGGAGGGATTGTGGATCTTATCAAGGAAGAGGGGAATAAAATAAAGATGAGAATAGAGTTCCCCATAAACCAGGACGTTGGTAGCCGGGATAGCGACAGTGACTCACCTGAGAGCCAGTCCTCCAATAATTTTGCAAAATAGGGCGATAAAATCATGAAAATAAGGGCTGCCGTGTTAAGGAGATTTAATGAGCCGTTGAGTATCGAGGAACTGGAACTCGACCCCCCAAGGGAAAAAGAGGTCCTTATCAGACACCTCTTTACGGGTTTCTGCCACACGGATCTCCATCAGATGCTTGGAGAACTGCATGTGGGCCTTCCCATGGTCATAGGTCATGAGACGGCGGGTATCGTTGAGGAGGTTGGTCCCGGTGTCAGCAGGGTTAAAAAGGGAGATCACGTGGTCTCCAACTTCATTGTCTCCTGCGGAAAATGCCCGGAGTGCTTAAGGGGCATGGGTAATTTATGCTCCGGTTACATGGATTCATTTATCAACGGCACCATGCTGGACGGGACCTCCAGACTCAGGGATGAAAAGGGGCAAGAAATCAGGCACGGACTCTATGTCTCGGGGTTTGCCAGCCATGGAGTAATGCCCGAGGAGGGGGTCATTCCCCTGGTACGGGAGATGCCCCTTGATCAGGCCTGTCTCATGGCCTGCTGCGTGCCGACCGGATGGGGGACTGTGTCCAACATAGCCAAGGTCCTTCCCGGCGACTCAGTGGCCGTTTACGGTGCAGGCGGTGTCGGCCTGAATGTTATACGGGCTGCCTCCCTCAGGCAGGCCAATCCCGTGATCGCCGTGGACCTGGAGGGGGACAGAGAGGATCTGGCCAGGGATTTCGGGGCCACGCACTTCATAAATAGCTCCAGAGAAGATCCTGTCCCCCTGATCAAAGAGATTATCGGAAAGGGCGCGGATATAGTATTCGAGGCCATCGGTGATCCCGGGGCCATCATACAGGCCTACTGGTCCACGGGCAAGGCGGGAAAACTTGTTATCATCGGGGTCACCCCACAGGACGATACCACGAATCTACCCCTTTACCGGTTGCCCTTCCATCAATTGTCCATCCTCGGGGGCCTGTATGGGAGCATTTCCACCCGTCTCGATATCCCGAGGCTGGTGGACCTGGCTATGAAAGGAGATCTCGGGCTTGAAAAACTGGTTACAAGAAGATTCAGGCTCGAAGAGATAAACAATGTCGCGGAAGCCATGATAAAACGCCGGATCACTGGTCGGTGGGTATGCGAATTTGATTGAATTGAAATAAATACTTATTCGTTTACGGCAGCATTCTTTATTTTCTGTACATCTTTACAGGGCAACATAATATTCATTACCCCGTTCTCAAAGGATACCTCCATCTTCTCCTGGTCCGCGTCCCGGGGAAGGCGCAAGCAGTGGGCAAAGGAGTCAGTTGAAGGTTCCTTCACCGGACCGGCTCCCGCTTCCTCTTCCAAAGAATTTTCCCTGCCGCTGATTACCAGGTGGTCATTTTCTATATGGACTGAAATATCCTCTCTTCTCATCCCCGGAACCTCTACGGTCAGGTAATATTTCTTATCCTTTTCCAGGAATTTCATGGTGATAAACCCTTGCAAATATCCTTTAGCTGTCCCGTCCCGGGCTGACTCCAAAAAGTCTCGCCACGCTCACTTCTTTGTTGTCTTGCCGTTCATGACGATCTCCCAGGACAGACCCTAAATTTTAAATTTAAACAGCAATCCGCCTATGTCAAGGAAATCAATACCCCGGACTCTTCAACTCTCATCATAATCGTCATCTTCCCTTCGCCTTAGTTCCCTCCTTTTTCCCTTGTTTTTCCACCTCTCGTCACTCTCACGGGCCTTGGATTTTTTCCGGCGGCATTCCGGACATCGCCTCGGCAGGCTGAAGCCCCTGTCAAGAAGTCTCTTCTGTTCATCGACCGTCAGGGTAAAGATGCTATCACATTGAATACAGCTAAGGGTTTTGTCTTTCATAACACGCGCTCCTCTCCTTTCACCTCCTCTATCTCCTTACCGTCGTACCTGATGACCCTGGCCACCGGCTTTATGAATGTCTGCCTGAGCGAATAGGTATATGCCCCCTGATCCGGAATCAGGAGTATATCACCTTTCTCGAGGTGGCTTCCAAAGACAGAATGCCCCCAGACATCATGCGGCGTGCAAAGGGACCCGAATATCCTTATGGGACGCTCCTCAAGGGAACAATTTGTAAGGTTGATAACAGGTATAAACTCGGTCAAGGGCCTTTCCCAGCCCAAGAGATTTGTCCCCCCGTCAGTGATCACGGTCCATTGATCTTTTTTATCGACAACTTCAAGAAGGATATGCATGGAAGGGTTGGAGATCCACCTCCCCGGCTCCATCCAGATCTCCAGGTTGCTTATGGGAGGACCCTGTTCGTTTATGGCCCGGGCTATCTGATTCGCAAAAAACCCGATCCGGTTTCCCTTACGGTAATAGTGCCGCCGTCTTGATCGACCGGCCCGTGTCAGGATTTCCCTTATCCTGCCCCTGGTGCTGTTCTCCGGGTTAAGCCACTCACCCTCTTCGGGCCAGAAACCGCCCCCGATATCCAGAAATTTCAGGGCCTCCGATGAATAGGACGGCATGACTTTTCTCAAATAGGTCCCGATCCTTTTAATCATCTCTATCTGGGCGGCAGGTGCAAGGTTCCAGCTCGTATGGAACTGGATGCCGCAAAGTTCCAGACCTTTTACACCGGACCCCTTCTTGAAAAAATCTTCGAGATCCTCTATGGGAATGCCGAACTTTGTCCAGCCATTCTGGTGCTGAAGCCGTATTCCTGCTTTCAGAGGAACGTCGCCTATGACATAGCCTCTTAGAATTCGCGTCGTCCTGTCAAGTTCCCCAAAGCTGTCCATCAACAGGGTTACCTTCTCCCTGTTGTCAACGGCCGCGCGGATCTCCTCGTCCCTCTTGCCAGGTCCGCTGAAGACGATCTCGTTAAAGCCGCCGGCCAGGGCCCTGGACAGTTCAAGCCCGCTCGACACGTCAACCCCCAAACCATCTGAAACCACACTTTTCAAGATCCCCGGGAAGGAGTTGCTCTTCATGGCATAAAAGATCCTGTACTTCTTGAGATATCTCGAAAATGCCTCCTTGAACCGGATAATATTCCCTTCGAGAGACGGCTCGTCAAAGAAGTACTGGGGGGTTCCGAATCGAGCGGCGCTTAAAAGAAAAGTCTCTCTTTTCAGCAGAAGCCTGTTCAGATATTTTTGGAGGTCGCTTGCGGGAAGGAGTCTGTCACTGCTGCTAAAGATACTCATAAGACGCTGATAAAGGGGCGATCGAGAGAACACGTTTCTTAATTCGCAACGGAGATTTTCATTAGGTTCAGAAGGGCCTGATGCATGTCGATCAGATCACCGGGCTCATCCAAAGATACGATGCAGTACCCTAATAGCCTGTTTTCGTAATCACGAGGGGGAAGGCCTATCCTGTCCCCAACTCTTTTCTTGAGAAAAATTTTTCTGACCCATCCCTGTTTTTCCATCTCAGAGGTGTCGAGAAGGGTGATGATTCCCTCACGAGGACCATAGAGATTCAGACTTCCGGAACGGCGGATCGGACAGCCATTATCACGATGAAAAGGCCTTCCGCCCGCCATGTCCAGGTATAGACCGATAGTGTCGCGTCCCACGGCCGTTTTCACGAGATCGGGGATCGAGTCCCCTCCGGGCCTTGGAGATATCTCGATGATAAAGGGTTGACCTTCATGCACGATGAAATCCACCATGAAATAACCCATTGAAAACCCGAGGGCCAAGCATGCATCCTTCAGGACCCCGGAGAGGCCATCAATTGAAAAACCTTCCGGATAGGAGGGTGGGCACGTGTAAGCGAGCACCGACCCGAAGGTCTGATCCGCGGCCTCCAGCTTTCCTGTTTCCCGAATGATTGTCACTTGATCCTTATTAAGCACGAAGTCACAACTGTATTCGGGCCCGGACACATATTCCTCAGCGATCCAGGTGCTGCATGGATCCGGGTAGAGGGCCGGGGAGGTGTTCTTAGGGGCAATGCGAAATAATTGATTCGATCTCCGCAGGGGGAGTTCTTCCTCCAGGATCCGGACGGAATCCCTGACCTCCCTCTCGCTCCCACAGCGAAACAGGAGTTCGGAACCGCTGCCCGTGAGCGGTTTCATGACGATCTCTTTCCCTATATCCCGAAAAAATCCCAGGGTCTCTTCCAGACCTGATGCGGGTATTGCCCGGACCGCGCCCAGCCCCGCCTCCCCCAGTTTCCTCCTGGTCTCCAGTTTATTTCTCGTACTGAGGACTGCCTCCACGGGAGGAAAGGGCAGCCCCAATCGCGCGGCCAAAAGGCTTGTAAGGACGAGGTTCTCGCAGTCGAAGCAGGCGACACCTTTTGGAGAGAGCCTTTTGGCCATGAGATACCCCTCCATGGGGCCGAATATCCCTTCCCCCTCCTCAAGAGGGGCGAAAAAGAGGATTGAAGGGTCGATCTCTTTGAGGAGAGGGTCGCCCCTGAATCTCTCGTCGAGGGTAAAAAACACGGATCCTTGATATTCCGAGCATATCCTCTCCACATAGTCCGGTGTTGTGCCAACCACAATCACAGGCCCGTCGCCAGAGGACATATCTCCTTTTAAATCATGCATTGGACCAGCCCTCGTTAACCAGGCCGTAGTCTTCATAGGGCAGGGCATTGTCGAGGTCTTCAAGGCATCTCAGTGAGGGAGAAAGGATTTTATAGAGCGGCTCCGGGTCCAGGTGCCAGAGTTTTTTCCAGTGAAAGTCGCCGCATAGAAAATCAA
>CAZGIZ010000193.1:0-7695 GCA_964526655.1 uncultured Desulfobacteraceae bacterium | reverse complement strand
ATTAAGAAAAGTGATTATAGGTCGCTCCAGTTTCCACTTGAGGTTCTGGAGAAAATCTGCTGCCACGGCCCCGTCGATGATCCTGTGATCCACGGCAAGGCCGAAGGTGGAAATCTTCTTTACTTTGACTTCTCCATCCACCATGGCGAGGATTTCCCTGGTCCTTGCCACCGTAAGGATACCGCTCTGGGGCGGATTTAAGATTGCGGTAAAATGGGTAATATCGTATTGTGCGAGGCTCGAAATAGTAAAGGTTCCCCGTTCCAGTTCATCGCGGGTCAATTTTCCATCAAGGGCCCGCTGCACCAGGTCCTTCCTCTGCCGGATAATTTCTGCGAGGCCCACCCTATCGGCATTGGCGACGGCCGGGACAATAAGGCCGTCGGGCAATGCAACGGCCAGGGCGACATGGATATGAGGCAGGATATGGATTTCCTGATCCTTAATGAGGGCGTTGAGTATGGGAAATTCCCGGAGGTTCAGGGCAACCGCCTTGATCAGGAAATCGTTGACAGATGGCCGCAGATCCAGTCTCTTCTCCAGGTCCGGCGTGATCTCCCGCCTGAAATCCAGAAGCGGGTCCATCCATACATCCGTGAAAAAATGAATGTGGGGGGCCGTAAAGGCGCTCTCGGACATCCGACGTGCGATCACCCGGCGCATGGGGCTCATGGGAATCACCTGCCCTGGCCTTGGGGCCGTTGGTTCCTGTATTGCCCGATCCACATCGGCCCGCATGATCCTTCCCTGAACCCCGGTTCCCCTTATCTCATCCAGGGGAACACCCTCTGTCTCGGCAATCTTCCGGGCCAAGGGAGTGGCCCTGACCTGCGACACTGGAGGAGGCGTCGCGGCCATTTCAACATCCCGGATCAGGATAGTACCCTCAGGACCCGTGCCTGAAATGCCATGCAGGTCAATCCCCTTTTCCCTGGCAAGCTTCCGGGCCGCAGGCACGGCCCGGATAGGACCGCCCCTTTCCGCGACACCCATTGATTGCACGGGTGAAGGTCCCGAAGGTCCGGCCTCCATTGCCATGCCTGTTGCGGCTGTCTCAGTGAAGGCCGCCGCATCTCCTGAATATTTCGCCGGAAGTTCTTCGCCCTTTTCCGTTATGATTCCCACCACGGTCAGAATGGGCACTTCCATATCCGTCGGGATGATTATCTTGGAAAGGATTCCGCTGGCAGGCGACTCCACTTCCGTGGTCACCTTATCGGCCTCCACCTCGAACAGGGACTCTCCCTTGTTAACAAAGTCTCCTTCCTTCTTGAGCCATTGGATGATTGTTCCCTTTTCAACGGTAAGTCCAAGGGCGGGCATTACAACTTCTACTGCCATGATATTCCTTTCGTATATTCCGAATTATCGCGCTAATTCTTTCCCTGCGCCTTACGCCCTGTGCCTTGCGCCACCTTATGAATCCCATGAGCTTCCATCAACCCATTACCTATAGGCCATAACCCTTTCGACAGCGTCTTTTATATTCCCTTCATCCGGTATGTAAAATTTTTCAAGGGTCGGGCCATAGGGGACCGGGGTCATGGGCGCTGCAACCCTGATGATGGGGGCCTGGAGATACTCGATGGCCTCTTCGCTTATGATGGCGGAGATCTCACTCCCAAAACCGTTGGATTTATTGCCCTCATCCACGGTGATCAGCCTCCCGGTCCTTTTTGTTGATTCTATGATTGTCTCTTTATCAAGGGGGCAGAGTGTCCTCGGGTCAATCACTTCAATGTCAATGCCCTCTTTTTGAAGATCACCCGCCACGTTGAGGGCCTTTTGAACCATCCTGAAGGTGGCCACAATGGTCAGGTCCTTGCCCTGCCGTCTGATCTCGGCCTGGCCGAAGGGTATGGTGTAATATTCTTCCGGGACCGGTCCCTTGGTATTGTAAAGCATCTTGTCTTCAAAAAACAGGACGGGATTGTCATCTTTTATGGCCGTGTTAAGCAGGCCCTTTGCGTCGAAGGGTGTGGAGGGAACGGCTATCTTCAATCCCGGGATGTGCATAAAAAGTGCATGGAGGGACTGGGAATGATGGGCGGCCGCGCCTCTTCCTCCCCCGCTTGAAGTCCTTATGACCAGGGGGATACTGACCTGCCCGCCGAACATGTAATGCATCTTGGCGGCCTGATTTGCCACCTGGTCCATGCACACAAAGAGAAAATCATTGTTCATGATCTCGACCACGGGCCGCATGCCGTTTATGGCGGATCCGATGCCGCCGCCAACGATCGCGGATTCTGAAATGGGCGTATCCATTACCCTCTCCAGTCCGAAATCCCTGGCCAGACCTGCCGTGACCTGGAACATGCCCCCGAAAAGGCCAACGTCCTCCCCCATCACGAAGACCCTTTCATCCATTTCCAGATTCTGCCTCAGAGATTCATCTATGGCCTCCCTGAATATTATCTCTCGCATGTTTTTCTCCTATTCAATCATTTAAAAACATCTTCCAGTGTCTCTTCACCTGCCGGGAAGGGCGACCTTTCAGCATAGGACATGGCGTCTTCTATCTTCTGGCGAGCCTCCTTCTCCAGGGTTTCAATCTCCTTCCTGGTGGCCAGCTTTCCCTTGAGTATCCTGCTCTTATGCCTCTTTATGGGACACTTGGCCTTCCACTGCTCCATCTCCTTTTTTGTCCTGTACCGCTCACCAAGATTTGGGTCCCCTTCAAAATGCCCCCTGAAGCGGTAGGTCTTGCATTCCACAAGGGTCGGCCCATTGCCCTTGCGGGCCGACTCCACGGCCTTGCCCACCGTTTCGTACACCTTCACCACATCGTTGCCGTCCACCTTTACGGCGGGCATGGCATACCCTGCGGCGCGGTCCGCGATATGCTTCACCCTCGTGTGCCGGGTCATGGAAACGGAGATTCCGTAAAGGTTATTCTCGCAGACAAACACCACGGGCAGTTTATAGAGAGAGGCAAAATTGGCGCTTTCATGAAAGGCCCCAGTGTTGGTGGCCGCGTCTCCGAAAAAGCACACAACGGCCTGACCAGTTTTCCTCTTTTTTGCGGCCAGGGCGGCGCCAACGGCGATGGGACCGCCGCTGCCCACAATCCCCATGGCCCCGAGCATGCCGATTTCCATATCGGCTATGTGCATGGAGCCCCCTTTGCCCTTGCAATAGCCGTCTTTTTTGCCGAAGAGCTCGGCCATCATGCGATTAATATCAGCGCCCTTGGCAATGCAATGGCCATGACCACGATGGGTGCTCGTGATCATGTCGTCCTTTTTCAGGTTGGCGCAGGCGCCCACTGCCACGGCCTCCTCCCCGATATAGAGGTGGGCCAGTCCGGGAACGGCGCCCCGGGCGTACTGATCAACAATCTTTTCTTCAAAAAACCTGATCTCCAGCATCTTCCTTAGGAAGTGAAGTGCCAAATCCCTTTTCAATTCCATGAAAACCTCCCTATGCCTGAGGATTCTTCCTTAACGTATACAACTTTTGAACCTGGAACCGTGAACCGTTTAATCCAAGGTTTTTCAAAGCAAATAGAATGCCACGACTCCGGATTTCTTGACCTTCAACGTATTATATTGAAATAATTATGATATTCCCGCCCTATTGATATGACTTTGTGGTCATTTCGCTTTTAGAGGTGTCTCGAAAAAGGACATATGTCTTTTGATGAACCAATTCTCGGAGGAAACAGCCCATTTAATCATGATATCTGTTTCGCAGGTAACTGTGAAAAACCTTTAAAATAAAGGGGTCTCCACCCCTGTTAATGGTCTTTTATCAGACAAATAAAGGATGAGTATATCAAACAGCGCGTCTTGAGGCATCCAAGAAGCGTATCTGCATGAAAGACGTGAAAACAGGTTAATCCTGATTACGCTGAATGCCATAAGTCTTTTGAATTGTCAACAAAATCCCATTATTTTTTATATGGAAAGGATAACCGGATCACTCTTTTTCAGGGCCGTCAGAACACTTGTACCAAATTAGTACAATGAATAGCCCTCAAATCCTGATCCACACCCAAGGTAATAATTGACATTCAGGGGTCTGAAACGTAAATTGAGGCTGTTTCAGGGCCAATTATGCAGACCGGAATGGAAAAATGGATGAAAAAAGAATAACGCAAAAACCTCCATGGCTCACTCGAAGACTTTCAGCGGCCGGGCAAGGCGCATCCGTCGCCGCATCCATAAAAAATCACTACCTCCATACGGTATGCGAAGAGGCCCATTGCCCCAATCAGATGGAATGCTACGGCCGGGGGACTGCCACCTTTCTCCTTCTGGGCCCCGGATGTACGCGGCACTGTACATTCTGCGCCGTGGATAAGACGGGGGTTATGCCCCCGGACACAGGGGAACCGGAAAGGACGGCAGAGGTCGTGTCTATTTTAGGATTGAACTACTGCGTCCTGACCATGGTAACACGGGACGATCTTCCCGATGGCGGCGCGGGACATGTCTCCAGGACAATAGAAATCATTAAAAGAGGGTGTCAGGATGTTGTCGTGGAGGTCCTCATTTCGGATTTGGCCGGAAATTGGAGCGCCCTGAAAAGGGTCCTTGCGATCAGACCCGATGTATTAAACCACAATGTTGAAACTGTTCCCAGGCTCTATCCCCAGGTTCGGCCGAAGGCCGTCTATCGACGGTCCATTGAGCTCTTGTCGAGGGCCGCGGGATATATGCCCCCCCTTGTGATTAAATCCGGCATGATGTTAGGCCTGGGTGAAACAAGGGAGGAGATTTTAGGGGTCATGGATGATCTCCGGGCTGCCGGATGTCATTTACTCACCCTGGGCCAGTATCTGGCCCCTTCTAAAAGACACCATCCGGTTATCCGGTATATCCCGCCCGATGAATTTGAAGAGTATAAGGAAGAGGCCATAAGGCGCGGATTCCTTGGGGTAGCCAGCGGTCCCTATGTGAGGAGCTCTTATCAGGCGGACCAGTTATACGAGCGTGCCGTTGAGGTAAAAGGTATTAGGGATAAGGTATAAGGTGTAGGGTCTAAGGGGAAAAAACCCTGAACCTTGAACCGACAAAAGAGATTGCTAAACCCCTGAGATTTGAAAGCAATTAAAACATTAAACAGGAGAACATATCTTGGTATCCAAAAAGATGAACATCCGTCCAATGATGATCCCACCTTCCCCTGATGAGAATATCCGGAACGCGTGGGAAAACGTTGTACTCAAGGGCCTTCCTCCGGGACACAGGGTCAGGCCCGAGATCCTTAAGTCATGGCTGAAGTGCAGGGAGATCGGGCTGGATCCCCTCAGTAATAATTCGCCCCTTACCCTTTCAAAGACCGGGCTTCTCAACCTGATTAAAAAACACAGGGATCTCATTGAAGTATCAAGGCCAGTAATGCAGATGGTGGAGATATCTGTCAGAGATACAGGCTTTATAGTGACATTAAGCAACAATGATGGTTACGTGTTACTGGTTCGTGGCGACAGGGAAATCTTTAAAATGGCCGAGCAGAATTATTACCTCCCCGGCTGCCTGCGGACTATTGAGCACGCAGGGACAAACGCCATTGGCGTGTGCCTCGAAGAAGAAAAACCGATCCAGATCACGGGCGCGGAGCACTACAATATACATCACCATCCCTGGACCTGTTCCTCGGCCCCGATCCATAACAGCGAAGGGAAGATCACGGGCGCCATCACCCTTTCCGGCCGGTCCGTGGGCCGGCACCAGCATACCCTCGCCCTGGTTACGGCTGCCGCCGAAACCATTGAAAGCCAGCTCCGGGAAAGGGATCTCATTGAGGAAAAGCAACAACTCAACTCAATGCTTACCCTGATCTTCAATGCATTCACAGACGGTGTGATCGCTGTGGATAAGGATCTGAAAATTATCCGGCATAACAGTACGGCAGCGGAAATGCTGGGCCTGAACAAGGGTCTTGCGACAGGCCTCCACCTTAATCAGGCGGTAAGGCCCGAAGAGGCCCTGATCCGGGCCCTGGAGACCAGGAAATATTTCAGGGGAAGGGAGATCGGTTTTAACAGCCCGGCCGGCCACAGGAGTTACATCTGCTCAGTGGATCCTGTCAGGAACGCATCGGGCCACATCCTGGGCGCCATTATCACCATGGCCGAAAAGAGGCAGGTCATCAACATAGCAAAGAGGATCGGGGGCAACTACGCCAAATACGATTTCAAGGACATAAAAGGAAATAACCCCGCGTTACAGGGACGGATTGAACTCGCCAAGATCGCGGCAAAGACAAATTCGAGGGTCCTGCTCATAGGCGAAAGCGGCACGGGCAAGGAGCTTTTCGCCCAGGCGATCCATAATTTTAGCAGCCGGAGAAATGAGCCCTTTGTTGCCGTCTCCTGCGGCGCCATACCCAGGAATCTGATCGAGTCAGAGCTTTTCGGGTCCCGCGGGGGTGCCTTCACAGGGGCCCGCCGTGACGGGCAGATGGGCAAGTTCGAGCTCGCCAATAAAGGCACCCTGTTTTTGGACGACGTCAATGGCCTCCCCCTGGATCTACAGACCAAATTGCTGCGTGTCCTTCAGCAAAACGAGATTATGCGGTTGGGGGATAACCGGACCATACCCGTTGACGTGCGGGTCATCTCCGCCAGCAATACCGAGATGATAAGAGAAGTGGAAAACGCCACCTTTCGTGAGGATCTCTACTATCGAATCGGGGTTGTAGAGATTGCCATTCCCCCCCTGAGAGACAGGATGGATGACCTTGAGCTCCTTATTGATCATATAATGCAGAGACAGTGCCAGGAAATGGGGATTAAAAAACCCAGGATATCGGACAAGGTTTTTGAGGTCTTGAAGAGATATCACTGGCCGGGGAATATTCGCGAACTGGAAAACTGCATAGAACGCGCCCTGATCATCTCCCAGGGCAGTGTTATACGAAAAATCCATCTGCCGGAAAGGACGTTAAAAAAGAGTGGCGACATGGAGCAGGGTGCAATGTCTCTCCGCCAGGGATTCAAGGGGATGATCGAGGCAACCCTTAACCGGTGCGACGGCAACATGTCCATGGCCGCCAGGGAACTCAAGATAGCGAGAAGCACCCTGTATCGTAAAATGAAGGAATTCGGGTTATCATAAATAATGTTTAAGACCCAATTTTTGAATCTCGAAAAACTGGCCTACGATGATGCACTGGTCCTTATGCGTGAGCTGGTCGTTATTAAAAGCCGCTCCACAAGGCCTGAGGTCTTAATAATAACGGAACATGAACCCGTCTTAACCATGGGCCGCCGTGCCGAGCCTTCCGATATCCTGGTGCCTCGAGATCTCCTCGTCTCAAAGGGTATATCTGTCCACCGGGTTGAACGGGGCGGGCTCATAACCTACCATGGACCGGGCCAGCTCGTGGCCTATCCTGTTTTCAACCTTGGCGCCATGTCACTGGATGTAGGCAAACTGGTCTATGGTTTGGAACAGGTTGCCCTCAATACCCTCTCCGACTTCGGAATTGCCGCAGGTCGAATAGAAGGGAGCAGGGGAGTTTGGGTTGGGAGGGAGAAAATTGCCTCTATCGGGGTGGCCGTTCGAAGGGGCGTATCCTTTCACGGCATGGCCCTCAACTGTGACCCTGACCTTTCACACTTTGAGTTCATCAACCCCTGCGGGATGAACGGTGTGCGCATGACCTCCATGTCAAAACTCCTTGATAAACCCGTGGATATGACGGCCGTAAGGGGTGCTATGGCCCTTCACTTCAAAAGGGAGT
>CAZGIZ010000192.1:0-7771 GCA_964526655.1 uncultured Desulfobacteraceae bacterium | reverse complement strand
CGCGACCTCTGGTTCCGGAGACCAACGCTCTATCCAACTGAGCTAATCGCCCATAAATGTCCTTATAACAATTTTTTCAGGGGCGGTCAATTCCCGCCCCACCCTTTCTTCCCTTCTTGAGCCTTACGGCCTATGCCCAGCACCCCATTCTTTCAGTAAACCACCAGAGCGCTAAAGAAAGGCCATGTCCTATAGCCGTGGATTATTTGCACTCTCTATCTATCCAGCGAAGAAGATAATTCCATTTTTCAGCTGTGCCAATAATGACTAGGTCTGATTTCTGGTGATTATTATCGGTATTTTGAGCATAAATAGCTTCTAATATCCTGAAAACGTTTTGAAAACGCCTTGACACTTACTTGCCTTTATGTTATCAAAAATGTCATATATGGGAATTGATATCAACCTCTCAGAGGGAGCCAACAATGGAAAAGGATGAAGAATTGTTGGAAGGGGAAACAGACAGCGAAGAGGAATTGTTTGACCTGAATCTGGATGATCTTACATCGGATGAGATAGCTCAGGACCTTGAGGATGAGGGTTCTGACGAGGAAGAGATCATCGAGCTGACTGAGCTTGTTGAAAAGGGTGAGAAGGATTTTGAGGAGGAGGACCAGCTGATCGAGGATCTGGCTGACCTGGCAGTCACTGGAGAGGCGATGTCCGGCGATGAAGTGAGTCTGGATGGAGAAGAGGCCCTTGATCAATTGGAAGAAGACCTGGATTTCTCAGATATTTCACTGGAATCGGAACTCGGTCTGGAACAAGCCTCCGAGAAGGATGAGGGATCGATTGAAGAAGAAATGGCCGGAGATGATCTCGATAAGATACTGGAAGAGGGGATCGACGAGGAATTGGACATCGCTCCCGAAGGTTCGGTCGAGGAATCCCTTGAGGAAGTGACCGAGGAAGAAGGTCTGGAGGAACCGGAGCCACAAATTGAGGCCGGAACATTGAAAGAAGAAGAGTTACCTGTCAAGCTTTCTCCTGAAGGGACGATCGGTATATCGGAAGAAAAAATTGAGGCAATTGTGGCCCGGGTTGTTGAGGATGTGGTAGAGAGAGTGGCAAGGGAAACCATGGCAAGTGTGGCCGAGAGAGTGATAACGGAGGCCATTGATGCCCTGAAGCAGAGTCTTGAATCCGGTTCGGCATAAAAATAAGACGGGACATGATCTTTAAATCATAAGGATTCATGTTAAACAGGGGGTTTGCCGGTGGCGCAACCCCTTTTTTCTTAAATATGGAGTGAAATAAAATATCATCCCAGCCGGGCTTACACGATCATACACGGTTTTGGATATAATCGGGAGTTTTAAGGAATGAATAAGGAGACGATACCAAAGGGTTATGAACCAAGAGATGTGGAGGATAAATGGTACCGATATTGGGAGGATAACGGTCTTTTCAAGGCCGCGGATCGATCCGATAAAAGGCCATTCTGTATAGTTATTCCCCCGCCGAATGTAACCGGGTCCCTCCACATGGGCCATGCCCTTAATAATACCCTTCAGGATATACTCTGTAGATACAAAAGGATGAAGGGATTCAATGTGCTGTGGCAACCGGGAACGGACCACGCTGGGATCGCCACCCAGAATGTAGTGGAGAAAGACCTTTTCTCAAAAGGGACCGATCGGCACCGGATAGGGAGGGAGAAATTTATCGAGCTGGTCTGGGAGTGGCGAGAGAGATACGGGGGGATGATCATCAACCAGCTCAAGAAACTGGGGAGTTCCTGCGACTGGAGCCGCGAGAGATTCACCATGGACGAAGGGCTTTCCCGGGCAGTGAAGACGGTCTTTGTGCGTCTCTATGAGGAGGGTCTGATCTACCGGGGAGATTATATCATCAATTGGTGCCCGAGATGCCACACCGCGCTCGCGGACCTTGAGGTGGAGCATGAGGACAGGGAAAGCTTCCTCTATTATATACGTTATAGGTTTGAAAAGGGGGATGGCTATCTGACCGTGGCCACTACCAGACCCGAGACCCTGCTGGGCGATACGGCTGTGGCCGTGAATCCGGAAGACGGCCGTTATAAATCGCTGGCAGGATCTCACGTGCTCCTGCCCGTTCTTGACAGGCCGATTCCTGTCATATTTGACAGGTACGTTGATACCGAATTCGGAACAGGCGCCCTGAAGATCACACCGGCCCATGACCCCAACGATTTTGAGATCGGAAACACCCATCAGCTCGAAAGGATCAAGGTTATCGATGAAGACGGGAGAATGAACGAGCTGGCCGGTCCATACAAGGGCATGGACAGGTTCGAGTGCCGCAGGAAGATACTGGAGGATCTGAAAGACAGCGGTCTGCTGGAAAGGACAGAACCTTATAGGCACGCAATCGGGCACTGTTATCGCTGCAAGACCATGATCGAACCGCTTCTCTCCAAACAGTGGTTTGTCAGGGTGGGTCCCTTGGCCAGGGAGGCCCTTGCCGCTGTGGAGGACGGGAGGACAAGGATCATCCCTTCCACCTGGGGAAATGTCTATAAAGACTGGATGAATAATATCAGAGACTGGTGCATTTCAAGGCAGATATGGTGGGGTCACCGCATCCCGGCCTGGTATTGTGACGAATGCGGAGAGGTCCTTGTCAGCAGGATTGATCCCAAAGAGTGCCCTTCCTGCAAGAAAGGGAATTTGAGACAGGAGACAGACGTCCTTGACACCTGGTTCAGCTCGGCCCTGTGGCCCTTTTCCACGCTGGGGTGGCCGGATATTACGGACGCACTCACGACATTTTATCCCACTTCCGTGCTGATAACCGGTTTTGATATCCTCTTTTTCTGGGTGGCGAGGATGATGATGATGGGCCTTCACTTTATGGAAGATGTCCCTTTCAGGGATGTCTATATCCATGCCCTTGTAAGGGATGCCGAAGGAAAGAAGATGAGCAAGTCAAAAGGGAATGTCATTGATCCCCTTGAAGTCATAGAGCAATATGGAACAGACTCCTTCAGGTTTACCCTTGCTGCCTTTGCGGCCCAGGGGAGGGACATCAAGCTT
The DNA here is from genome assembly GCA_964526655.1 of uncultured Desulfobacteraceae bacterium. Taxonomy (GTDB): domain Bacteria; phylum Desulfobacterota; class DSM-4660; order Desulfatiglandales; family HGW-15; genus CAZGIZ01. The sequence goes on along the minus strand of CAZGIZ010000192.1, from coordinate 4,754 downwards.
TCCGAGGAGAGGATCGCCGGATACAGGCACTTTGTCAACAAGATATGGAACTCCGCGCGTCTCGTCCTAATGAACCTGGATGAGGAAAAAGATGCAGCCGGAGGGGATATTGTCTATTCTCTCCCGGACAACTGGATCCTTACAAGACTGGGCCAGGTCAGCGAGGAGATGGCAAGGGCCTTGGATGAGTACCGCTTTAATGACGCCGCAAGCCTGTGTTACCAGTTTGTTTGGCATGAATTCTGCGACTGGTATCTGGAGATGGCCAAACAGGGGCTCTACGGGGAAGACATGCAGATCAAACTTTCTTCGAGGTCCATGCTTCAAAGGGTCCTGGTCGCCGTCTTGAAACTCCTCCACCCCTTCATGCCCTTTATCACAGAGGAGATATGGCAAAGACTGCCGGGCACGAAGGGGAGCATTATGAAGGCTGAATTCCCCCAGGCCTCGGACTTCCTATCCGATGACAGGTCGTTGAAGGACATGGACTTACTGATAGGCGTCATCACTGAGATCCGCAATATTCGTGGTGAGATGAACATTTCTCCTTCCAAAAGGGTCGATATCCGGATTGAGGCGCCGGATAATGAAGAGGCAGAGATCCTTCGTAGGAACAGGCAGTATATCCGGGACCTGGCCCAGGTTGAATCCGTGGATATCGGGGGGAAGATGGCCAAACCGGAAGGATCCGCGACCGGGGTTTTTGGTCAGAACCAGGTGCATGTCCTCCTAAAGGGCCTCCTGGATTTTGATGAGGAGAAACGACGTATTAAAAAAGAGATAGAAAAGCTCCGGAAAGATATGGAAGCCGCAGAAAAGAAACTCTCCAACAGGGGATTTCTCGAGAAGGCCCCTGATGATATTGTGGAAAAGGTCAGAGAAAGGGTCGAATCCATGAAGAACAAAATGGAGAAGATGGAAAACAACCTTAAATTTTTCACGGACATTGATGATTGAGAAACAGCTCTGGTTTGAAGAGATAATAAGAAAGGCCCTGGAGGAGGATCTGGGACCGGGTGATTGCACAACCGATGCCATCATAGAGCCGGGCGCAAGGGGGAAGGCCGTCCTTGAAGCCAGGGAGGAGGCTGTACTGGCTGGCCTCCATGTCTTCACAAAGGTTTTCCAGGCGCTGGACCCCGAGATGGAATTTGAGTATCATTATAGGGACGGCCAGGTCGTGTCTTCAGGGGGAACAATATGTCGTGTTTCAGGGTCTTTTCGGGCAATCCTGACTGCGGAGCGGACCGCGCTCAATTTTTTACAGAGGATGAGCGGTATAGCGACGATTACCAGGGAATATGTGGCAAGGGCAGGAAAGGGAAAAGCAAAAATTTTGGATACAAGGAAGACGGCTCCGGGCCTGAGGCTCCTTGATAAGTACGCGGTCAGAATGGGTGGGGGTCATAATCACAGGATGGGATTGTTTGATTGTATCCTGATAAAGGATAACCATATAGCTGCAGCGGGCTCCATCGGGGAGGCGGTGAATCTCGCAAAAAAGAACGCGCCTCACACCCTGAAAGTGGAAGTAGAGGTTGAGGATCTGAAGGGCATTGAGGAGGCCATACGGGCCGGGGCCGATATGATCCTTCTTGATAATATGCGGCCCGAAGAGATCAGAGAGGCGGTGAGGCTTGCGAGAGGCAGGGTAATACTTGAGGCCTCAGGCGGGATAACACTTAAAAATATCGGCGAGATAGCCGGTACTGGTGTGGATTATATCTCGGTCGGCGCGCTAACCCACTCCGTCCGGGCAGTGGATTTGAGCCTTGAAGTGATTAAAGAAGACTGATCGGTCTGGGTTTCTTCAACCGGGAACCTTGAACGTAGAACCGCTTAAGTTGGGTTATGCTTGAACATCAGGATAATAATCTGTGTAAAGGAGACTATGGCTTATGGCAAGGCATAAAAAGGTTGAAAGACGGCGGGAAATAGAAAGAAGACGACGTCGCCGGAAAAAGAGGATAAAACAGAGAGAGAAAGAAGGGATTGCCCAGCAACCGGCAAGACCATCTGATACATGAAAGAGAAAGAAAGGGGAACTAATATGACTTCCAAGGCAAAAAAGACAAAGGCGATCAGAAAATGGAAAGAAAAACCGAACAAGGCCAATCTGAAGGCCGATATAAGACGCAATCAGAAGAATATTGAGATATTGAGAGAGTTGGCTGAAAAGGATAAGGCCTAAAGGGCAAACAAAAAAATCTCACCAGGGTATATCTGGTGAGATTTTTTTGCTATTATGAAATATTATTAAATGGAAGAAATGTATAGGCGTTATTGTTGATTCTCGGAATTGTCTTTATTGGAAGGAAAAACCAATAGGTCCAGACCTGGAATATCAATAAAGTCTTTTTTATTTTTAGTCAAAAGCGTGAAACCATTCTGTATAGCCTGACTGGCTATCCATAGATCTTGAACACGGTAGTGGTGGTCTTTCCCCATGCGATGCAGAGCCGCCGCAAGCCTTCCGAAGACTTCCCCTGTTAATTCATCAATAGTCATAAAAGGTTTTTTTCTAAGCCTGCTAAGCGCGGTCATTCGTTTCTGTCGAACATTTTCTTCTTTTGCCATTTCGGCACCGAATGTTAATTCCGCCAGAGTAACCGGTGAGATATAAACCGGATGATCTCCTGTGATAGAAGCGACGTCAGCAGGCGAAACAGCGCCCCTTTCAACATCTATCCATATGCATGTATCGATCAGGAATCCCATGGGTCTCGAACTTGCTCGGATAGTTTTGAAAGATTTCGGCTTTCTTTAATCCATCCTTCGGCAGCATCAGGGGGCAATGTTCTATAGATATCCGCCATAGCTTCAAGGGCGGTCATATGCGGTGAGCCGGGGATCAGGCGGCCGATTTTGTGATTATTTCGGGTGATAATAATCTCTTCGCCGCCGAATTCTATCCTGTTCAGCGCATTTTTTAAGTTTTTGGCAAGCTCGGTTGCTGTCATTGTACCCATAATAATACCTCTGTTGTGGAATATGATAATCTGATTAAATCATATTATCATATTATTGTCAATCTTTTAATCTTATATGCCTGCGGCTGAAACCAAGTAATTCTTGGCATTTATCTGTCACCTCTTCAGGCGTGATCAGAACCAGACAAGCAGCATATTTGCAGTTCTCAATCATATCTTCTTAGTCCTATCTCCTATCAGTTCCTGCGCTTCCTTTTCAAAGGCATCCGCTATCTTTTTCCTTGAGAAATTGACTTGTAGATTTTTACACTTCAAGATCTCTGGCTTCATCCAAGAGAATAGAGATAGTTAAGATTTGAAAAAGATGGAAGTAAATGGGTTGGAAAGTATCGGGGAGATAAGATTTGGAGTGTGGGGATTGTTCATGACGATGCATCATAACGATTAATATGGGGTATTTTGTCGAAATGTGGATCCATTGTATAGATCTTACAGTTATTTTCTATGGCAAGGCTGGCGATAATAATGTCCGTAGTAGGAATAGTGATCCCTTTTCTCCGAAGACTAAAAGAAATTCGTCCCGCCTCGATCCACGTGTTCATGCGAGATTCCAAAAAAGGAAGAGCAGTCATAGTATCAAGGACAGCATGGAATTCTTTTTCGTTTTTTGTGCCCTGAAGAAGTTCTGTTAACACAATACCTGCAACAACGACTTTATCTTCCATTATTAATTTTTCCAAGGAATCGGCGATAACCGATTTATCCCTATTAAAAAATTCAATCCATATGGATGTGTCCACAAGGACATCAGGTCTCATCTATTTCCCTTTCCCTGATCTCTTTCCAGTCCTCCTCAAGATGTAGTTTGCCCTTTAATTTCAACAGGTTTCTGATATTTTCTTCCTTAACAAATTTCTCAAGGACTTTATTTATGGCCTGAGACCTGTTCTTTACTCCTGTTAGATGCATCACTTTTTCTATAATATCATCCTTTAAATTCAAAGTCGTGCGCATAATGACTCCATTTAGATTATGATAAATTTTTATGATATTACAATCATAATGTCAATTATTAATCTTTGGCCCATTTGCTATTAATCTCTGAGCCTCTTTTTCAAAGGCATCCGCCATTTTTTTCCATGAGAAACGTTCCTCCACATATCTCCTGCAGTTCTCCGGATCAAAACGGTATTTCTCCGGATTTTGTATAACATCCTCCATTTTCTCTCTAATATCATTAGAATTTGTTCCATTGAATAGCAGATCATTGCAAAATGGGCCGATAATTTCCGGAATGGCGCCAACAGGAGTCCCAAGTACAGGTGTTCCACAGGCCAAAGATTCAAGTATCACAAGCCCGAATCCTTCCAACTCCCTGGTGGGCAGAACGAAAAAGTCAGCCGCTTGATAATAGGAGGGCAGGTCTCTATCCGGCACATACCCCAAGAAACGGACGCATTCCCCAAGGTGCCTCTCTTGAACGATTTTTTTGAGCTGTGTCTCCAAGGGACCCAAGGTCCTGGGGCTCTGCCTTATGTCCTTTCAAGATCATGGTTCTTTTCGAGTAAGATTGAATTGGTCGAAATCATGATCATAACTGTATAGAAGGTTTTGTGTGTCACCCTCCAAATGTGCGATCAGGTAACAATCTACTATCTCCAGGTTTTTTTCACGCCAGAGTTCCAGCGTACGGCGGATTATCTTTTTCTCAATTATTCGAATACTTTTATATTTAAGGAGACTTACCATTCCATCTGCTATCTCCTCTTTGGGGACCTTATAATAACTTTATACATAAATAATAAATCATGTCACTGCTGTCCG
>CAZGIZ010000191.1:0-7890 GCA_964526655.1 uncultured Desulfobacteraceae bacterium | reverse complement strand
TCAGACATTGCCAAACGAATCGTAATCTATTATATGGTAAAAATGATGCGGACAGGGAAAACAATCACAGGAACCCCCTTCTAAAGACCACTGTCAAAAAAAAGGGAAAATGGTCGCCGATCGCCTGGCGGGAAGGAGGGGCATAAGCGGAATGGAGGGCAAGTCATGGTAAAGTATCTGGAAGGATTTACACCCTATAAAAAGGAAGATGCCGAAATTTATGAAAAGTTTCGCTGGTGGGCGGGTCTGACATTCGGGGACCTCCTTGACAGGGCTGCGGACATCCATCCCGATAAGGAGGCATTCGTGGACAGAAAGACGCGCCTCACCTACGGGGAGGCCCGGGAACAGACGAACAGGCTGGCCATCGGCCTGATGGACATGGGGATTGAGCCCCTGGACCGGGTCCTGATCCAGCTTCCAAACTGGAATGAATTCGTCTTTGCCTATTTCGCGATACAGAAGATCGGGGCCATCCCCGTGCTGCTGATCGACCGGTATCGACAGTTCGAGATAAACCACCTCATCGGCCTGACGGGGGCCACCTCATGGATAGTCGCTTCAAAATACCGGAAGACAGATTATATCCCCATCATCAAAGACGTCCTGGAGGAACACCCGGAGGTCAGGCACGTGGTTACCGTCCGGGGAGAGGGAGATCAGAAGCCCTTTGAGTCCCTCGAGGGCCTGATCGAAAGGTCTGAATTGTCGAAAGAAAACCTGGCCCGGTTAGCCGAGAGACGGCCTGACCCCAACCAGGTGGCCCATATGGGGCCCACGGGAGGGACCACGGGGGCACCCAAGATTGTCCCGCGGACCCACAACAGCCTCATCAACGGCCTTGAATACTGCGCCCTGTCCTGGGAACAGAACAACGAGGACATCAACCTCTTAGCCGGCCCCATTGGGCATGATCTTACCTTCTCCAAGGGCTTCATGGGCGCCGTCATCACCCAGGGAAAGACCATATTCCTGGATTCCACGGATGATAGGGACATATGCGAGGCAATCGAGAGAGAGAAGGTCACAGCGGTCATATGGGTCCCCACTCTGGGCCAGAGGTTGCTCCAGTACAAGGACCTTGACAAATACGACCTGAGCTCCCTCAGGAAGATGCACAGCGCCGGAGGGGCGAGCCACCCTGATCTGGTCAAGGAGGTCACGGAGAGGCTCAAAATGAAGTTTTATAACGGCTACGGGGCCACTGAAGGCATGACCACCATAACGCGCACCACGGATGACCTGGAGGTAATCTGCAGCACCGTTGGCAGGCCCACATGCCCCTATGACACCTACAAGGTAATCGACAGGGACGGAAAGGATCTCCCCCTGAACAGCCAGGGAGAGCTGGTCCTCAAGGGCCCTGGGGTATTTACGGGCTATTATAACAACCCAGAGGAGAACAGGAACGCCTTTACCGGGGACGGATTTTTCAGGACCGGAGACGTGGCCAGAATCAATGAAAAGGGATATATCACCCTAACGGGCCGCATAAAGGAGATGATCAACCGGGGCGGCGAGAGCATCAGCGCCACGGAGATCGAGAGGCTTATCACCCGCCACCCGGACGTGGCCGTGGTGGCCGTCATAGCTATGCCCGACCCCTTTATGGGCGAAAGGGTCTGCGCCTATGTCCAGCCCAAGGCCGGGGCACGGCTGACCTTTGAGGTCATTATCTCCTTTCTAAAGGGGGAGAAGGCCTCCGTGCTCCAGCTCCCGGAGCGGATCGAATTCATAGAATCCATGCCCTACACGGGGGCCCAGAAGCTGGACAAGAAGGCCCTCCGCGCGGACATCGAGGAGAAGCTGAAAAAGGCTTAAAAAAACCAGAAAAGGGCGCAAGGCGCAGGGCTCAAGGAAAGATTTTTTGTTTGATTTGTCGAACGCCCTATGCCCTGTGCCCTGTGCCTTCTATATTGATATCGCCTTGAAGGGAGGGACATTGCCGGACGCTGAACTCCAGGATCTTGGCAGGCTTCAAGGTAGCCTAACGAAGGTGGATAAAAGGGGTTAAAGGAAATGATATGCGATAAGTGCGGCAACGAGATCGAAGAAGGAGATGAGAGGGAGCATCTCGGGCAGAACCTCTGCGAGGACTGCTACATGGACGCCCTGTCTCCCCTGCGCACCTGCGACCCCTGGGCCGTGCACAGCGCCAAGTCCTTTGAGCAGCACATGGGCGGTACGGCGGCCCTTTCGCCCATCCAGGCGGAAATCCTTGAGATCCTCAAGGAGACGGGTGGCCTGAAGCGGGAAGATCTCCTTGAGAGGCTCGGGGGCAGGATTGACCGGTCACAGCTTGACAGGGAGTTCGCCACCCTCAGGCACATGGAAAAGGTGAGGGGTGAGAAACGGGACGGCAAGCTCTATGTCAGGCTATGGTAACTGGAAATCTCGGGTAATCACAGTATGCCTTGCTGCGATAAGCCCACTTTTTTTTACCGGGACGTCCCTCGGAGATGAACCGGGCAATGTGGTCAGCGTCCAGTTCGAGAACGACTATTTCGGAGGCGGTACGGACAGGCACTTCACCCACGGGACCCGCCTGGAGTGCCTTACCAGGCCCATAAAGTGGATATCAAACGGGGCCAATAAACTCCCCTGGTTCAGCACGGAGGGGGCAGGAGATTCCGGGGACGGCCTCAAGGGAAGGGCAAGCATTTCCCTGGGCCAGAATATTTATACGCCACAGGATACCTACACCACTCAGGTCGTACCCGGTGACAGGCCCTACGCGGGCTGGCTCTACATGGGTTTCGGCCTTGTCGCCAACCAGGGGAGCAGGCGTTATGACAAGGTCCAGCTCGAGGTCGGTATGGTCGGTCCCTCTTCCATGGCCGAGCAGGTGCAGACCTTCTGGCATTCCCTCTTCGGGCTGCACATCCCGGAGGGGTGGGACAACCAGCTTAAAAACGAGCCCGGCGTTAACCTCTATTATGAACAGTCCCGCCGCTTTTACAGTCACCATTACATCTTGGGCCTGGAGCTAGACCTGGTCCCCGACTTCGGCGGGTGCATCGGTAACGTGTTCACCTACGGGGCCGTAGGCTTCACGGTAAGGCTGGGACCGGACCTCAAGGATGATTTCGGGCCGCCCCGTATCCGTCCGAGCCTGCCGGGAAGTGTCTATTTCCGGACGGAAAAGGGAATCAACTGGTATATCTTCGCCGGGTTGGAAGGCAGGGCGGTCCTCCGTAATATCTTTCTTGACGGCAACAGTTTCAGGCATGGCCCGTCCGTTGACAAGAAGCCCTTTGTCAGCGACCTCCAGGCCGGCCTGACCTTCCAGTGGAACCGGCTCCGGCTGAGCTACACACAGGTATTCCGCACAAAGGAATTCAGGGGACAGGACAGCGCGGATGTCTTCGGCTCACTGAGCATCTCATATCAGTTTTGACGGGCAGCCCCTGTCAAGCCCGTGATGCGCCCCTTTTGTGAAATTATTAACTTGACATGAATTTCCAATTTTCCTATATTCCAGACGCCAAAGAGACCCCCAAAGATCAATAATCCTGAATAGTAGCGTTCTCAACCGATTATGAAGCTTTATAAAATCCTGGCACAAAAGAGATCAGATATCCTCAAGGGCTGGCTGGACAGTATCCTGGACGCCTATCCCGCCGATACCAGAAGATTCCTGAAAAAACGTGGCGACCGGTTTGAAAATCCCGTGGGATACACCCTGAAAAAGGGGACAGAGGATCTTTTAGGGGAGCTTCTTCGCGAAGGCGATATGGACCCCGGGAGGGCCAATCAAGTGTTAGACGGGATCATCAGGGTCTTTGCCGTACAGGATTTTTCCCCTTCCCGTGCGGTCCTCTTTATATTTAATCTGAAAAAGGTGATCAGACGGGCCCTGGGAGAGGAGGCCGGAGAAGGTGATCTCTTTGAGGATCTGCTGAAATTTGAAGAAAAAATAGATGATGCCGCGCTTATAGCCTTTGATATATATATGAAATGCCGTGAAAAGATCTATGAGATCTCGGCCAATCATGCCAAAAACCAGGTATCGGGTCTGCTCCGCAAATCTGGCCTTATCTGCGAGATCCCTGAATGGGACCCAAATAAACCGGAAAGACGCTTGGCTTAAGGTTTCAGATCGTATAGATGGGAAAGACCATTTAAGTCCTTAGTTTGTAAAGTGATTCCATAATTAAACGAGGTAGTACTAAATGAATATTTTCTTCGGCATCCTTTTTTCTTTAGTTATGGTCTGTATACTGATTTTGATCCCATGGGTGGGGGTCTGGGCCTTTGATCTTCGTTTCCTCTTCGGCGTGATTGTACCCTATGCCGCCATAACCATCTTTGTATTAGGGATCATTGTCCGGGTCATAGACTGGGCCCGCTCACCAGTCCCCTTCCGCATCCCCACGACCGCTGGCCAGCAGAAGTCCCTCCCCTGGATAAAGCGGAACAGGCTGGACAATCCCTCCGGGGCCCTGGGCGCCATTGGGAGGATGATCATCGAGATACTGCTTTTCCGCTCCCTTTTCAGGAATATGAGCCTGCAGTTCAGGCAGGGAACCCGGATCACCTATGAATGGGAAAAGTGGCTGTGGATCGCGGCCCTGGCCTTTCATTATTCCTTTCTGGTGGTCCTTTTAAGGCACCTCAGGTTTTTTACGGAGCCCATACCGGCCTTTGTGAAATGGATCGATTCTTTGGACGGATTTCTGGAGCTGGGTATCGCCCCCTTCTCGGGGTTCGAGCTGCCCGGCATCTTCATAAGCGGGTTCCTCCTCCTGGCTGCCCTGACCTACCTTTTCCTGAGAAGAATATATCTATCCCAGATGCGCTATATATCCCTGCCGGCCGACTACTTCCCCCTTTTCCTGCTCCTGGGGATCGCCACGACAGGCGTCCTTATGCGCTATATGGGCGTTTTCATGGAATTCCTGTTCAAGGCGGACTGGTTCACGGTCCAGGTGGTCAACGTAAAGGAGCTCGCCATCGGGCTCATCACCTTCAATCCAAAGGTGCCCGATGGGATCGGGGTTATGTTTTTTATCCACCTCTTCCTGGTCAGCATACTCATTGCCTACTTCCCCTTCAGCAAGCTCATGCATATGGGCGGTGTTTTTCTGAGCCCCACCAGGAATCTTTCCAACAACAACCGATTCGTCAGACACGTCAATCCCTGGGACTATCCGGTAGAGACCCACACCTACGAGGAATATGAAGACGAATTTAGGGACAAGATGATTGAGGCGGGATTGCCCGTGGACAAGATGCCCGAATCAGAGGCAGGGGAAGAGGGCGGATCACAAGAAGAGGCAGAAAAGGAGTAGATATGTCAGACGTTCAGAAACCAGAAGAGCTCGTCCAGATCGGGCACAGGCCGCCGACCTTCAAGGGATGGATGCACGCGCCCCTTGAGATCAAAAGGGGTATAGCCTGCTACGGCTCCAAGCCCCAGAACCTGCAGTATGTCGGGATGCCAAACCCGAGGGAATGGTCGCCCTTTGACGAGGACTGGAAGCTCCCGGAAAACTGGAAAGAGATTATCCTGGAGGGCCTGAGGGAGAGGCTTGAGAAATTCAGGACCCTGAAGGTCTTCATGGATATATGCGTGAGATGCGGGGCCTGTGCGGACAAGTGTCATTTCTTCATCGGGGGGGGAGACCCCAGGAACATGCCGGTCCTGAGGGCCGAGCTGCTCAGGTCCGTGTACAGGAAGGAATTCACTACGGCCGGGAAGATCATGGGCAGGTTCGCCGGGGCCAGGGAGCTGACCGTGGATGTGCTGAAGGAGTGGTGGTACTACTTTTTCCAGTGCACGGAATGCAGGCGATGCTCGCTCTTCTGCCCCTACGGCATCGACACGGCAGAAATCACCATTATCGCGAGGGAGCTCTTGAACCTCCTGGGCCTGAACACGGACTGGATCTCCGCGCCAGTCGCCAACTGCTACAGGACGGGAAATCACCTGGGAATACAGCCCCACGCCTACAAGGATATGATTGACTTCTTTGTGGACGACATCGAGGAGATCACAGGCATCAGGATGGAGCCCAGCTTTAATAGGAAGGGCGCGGAGATACTCTTCATCACGCCCTCGGGTGACGTCTTCGCCGATCCTGGAACCTACACCTGCATGGGATATCTCATGCTTTTCCACTATCTCCAGGACATGGGCCTCGACATCACCTGGAGCACCTACGCCTCGGAGGGTGGCAACTTCGGCTATTTCACCTCCCATGAGATGGCCAAGAGGCTCAACGCCAAGATGTATTCCGAGGCCAAGCGTCTCGGGGTAAAATGGATCCTGGGGGGCGAGTGCGGTCACATGTGGAGGGTCATCAACCAGTACATGGACACCTTTAACGGCCCTGCCGATTTCCTGGAGGAGCCCGTCTCACCCATAACGGGGACGAGGTTCGAGAACGCCAAGACCACCAAGATGGTCCACATTATCGAGTTCACGGCGGATCTGATCAAAAACAATAAACTGAGGCTGGACCCGAGCCGGAACGATAACCTCTTTGTGACCTTCCATGATTCTTGCAACCCGGCCAGGGGAATGGGAATCCTTGAAGAACCAAGATACATTATCAGAAATGTGTGCAACCATTTCCAGGAGATGCCGGAAAACACCATCAGGGAGCAGACCTTCTGCTGCGGGAGCGGCGCGGGCCTGAATGCGGGAGAGGACATGGAGCTCAGGATGAGGGGCGGCCTTCCCAGGGCCAACGCCGTGAAATATGTCCATGAGAAATACGGGGTTAACATGTTATCCTGCATATGCGCCATTGACAGGGCCGTGTTTCCCGACCTGATGAACTACTGGGTCCCGGAAGTGGGCGTCACGGGCATACACGAGATGGTCGGGAACGCACTGATCCTCGAGGGGGAGAAGAGGAGGACGACCGACCTGCGTAGCGAGCCCCTCCCGGGAATGGAAGATTTTGACGAAGAAGAGGAAGCACAGGAGACCCAGGATGCCGAAAAGGCCGAGGAAGTAGAGGAGGGTAAGGATGTATGACGGCGGCAAGATCATAACCGGACTGATTATCTTTTTCATATTACTGCTTTTCCCTGTCTGGTATCAGGTGGGCAGGGCCGCAAAGGCGCCTGATCCTCAACTCACGGAAACAGCGAAAAAGGCCGAAAAATGCATTGAGTCAAAGGACTTCATGACGACCCAGCACATGAAGATGCTGGACAGGTGGCGAAACGAGGTCGTTCGAAGCGCGCAAAGGTATTATGTGAGCAGCGAGGGAAAGACCTATTACAAGAGTCTCCAGGTTACCTGCATGGAATGCCATTCCAATAAGACCAAATTCTGCGACCAGTGTCATAACTACATGGGAGTAGATCCCTTCTGCTGGGATTGCCATATCGCGCCGGAGGAGAATAAATAATGGGCATGGACAGAAGAGAATTCCTGAAAATAGCCGGTCTTTCAGCCCTGATGGGCCTTGGGGGAAAGGCCGCCTTTGAACTTCTCGCTCCCGGGCAGGCCGAGGCCTCCCTCAAGGACGTCCCCCTGACAGAGGGGAAGAAATGGGGCCTTGTCGTGGACATGAGGAAGATGACGGGAGAGATCATGGACAAGTGCATAGAGGCGTGCAACAAGACCCATAATGTCCCTGATTTCGGAGATCCGAAGGTGGAGATCAAGTGGATATGGAAGGAGACCTACAAGCACACCTTTCCAGGCCAGGAGAACGAATACCTGGGCGAGGAATTCGAGGACAGAAATTTTCTCCTCCTTTGCAACCACTGTACCAACCCCCCCTGCTGCAGGGTCTGCCCCACAAAGGCGACCTGGAAGAGGGAGGACGGGATCGTTATGATGGATTATCACCGGTGCATAGGCTGCCGTTTCTGCATGGCCGCCTGTCCCTATGGGGTGAGGAGCTTTAACTGGGGAGATCCCAGGAAGGC
>CAZGIZ010000190.1:0-7953 GCA_964526655.1 uncultured Desulfobacteraceae bacterium | reverse complement strand
GGGAATCGTAGGCACGCTGAAAAAATCGACTTATTTGTTTAACAGAATGAGAATTCGTGTGAGATAGGCACAATCCTTTGAAATTCAGTTTCGGATTCCCTATTATCCTGAATGACAGTTCCTGATTTTCGAATCAATAAAGTCATTGAATATTAAAAGAGCGCTCTTCAAGAAATTAAAAAGCCACATTAACAAAGTGTTCTAAGCTATTATTTTTATTATGGTAGGCACGGCGGGATTTGAACCCGCGACCCCTACCGTGTCGGGGTAGTGCTCTCCCCCTGAGCTACGTGCCTGAAACAGAGATTGATTCATTATCAATTCAGTCAACCCCTGTCAAGGAGTAATATAAGTGATTCGGGCCTTAAAATGCAACATTTAAAGGGGCCATTATTCAGCCAGCCTGGTCGTCCCCTATTATCCTGAACCATTGATACATATACTGCAGAAACGAGATAATGGTCAAGATCGCAGTCGCATAAAACAGGTAAATCAGGTACCCGGAAACGGGCCCTATAAATCCCCTAGACAGGACCGCGATCACGGTAACAAACTGGAAGACGGTGGTAATCTTGCTCGAAACCGAGGGCTTGATGTGAAACTGCAGGTCGTTCAGGAAAAGGACAATTACCCCCACCAGGATCATGATATCCCTGCTGATGACCATGACCGTCAGCCACGAAGGCAGAAAACCCCTGGTCGTCAGGGCCACGAATGCCGATACCAGGATGATTTTGTCCGCCAGGGGATCCAGATATGTCCCCAGCCTGCTCTTCTGATTAAAGACCCTTGCCACAAGGCCGTCTACACCGTCGCTGACCCCGCTTATGAGGAGCACGATCAGGCCGTTAAGGAGCTGGTCATTGATCAGGTATATGACAAAAATGGGGGCTAATATAATCCTTACTGTGGTTATTAGATTCGGTACTGTCATATCACTTGATTTCCAGGACAATCCCCTCCTCGGTCCTGCTTACAATCGCTCTAAAGGGAAATCTCTCATATCCCATCAGCTTATTGATAAAGGCGTCCTTCTTCCCCGTAAACTCCACGGCAACGGTTATTGAATCGCCCTTGATCCTCTTCTGAATAACGGATGTCACTCCTCCCATTTTATTCTGGAGGAAATCCCTGAAGGCCCTGAACTGATCAAATCCCTTCAATCCCCTGAGCTCTATGTCAATGATATTCGTTTCCTCTTCGGTCTCTTCAAAAAACTTTATTATCTCCGGGCCCAGTCTTGCACCCGTCCTGTTTACTATCCTTTCGAGGGTCTCAAGAATCAGGTCCATGGTCACGAGGTCACTGGCAATGGGCTCCATAAGGGAATCCTGGGCTATCACGGCCCTTGTCTTGACGTCAACGGCCTTGAGGTCTAAAGAGACTGATTGGCCCTCCATGATCCGGCTTTTCCCCAGTATAACAACATCCGAGGCAAAGAGTTCTCCCCAGGCCGCCGCGTCCTCTTCCGTCAAATCAGGCCTCATCATATCCGGGTTCAATTTCTCTTCAGGAACACTCTGCATCCTGTTAACGGGACTGAAACCCCGCTCCTGAAACACCCTGTGAAGGACAAGCTCCGTGGTGGTGAGTACGGTGTTTCCCTCGGGATCGGCCCACCAGTAGGACTCTTTTTCATGGGAGCCTATTTTCTGGGAAACCATGAACAGGATCTTTATGGGGGGGCCTTCCATCAGGAGCATACCCAACTTTCTCAGCTTCTCTTCCATCAGCTTTTCATTGACCTTGACACGCACAAGGATCTTGTACTGATGTTCCCCCTTGTCCTCGGCCAGGATGTGAAAATTTTCGATCTCGTCACCGGACTGGGGTATGACCTCCCTGATGATTCTGGGAAAGTTGTTAATCATCCCCTGGCTCCCAAGATACCTTGTGAGATATTCCTCCACCCCCTTTATCAGGGCCTCTGAAACGGCTGCCTTCCTCGCCGCGGCCGTGTTGCCCTCCAGGATCCTGCCGGTGCCGATGACAATGATGTCAGACTGGTCATCCTTCTCAAGACAGCCCGCAAACCTTGGATAAAAGGGGGACTGGAAAAGGAGGCATAATATTAATCCTGAAATGATTTTAAAAAAAACGGGCCTGAAGAGATTGCCGCTTTCCATGGAAATGCTCCCGCGACTCATGATGATTGGAAATTGTATTAAAATTTTGTTTTTAAAAATTTATTAATTACCCATAAGATTTTTATCAGTCAAATAAATTCTTTAACCTTCCTTTTAATAAAATCCCTGTCCCCGGGATCCGCCCTGATCATCTCCGGATCCGCCCTGAACCAGGTCATCTGCCGCTTTGAATACCTCCTGGTGTCCCTCTGTATCCCTTTAATGGTTTCATCAAGGCCCCGGTCGCCCTTCAGGAATTCAACGGCATGCCTG
Organism: uncultured Desulfobacteraceae bacterium; assembly: GCA_964526655.1. Classification (GTDB taxonomy): domain Bacteria; phylum Desulfobacterota; class DSM-4660; order Desulfatiglandales; family HGW-15; genus CAZGIZ01. Next base: position 5,554 of record CAZGIZ010000190.1, on the reverse strand, counting down.
TAGCCCAGGGCCTTCATGGGCCTCAGTTCCGGGGAGTAGCCCCTTTGAAGGAGGGTCCGGGTCTCCTCTATAAGGCCTGATTCAATCATGGATATGCTCCGCTCGTTTATCCTCTGATATAACCTCCCCCTTTCAAGATCGAGGCATATTTTCAGCGATTGAAAGGATTTTTCCCTGAAGTCGTGCTCTTGGACCAGGGAAGAGAAGGGTTTGCCCGTGAGGGTCATTATCTCGAGTGCCCGGAGCACCCGGGTCCTGTCGTTGGGATGGATGCTGAGGCCCGATTCGGGATCAAGCCTATCCAACTTTTCGTGGAGAGATGCCGGACCCAGTTCCTCCCATTCACGGCTGAGCCTTTGCCTGATTTCAGGGTCTGCCGGCGGGCACCTGAGTAGCCCCCCTAACAGCGTCTTTATGTAGAGGCCCGTGCCTCCCACCAGGAAGCACACCCTATTTTTTTTATGTATTTCCTCTATCAGGGGAGCCGCCAGGGAGCGATATATTGAAGAGTTGAATTCTTCGTCAGGATCAACCACATCTATCAAATGGTGGCGAATGCCCTTCCTCTCCTCAAGGGTCGGCTTTGCCGTGCCGATATCCATTCCTCGATATACCTGCATGGAATCGGCGTTTATCAGCTCTCCCCCCAATTCAAGGGCCAAATCTACGGCAAGGGAGCTCTTGCCCGAGGCCGTGGGTCCTGTTATTACTACAAGTTTCGGCCTTTGGTCCGCCATGGTTCACAACACCCGCCTGAACATCCTCTCGATCTCGTCGTAGCTGAATTTCCGAAAAATCGGCCTCCCGTGGGGGCAGTTTGAGGGGAGATCCATGTCCTCAAGCTGTTCCAGGAGCAGTACGATTTCCCTATGGGACATCCTCTTTCCCGCCCTTATGGCGCCATGACAGGACATTACGGTCAAGAGCCTGTCCAGGGCCCTTTCATTGCCAAGGTCCCCCTCCTCTTCTAGAACGGGGATCAGGTCTATCAGGAAATTTTCCCATTGAACATCCACAAGGATTGAGGGGACCGACCTCAATAAAAAAGTGGTTCCCCCGAAATGCTCCAGCTCGAATCCCAGGCCGGCAAGCTGATCGAGCTTTTCCTCCAGGATTCTCCCCTCCTTTAAAGAGAGCTCCAGCCTCGGGGGAATCAGGAAGGCCTGTCTCTCCATGGACGATGAGTGAAAACTCTTCTTCAGGGTCTCATAAACAATCCTCTCATGGGCTGCGTGCTGGTCCAGGATAAGGAGCCCGTCCTTGGCCTCGTAGAGGAGATAGGTATCCTTCAACTGGCCGATGACCGCGGGACTCTCCCTTACCAGCTTTTCCTGCCCTGCCTCAAATTCAGCGAGCGCCTTTTCCCCTGGCTCCCCTCCTGAATATTCCCAGGCCGGCTCTGAAACGGTCATCCGGCCTGATACATGATCACTCTGATATCCATTTGCTGACAGGGGACTGAACTGGTCCCTCAGGGCGCTCTGGATAGCGGATAAGACGGTCTGGTAAATAAGGCGGCCCTGATGAAAACGGACCTCCTGTTTCGCGGGATGGACATTGACATCCACGAGGGAGGGATCGATCTCAATGAAGACCACGGCATGGGGGTAACGACCCCTCATAAGGCGCTGGCCATAGCCCTCCATGACGGAGCGCATGATCAGCTTATCCCTGATGTTTCTCCTGTTCAGATATATATATATCCGATCCCCCCTTGATCTGCTCAGATCCGGCGGCCCCAGGTAGGCCCTGACACTGAATCCTTCCCCTTCCCTGCTGGCGTCCACAAGGGATACAGCGACATCGCGGCCCATAAGCGCCGTAAGCCTGTTGAGCTCATTCTCGGAGGCAGGCAGGTTGAGCAGTGTCTTTCCCTGGGTATCCAGCCGAAGTTGTATGTGCGTGAATGGCAGGACGATCCTTGATACGGTGTCAACAATATGCCCGGTCTCCGTGTTATCCGCCCGCAAAAACTTTCGCCTGGCCGGGGTGTTAAAAAAGAGGTCCCTGACCTCCACAGATGTGCCGGCGGGCGCCCCTGTCTCGTCAATGGATTTCAATTCACCGCCCGAGGCCCTGAGGCGATAACCTATCAACTGGTCCCCGGGACGCGATGTGATCTCCATCCGGGATACGGAGCATATGCTCGGGAGGGCCTCCCCCCTGAACCCGAGGCTCCTTATGGAAAAAAGATCTGATAAGGTGCTGATCTTGCTTGTGGCATGCCTTTCCAGGGCCAGGAGCATGTCATCCCTGTCCATACCTGCCCCGTTGTCCCTCAACCGGATAAGCCTCTTTCCCCCTGCCTCTATATTGATGCCTATCCTGTCGGCGCCCGCATCAATACTGTTATCGATCAGCTCCCGGACAACGGAGGCCGGCCTCTCAATCACTTCTCCGGCCGCTATCTGATTGGCTACCTTTTCCGGGAGTATCCTGATGTTAGTCATGACATTTTTATAATTCGAGGAGGTCCCTGTCCACGGGGAAGCTGCAAAAGGGCTTCTGAGCCCTTAAAAACTTGGACAGGACCCCCTTTTGACCTGCCAGTCGCAGGTTGTCGCTTCCTATGGGGTCATGAGACAGGCAAGGAGAGGAATCCGGATAGGACAAGAGGTCCTTTACCAGCCTGTAGGAGAGCTCAATCATGAAGACAAGGTGATCATAGGAGATCTGATGGCGGGAGTTCCAGCCTGATGGTGAAATACCTGGAAGGAAATAGATAAAATCAGATATCTTTACGGACTGGGTGTATATGTGCCTCCTTGTCTTGAGCCCCAGCCTGCCCCTCTGGACCGCTGATTTGAGCATCCTGTCGCAATCAAGCTGTTCCATGCACAGGATATCCCTCGCGATCCTTATGTAGAGGGGGCCCACAAACTGGTCTGCGATGGCCTCGGAATAAAAGTGGCCTATCCGCTTCCACCCATAGACTCGGTAAATCAGATCGGGAACAAAGTAGTTGTGGGCCACCACGTCGGCCGCAAGGTGTGACAGGAACCCATAGGCGTATGAGGCCTCCCTCTCATCACCCGCTTCACCCAGGAATTTAAACCCCACCTCCCAGTTGTGCGAATGGCCCTCTTTCTTTTTATTGCCCTTGCCCACGAAAAAATCCGCGGCCAGGCTCCCGTAGATATACTCCAGGGGATGGGCACCGATGATGGAGGCGATGGCGGGCAGGATATTTCCAATTTTATCCAGTATGGTGCAGGAAATGACCGTGTGTATGGCCGGGCCCCAGGCCCAGGCCCCGTCCGAAAGGATCAACTCGACCAGCATAAAAATGGCAAGTGAGAACAGTATTTTTAAGATAAACATGATATTTTTTTGGTCCTCCTCCGTATCAATCCATTTTCTTCAAACCGTCCTTACAGCTACATCCAGAGGAGCCCCATTTATCGGGAGGCAGTGCCTCGCCCCTGTTCGAACATGTCTGTTTCAAATATCCTGAAAGAATGTTAATATAACAAAGATATGACAATTAAACAAAGGAATATTTTGTTTTTTCTCTATTGCCCCTGTGCCCGGCAGATAGGGGTCTTGATGAACCAGCAAACAATTGGTAACATTCAAGAACATTAATGGGCATTTCATTCTATAAAATCGTACAGGGACATGCCTTTTTTCGAAAGGGGTATTTATAATTCTGGCGCAAGGCCCAGGGCACAAGGGAGAAAAACCTTGAGCCCTGAACCTTAGACCTTGAACTTTTTGATGAGATACCTCTTTTCAAAAAAGGTCATGGTCTCGTACGATTAGGTGAACTGGTTATGCAAAAATGCGGCCATAAATAGATTGAAATTGCCATATAATAATAGCTAACTGATTGAAATTCTTTTCCCAGTAGAAACTATCTGGACATGGCAGGTAATAATAGCCATTATATTGACAAAGAGTATACTCTTTATCAGAATTCCCCTCCCTCCGGGCCGGAGGCTCAGGAATTCTGATAAAATGTCTTTCTCTGTGTCCTTCGTGTCTCCGTGGTGAAGCTGTTTTGGGACAAAATAGATCCAGGACCATATAGGCCGCCGGGCAGCAGGCCTTGAGGCGGCGGATAAAAGGGGTAAATTCCATGGAAAAAGGAGACCTTGCAGAAAGAGGCAGAGGCCACCGCAATAGATTGCGGGAGAAATTCATGGAAGGGGGTCTTGACAGGTTTTCCGATGAGGAAGTCGTAGAGTTTCTCCTGACCCTTGGGACACCCAGGAAGGACGTCAAGATGGAGGCAAGGGAGGCCCTGAAGAGGTTTGGAAGCCTGTCCGGCACCCTGTCTGCGCCCATGAGCGAATTGACCAGGATCAAAGGAATCGGGCCGAAAAACGCGCTCTATCTAAATCTTATCCATCAGGTCGCGGGGAGATACCTGCGGGACAGGGCAAAGGGCAAGACCTTTTTCGGGTCCTCAAAGGCCGTCTTTGACTTCCTCTTCCATTCCATGAGAGACCTCAAGAGGGAGGTCTTTAAGGTCCTTTTCCTGAACCGGAAGAATGAATTGATAGAGGATCAGGATGTCTTCTTGGGGAGCCTGACGGGAAGCGCGGTCTATCCAAGGGAGATCATGGCCCTTGCCCTTGAAAACAGGGCCGCTGCCCTGGTCTTTGTCCATAATCACCCCTCGGGAGATCCGAGCCCTTCCATGGAGGATCGAAACCTGACCAGGGACCTGGTCTGGTCGGCGAAGCTCCTCATGATCCAGGTCCTCGATCATGTCATCATCGGAAACAATACCTATTACAGCTTTGCTGACGACGGGCTCATCAGGACCTATGTCAAGGAATACGAGCAGAGGTCACGCACCTGATTTGGTCCTTAAGACCTTCCCCATACGCAATTATTTAAGAAATACAGCATTACTCCCCCTCTCCCCTTCCTGTCACCAAGGAGATGCACTGTTTCAAGGCCTTGCTGGAAAACTTTAAAGCATCGGGATAAATCCGGGATAGAAGATACAGGCTGGGATAGGGCCTATGAAGCACGACGCATAAATTTATGCGTCGTACTGTCAAAATCCTTAAAAATTTCCCTATGACATTGAAATGGCTATTAAATTTTAAAAATAGCCCTCCAATTCGAGCGGACTTTTATTAACTATTTCTCCCTATTTACCCAAAATGCCAATACTGGCAAAATGGATAAATAGCGATTTCAAAACATATTTCACCATTCCCTAAGCTGACGAAAAAATCATTGGACCGGGTTGGTAGCATGGTAAATGGCTTTTGAAGGTAAAGACGACCAGAAGCCTGATCAAAAATCCAGAGGGCTCCTATCTTCTTTGATTGTCTGGCTCTTGATGGTGTGGGTATAGATCATGGTGGTCCGCACATCGCTGTGCCCGTTTGGTAAGTTGTGCTTTACGAACCGCCTGCTTTATTGATTGTAGTTACTCTTTGTCTTTATCGTCTTGGTGTTATATACTTCCGGATCATTTCTTCGTCCAAGCCCACTGTGTCAACACAGTAACCCCTGGTCCAGAAATGATTCCCCTTAAGCAAGTAGTAACATTGAGTCGTTCATATGGCAAAGCCTATGAACTCTGACCTTGCCC
>CAZGIZ010000189.1:0-7962 GCA_964526655.1 uncultured Desulfobacteraceae bacterium | reverse complement strand
TGCAAAATATTCCTATACTATAAGATAAAATTCAAATATAATAATTAATTACGTATAAAAATGACTTTATAAATTACTTTAAGGAGGGTTAATAAATGAAACCAGAAAAGGTCATAAAGGGAAAATATATCCTTATTGTTGATGACGAAAAAGACGTTCTGGATACCCTTGTGGATCTGCTGGATATGTGTAAACTCGATACAGCTTCCACATTCGCTGAAGGAAAAAGGATGCTTGAGAAGAATCAATATGATATCGCGGTTTTGGATATTATGGGGGTTGATGGGTATGAGCTCTTGAAGATCGCCAACAGCCATAATATCCCGGCTGTCATGCTTACCGCCCATGCCCTTTCAAGTGATAACCTGGAACGGTCTGCAAAGGAAGGCGCTGCCTATTACGCCCCTAAAGACAAGATAAATGATATTGCCTATTTTCTTGCAGACGTTATTAAGGCAATAGATGAGGGGAAGAGCACATGGGAAAAGATGTTCGATCGATTGGCAAACTATTATGACAAGAGATTTCATGGAACCGATTGGAGAGAGAAGAAAAAGGCCTTTTGGGATGAAAAATTAACGCAAATTTTACCTGGGTACCAACCCTTGAATGAAGCCGGGAAAGATCAGTCGGAAAGGGAAGATTCTTGAGTCCCTTTGGTATCACTGATCCCATTTAAACCCCTCTCTTTTCCCCCCCTGCCTCGATTCATGACATGGTACCGGGCCCCAGGACACCCAAGGGGGACATTCGTTCAGAAATCGCTTTATACCGCGAATAGTATTTTAAGCACGCCCTGCACGAACTTCCCCTTTCATTGTTTCGTTTTTACCCGCTTAATAATCTCGGTAAGAGTCGGCCCCAGTTTTTCATTTATCACCACGTCCGCATAAGGGTCGTGCGGAGTAGGCATGAGGTTGATGATAACGAGCCTTGCCCCGTGTTCTTTCGCCGTGATCGGCAACTGGGCGGCCGGGTAAACTACCAGGGACGAGCCGCAGGACATGAGCAGATCACAGCCCGTTGCCCTTCTCTGGGCCTCGGCTACTTCCCTTTCAGGCAGTTGCTGTCCGAACTGGATAACATCAGGTTTCATTATACCGCCGCATTTTTCACAGAGGGGAACCTTTTCACCGGCTTCCAGCCTGGCGGATATATCATCCATCGGGTACCTGCTCCCGCATTCGAGGCATAATGCCCTGGTCCAGGTGCCATGCAGTTCGATAACCATATCATCCGGGATGCCGGATTTCTGGTGGAGGCTGTCCCCGTCCTGGGTGATTATACAGTCGAGTTTCCCCATACGGTGCAGTTCATCGATTGCCCTGTGCCCGGCGTTCGGTTCGGCTTTCGATATTAGAGGCCAGAGCAGTCTCTGACGTTCCCAGTACTTTTCGCGGCTTGCCTGGGTGGTGAGGAATTTCTGGTAGGTAAGCTCATTGGGATCGAACTGATCCCATATGCCGCCGGGGCTGCGGAAATCGGGGATTCCCGATTCCGTGCTGATTCCGGCGCCCGTGAAGACAACGATCCTCTTGGATTGAGCGATAATATCGGCTGCTTCTTCTATCTTGTCCATAAAAAATCTCCCTTTTACATCTTGAATCAAAAGTCCACCGGAGTCCCCCTTATGACCCCTTTATGCCCTCTGGAACGTGATCCGGTTTCAGGCAACAGCATACCAAATCCGCCTAAGGCGATTCCCGATCCAATAAGGAAAACAAGGGCCGGGCTCAGAGTCCCGGACACATCCAGTAGAAAGCCTGCCAGCCAGGGCCCAGCCAGGGCCCCCAGATAACCTATCGAAAGCATCATCCCGCTGGCCGCGCCCACGTATTCCTTTGGCGCCAGATCCACGGGGAGGGCAAGCAGTAAGGGGTAGATACTGACCAGCACGCCAAGGAGGAACATCAAGGGCCAACCCAGGGCTACGGGAATGTAAATGGCGGCCCAGGCGGAAAGAATGAATCCCAGCGCTGCCAGCCAGATGAAAGGCCTTACCAGACCGACTCTATGAGATGCCCACGGGATAAGGAACATGAAGGGAATCGATACCCAGGAATTAAACGATATCATAAGGGCCGCCGTTTCCGGCCTGGCGCCTTTCATTATCATCAGTTGAGGTGTCCAGCCCGCCCAGGTATAAAACTGCGTATTCAGAAAGAAGAGAATGAAGGCCGCGACCCATAGATTACGATTCTTCCACACGTGATATGAGTGTCCCGCTCCTTTGCCCTCGGACGGGGCTTGTTGGGTAGAGGAGGGAGAAGGATATTCCTTGACCACGAACCACCATAAAACGGCGCCCACGGCCGCGGGAATGCTCCAGATGAGAAATGCCCCTTGAAAGCTGTTGGTAACGGGGAAAATGACAGGCAGGGTTATCCCAAGAGATACTGCACCCCCCACAGAGATGCCCGTAGTATAGATGCCCGTCGCCAGACCGACTTTGTCCGCAGGGAGCCAGAGGCCCATAAGCTTCGGGAGACTGGAGAAGGCCATACTGAAGCCGATACCGAAGATGCAGGTATAGATGAAAAGGCCTTGAAAATCGGAGGCAGTTCCCGAGGCGAAACTTCCTGCCGCAAGAACAACCATTCCAATCCCTACGGCCCTTCGGGGGCCGACGCGATCACCAAACAGGCCGCTGGGTATGGCCGTAGCAGCGAGGATCGCCACAGGGAGTGAGAAGATAAGGCCGACCCTGCTGTGTGTTATGGAAAGGGCCTCCTTTAGAATGTTTCCGATCGGGGGTAAGCAGAGTATCCGGCTGAATATGGCAAAACCCAAAAACCACGTACACCAGACCACGGCCCAGGCCCTTTGAGAGACGGCATCCTGCGACATCTCATCCTCCTGTCATGGCATTGGATTGAGAATAGAATAAAGTGTTCGGAACCAATAGAAGGGGACATTCGTACAGAAATTGCTCGATCCCGGGAATAGCACATTTGGGCATGCCTTGCACAGATGTCCCCTTTCACAATTCATCATCAATCAAGCAAACGCGACGACCCTGGCCTGGCCGGAATCTGCCTTCAATTTTATAGGAAGAGCCATGATATAGCACCGCTTTCCTGTCACCCCGTCAATTTCTCCACCCAAATTTTCGATGAGCAGTATCTCGTTTTCTATCAGGCAGATTCGATGCAAAGGGTGGTCCCAGTGAGATTCCTCGCTGCCCGGTTCCACGCAAATCGTATCCATCCCTATCATCTTGATCTTTTTTCTCATTCATGATTGAACGCCGGCTACATCATTATATGAGGGGGTCATATCTCCCCTTGACTTTTGACCAATTGCTTGCTCAATGCGGCTACTCTATTTCGAAACTTTCGATCCTTCAATATTTTTTTACTTATTATTTGCGATAACAGATAGGTAGGGGATTCTCTATAAGGCCTTGATCCTCATGGGACCCCGGCCCGTTGACCTCTCTGAGTCGTTGACTCGACGAGTCGGAGACCTACGCCTCGGAGAGTTACTGGTGCAGACCAGATTAGTCTGGCCGCTAACCCAAAATAAAGTATTAATGGGTAACCCCCTCTTGATCGTACCATTCTTTGAGTTGCCAAACATTTGCTTCAAAGAATATAATGCTGATAACTCAAAAAATGTCCGGCACTCCCTGCCGGGGCAATATATAATGCAGAATTAATAATAACATTGGATTGGTCAACTATAAATAGCAAATGGGAGAATATTGAAAATGGAAACAAGGGCAGGGTATAGCTTCGAAATCCCCCCGGATGCAATACCGGGTAACCGGATAACGGATGTCATTGAGGCCGAAGTTGTTGTTGTCGGCGCTGGAACAGCGGGTCTGGTCTGTGCAAATTCGGCAGTTGAGAATGGATTAAAAGTGATATTGATATCCGCCAGTTCCTGCCCGGTGGCGCGAGGTGGATCTACTCATGCCATAAACAGCAAGCTAATGCGTGAACTCGGGATCGATTATGATGTAGCCAGAAATTTCAAGCAGGAAATGGATAGGGCCGGAGGCAGGATAGACCAGGAAAAATGGTACCTTTTCGCCAGGAGGAGTGGCGAGGCAATGGACTGGTTAATTGATAAGATGGTAGCGGCGGGATATACACCGGTTCTCGAAAGGGGAGGGGTTGACCCTGACGGTATTTTATCAACTTTCCATGGTTCACACTGTTTCATAGCAGGAAAAAGGAAGAAGAATGTGTCCCTGGGACAGCCACTTGTTGTAAAAATTTTATCCAGCCTGGCCGAGCAGGCCGGCGTTCAGATTCATTACAGGAGGATTGCCAGGCAATTGGTTCGTGAGAACAATAATAGCGGCAGGGTGACTGCTGTCATCGCGACAAATCCTGAAGGTGAGTATATCAAGTACGTTGGCTCGAAGGCTATCGTGCTTGCTACGGGCGACTTCACAAAGGACACGGAAATGGTGTCCAAGTATTGTCCGGAAGTGCTTCCCCTGGTGGATAGGACCCCGGTAAACTATGATACACAGTTTGCATATGGCGGGATTTACGCGGGTGACGGTCACAAGATGGCCTTGTGGATAGGCGCAGCGTGGCAAAATACCGTGCCGAACGCCCCCATGCTCCGTAGTTCTGCAGGCCCGTCACCGCAACCTTACCAGGGCTTCAAAGGACTAATGGTGAATAAATATGCGATGCGATACTGCAATGAAGATGTGAATAATACGCACGCAGGCTTCATCCAGATGCGCCAGCCGGATTGGAAAGTTGTCATGATATGGGATGCCGCGTATGTTGAACGAATGGCTCCCTGGTACCTGCAGGGAAGCAGCATCGATGGACCTGAACAAAAGATCGAGGATGTACTCGCGGAATGGGAATCCGGTGTAAAATCCGGCAGGATATTCAGGGCGGACACAATAGAGGAACTCGCCGGGATGCTCGACCTGGACGCTGATACCCTTGGAGAGACTGTCGACAGGTACAACGGATTCTGCAGGACAGGCGTGGATGAAGATTTTTATAAACCGGCAAGATTACTTGTTCCTGTTGCGCGTGGGCCATTCTACGGGCAACCCAGTAATACCCCGATATTATTGATCGTCTGTGGCGGCTTGCGCACCAACGTAAAAATGCAGGTGCTTGACAATGAAAATGAAGTTATCCCGGGCCTTTACGCGGCTGGGACGATTGTCGGTGACATGTTTGCAGGCTACTATACCTTTCTGCCTTCAGGGATTAATCTGGGTTCAACATGTTTGACCTTTCCCTATCTTGTCGGCAGGGACCTCGCAGATATGTAAATCTGATAGAGGGACGGCCTTAAGATATGAGTCAAGAAAAAAATACCTCGCCATTACTAAAATATTGAAGGATCGAAAGTTTCGAGATAGACTAACCGCATTGAGCAAACAATTAATCAAAGGTCAAGCGGGGACTTTACCACTTTGCTTCATAAATAATTAAAGGGGGTGATTACAATTCATACTATTAAATATCCTCATCTTTTTTCGCCTATTGTTCTGGGCGACACCCTATTTCGCAACCGTATATTCGCATCACCAACCGGTTATCAAAATGTTAATGGAGACGGTTACTTAAATGATGGCGCCACGGCTTATTATGAGAGGAAAGCCATGGGAGGTGCTGCCAGCGTCGCCACTTTTGAAGGTATTGTGGACAGGGAGCTTGGACAGGGCGGAGACACCCAAACTTGTCTGGATACTCCGAACATCGATCGAGGTCTTTCTCGGATTGCTCATGGAATCAAGAGCTATGGTGCGGTTGCCTCTTTAGAACTTCAGCATACAGGTATGTATGCAAATCGTGACCTTTCCTTCTTTGGAGCCTCGTCCAAAGGAATTGCCTATGGACCTGTAGAGCGTGATTTGGATGGAAGAATCATCCGTCCTATGGATGAAGAAATCATTGATCGTACCATCAAGAAATTTGCTGCGGGAGCAGCACTTGCGAAGAGAGTCGGATTTGGTATGGTCACCATACATGCCGGTCATGGTTGGCTTCTTCACCAGTTTTTATCCCCGACAACGAATACAAGAAAGGACAAATGGGGTGGTCCCGGCATTGAAAATCGTGCCCGCCTTGTAATAGCGGTATGCGATGCAATCCGCAGGGAAGTGGGGCCCGGATTTCCAATTGAGATACGCATAAGCGGTTCAGAATGTTACGAAGGTGGCTATGATATCGAGGAAGGCATTGCAATTGCGAAACAGCTGGATGGTCATGTGGATCTGATCCATGTATCTGCCGGTGTTCATGAGGTAGAAGAAGTATTTGCCATTTCCCATCCGAGTATGTTCCTTGAAGACGGATGTAATGTAAAATACGCTGCTGAGATTAAAAAGCATGTGAAAACACCCGTTGCAACCGTTGGAGCCTTGAGCGATCCGGAATTGATGGAAGATATCATTGCTTCAGGTAAGGCCGACGTGGTAGAGATGGCACGCCAACTGTTAGCGGATCCGGATTTTCCAAATAAGGTACGAAGCGGTAATGAATCAAAGGCTATAAGATGTATGCGCTGTCTTTCCTGTTTCACAAGTCAACTGATATATGGGGAACCTTACTGCGCGCTCAATCCTGAGACCGGCCGTGAACTGGAGGTCAAATATGCTTTTCCGCCCCCCATTAAAAAGAAAGTCCTGGTAGTTGGAGGTGGTGTGGGTGGAATGCAGGCTGCTCTTACCTGTAAAGCCAGGGGTCATGAGGTGATCCTATGCGAGAAGAGTGACCGTCTCGGAGGTGTTCTTCGCTGCGAGGAGGAAGTATATTTTAAAAAAAATCTGGACTATTACCTTGATCTACAAGCCAAATCAATCGAGGATTCAGATATAGATCTGCGACTTAACACAAGGGTGATCCCTGAATATGCAGAGGAAATAAAGGCGGATGTCATTATCGCCGCTGTCGGGTCACGGCCTATAAAGCCCCCAATTCCGGGTATTGACGGTACTAATGTCATATCTGCTCAGGAAGCGTATACCGCCGTGGATAAAATCGGTGAAAATGTAGTCATTATTGGCGCGGGTCTGGTAGGTATTGAATTGGGCTTGCACCTGATAAGTAAGGGCAAGAAAGTTAAGATCTCAGAAATGACAGACCATATTAGTGATGGCGGTAATTTCTTACATATTATCGGTCTAAAGACGGAAATAAAAAAACAAGGGTTGGAAATCGAATTTAATATAAAGGCTAAAGAAATCAGGGAAGACAAAGTTGTATGTGAATCTTCAGATGGTGAAAAAATATTTGAGGCAGATACCATAATCTATGCAGTGGGTCAGAAACCTTTACGGGAAGAAGCCCTATCGATGAGCTTTTGCGCTCCTGAATTCTATCAAATCGGTGACTGTCTAACTCCGGGAAACATCACAAGTGCCACCAGCGAAGCCTATATGATTGCAAGAAACATAGGACGTTTCTGATTTAACCTACTTTTTACAACTCCTTTAAACTGATGGGAATGGGGCTTCTCCTCCATAGCTATATTATCTGCCCTCAGCCAAACCCCATTTCATTTCTTCTCTTCTAATTGCATTGACACACAACGCTTAGGGCAATATACTCCGTCACTGAAAAAGCGATTTCTTCTCTTGTTCCGGAACCGGGATTTGATCCCTATTCCCTTAAATCGCCTCTTTCATATGGGGCATGATGTGAAGAAAGTGGAGTGAATATGTTCTTCCACACTGGGAGGATGAAATGGACGATGAAAATCCGGTATACCGCGCCCTTCAAGAACATCTGAACCGTCTTCCTGAAGGTTACCCGCCGACCGAGTCCGGGACGGATATTCGTCTCCTAAAATACGTATTCACCGAGGAAGAAGCAGAAATAGCCCTGGAGCTTTCCATTAGACCGGAACCCATAAAACGCATTTTCCGTCGAGTTAAAAAAAGCGGGATTTCATTGGAGGAACTCCGGAAGATATTGGACCGCATGGCGCATAAAGGAACCCTTCTGGTCTATGAGCAGGGGTATAAAGAAC
>CAZGIZ010000188.1:0-7985 GCA_964526655.1 uncultured Desulfobacteraceae bacterium | reverse complement strand
GTCTGGTGGAACTCTTTTTGAGATAGGGCTTGAAAAAAAGAACCCGACCTCCGCTCAGGATCTTTACTTCTTTTCGTAGTATAGCTTAATACATAAGATTTAGGTCGATTTCGAAAACCGGCCTGCCAGTCCTAAGGTAGGATCGGATGTTTTCAATGGTCTGCTCAAGGTTAAGCATGGCCGCCTTTGGGACGAACCCGCCCACATGGGGCGACATGATGACATTGGGGAGGTCGCGGAAGGGGTACCTGGAGGGCTCCGCCTTTGCTGTGCCGCGCTCGGGATAATTAAACCACACGTCAAGGGCCGCACCCTTCAGTGTCCCGTCCTTAAGGGCCTTGTACAACGCCTCCTCGTCAATGACATCGCCCCTTCCCACATTGACGATAAATTTGTCCCGCATCCTGGAGAGGATTCCAGCGTCAAACATTCCCCTTGACTCATCAGTAAGGGGGAGGGTGATAAAGACGATTTCGCTTTCTTTCAGGGCCTCCTCCAGGTCCAGCGTTACCTTGTCAAAGTTTTCAATTTGACCCGGAGAGGGCCTTTTTTTGAACCCTGTGACGTGACAGTCAAAGATCTTCAGGAACTTTGCGATCCACTTTCCTATCTCACCGGTACCGATAACGGCACATCTCATGCCCTGGATGGAATTCCATGTGTCTCCCAGCCCGCCCTTTCCCCAGAGGCCGTGCCACCTGTCCTGCTTCAGGTCCTCATGATACTCCATGACCTTCCCGTAAAAGGCCATGGCCAGCGCAAGGCCCCTCTCCGCAACAAAGCGGGCGTTCCCGTGGGTGTTTGAGAGCCCTATGCCCCGTTTCCGCAGTTCTTCCAAAGGGAACATGTTGGGGCCCGTGAAACTCACGAAGATCATCTTGAGCTGCGAGGCCCTCCGGATATGTTCGATGGGGATCATGCCCACAAGGGCGTGGGCCGTTTCTATGTCCCTGTCCGTCATCCTGTCCGGTGTGATGAATTCAACTCCCTGAAATTCCTCGCGTAACTCGGCTATCTTTTCCTCCCAGGGTAGGTTGTTGTTATAGTAGAATACGAATTTCATAAGGACTCCTTTTACTGGGCGAGCTGATGGAGCAACGCCCTTTTTATTTCATTGACCTGCTCCTCGTCCTCCAGTTTCTGGCCCTCGAGGTCCCTGACGTAAAAGACGTCGGCGATCTGGTCTCCCTTCACGCCGGTCTTGGCCACGCGGATGTCAAGCCGGAGTTCTGTCAGGGTGCGGGTTATCAGATAGAGGAGACCGACCCGGTCCGAGGCGAATACCTCCACCAGTGTGAAAAAGTCCGATGACTTGTTATCCACTATTACTTCAGGGGGGCGCGAAGGTTTTTTGGGACCGGACAGGATGGATGGGGCCGCCTTCTGGCTCAAACGGTAAGAGAGGGAGAGTCTCCCGTTGAAGGTGTTTTCAAAATCCCTCTTTACCTTTGCCCAGGTCTCATCCGCGTGGATTGGATCGAGGGGCCTTGTCACCAGGAAGATGTCTACCGCGGTCCCGTCACGCCAGGTGTATATGTTTGACGAAAGGATATTGATATTATTGAGGGCCATAACGCCCGCTATATCCGCGAACAGGCCGAGCCTGTCTTTGGCGGCGAAGCTCATCTCCCAGACGCCTCCATGGCTGTACTCTCTTATCTCCATTGTGAAGGCCAAGACCCTGTTTTTTGCCTCCTCTGCAAGCCTGTTGACCATGTCGATATGCCGGACAACATCCATTGGAGGAATGTTCAGGAGATATCTCGGGGGCATTACCTCGAAAAGGCGTTCCAGCTCATCCCTGCTTATGCTGCCCGCGGTCTTGCGCCTGATCTTGGCCTTTGCCCTGCTTACCTTCTGTGAGGAGTCGGGTGTGGCAAGTTCTCTCCTCTCGAGGATGTGCAGTATCTTGAAGAAGAGTTCCTGGACCAGGTTTCCGATCCATTCGTTCCATGCCCTGGGTCCGGTGGCCCTTGAATCTGCCCATGTAAGGAGATAGAGAGTCTTCAGCCTGTCAATGGTCCCTATCTGCCGCGCGCATTGCACAATGACTTTTTCATCATCCAGGTCCCTCCGGGTGGCGGTCTCGGCCAGGAGGAGATGATTTTCTATCTGAAAAAGGATTTCCTCCGTCCATTCTTCAGGATAATTGAAGCGGTTCATTATCTTTCGCGTTATCCTGGCCCCCTGGCGCGCGTGGTCCTGGCTGTTTTTGCCTATGTCGTGGAAAAAACCGGCAAGAAAGAGGATCTCGTGATTGGGAAGATCGGAAAAGGCGTCGAGGAGGAGCACTTCCTTCTGGTTTGCGAGATTCTTGAGATAGGAAAGGGTTTCGAGCATGTGTCGTCCAACGGGAAAAATATGATATGCGTCAAACTGGACCCGGTCTTTAATGTCCCCGAATTCAGGTATGAGTACATCCAGGAATCCCGTCTCGAACATCTGATCAAGGGTCTTGACCGTGTTCTTTCCGTTGATAATCTCCAGGAACCCCTGTACCGCGCTTTCAGAACTCCTGAAGTCGTCATCCACGAGATAGAGGAACTCCTTTACAAGTCTCCTCGCCTCAAGGGACAGGGGATATCCAAGACCGGAGCTTTTTTCAAAGATCTCGATCAGGAGAAGACGGTTTGCGAGGATGGCGGTGGCCGAGTTAAAGCCAATCTCCTCCTGATAGAGGTAAAGGCCCCTTGCTATATCCTTTCGTTGAAGGCCCTTGACAGGTGATTTTTTCCTGGTGTGATTTATCTGGAATGAACGGTGAATCGTCTTTATGGACTCCATCCGGGTATGGAGATCCCCCAGGAATCTCTCCACCGCGGGTATCTTTTTAAGGTTCCTGTATCCCAGCCTCCCGGCAATTTCCTCCTGGTATTCAAAATTCAACCTGTCGTTTTTCCTCCCGGAAATCTCATGGAGGTGATTGCGGACAAATAGGACATATTTCACGGAAGCTTCCAGTTCCTGGTATTCCTTATGGGAGAGCTTGCCTAAGTATTCCAGGTCCTTGGGACTTCTCATGTCAAAAAAGAGCCTGGCCATCCATAGCAGGTGGTGGTAATCCCTCAGGCCTCCTATTCCCTCTTTGAGATTGGGTTCAAGGAGGTGGCTCGCGTCGCCGAAGCTCTGCATCCTCATCATGTCAAGATCGTCGAGCCATCTCCCTATGGTGGGTCCCTTTTTTTTGATGACCTTTTTTTGCAGGTCATCCATAAGGGTGAGGTAGAGGAGCGAATCACCGCATATGAAGCGGCCGTCCATCATGGAGGTCAGTACCTCAAAGTCCTTTCCCCCGAGGCCCAGGCAGTCCCTCACAGTGCGCACCCCGTAGCCCAGTTCCAGACCCAGGTCCCAGAGGGGATAAAACAACTCTTCTGTAAGGCCCTTGGCTATATCAGGTATCTTCCTGTGAAAGATTATCAGGATATCTATGTCGGAAAAGAGGCACAACTCCTTCCTGCCGTAACCTCCCACAGCGGTCAAGGCAAAGGGGACCTTTTTCCTGAAGAGTTCCCGGCCCGTTTCACTCTCCTGGACACTCAGCCGGAAATAGTGGTCCATTACCTCCGAATAGTCCTCGTGAAAATTTCTTGTGACCTTGCCGGAGCGGAAATCCGAGACCAGCCTTTCCCTGGACTCTCTCAACTCTTCATGAACAGATAGCATTAGGTCCTCAATAAGTTAGATCGCGTCCTTACCCTTCTCGCCGGTCCGTATCCTGATCACCTCTTCAACGGGGATAATAAATATCTTGCCGTCACCTATCTGTCCTGTCAGGGCCTTTTCCTGGATCACCTTCACTGCCCCGGGCACCATTTCGGAATCCATTACCACCTCGATCTTGATTTTGGGGACGAAATCCACCTGATATTCAGCGCCCCTGTATATCTCCTTGTGTCCCCGCTGCCGGCCGAAACCCTTTACTTCGGTAACGGTCAGGCCCTTTACACCAAGGGAGGAGAGGCCTTCCTTGACATCATCCAGCTTAAAGGTCTTTATTATGGCTTCTACTTTTTTCATGGTATTCTCTCCTTGTGTTAATAGCTGTAACCGGTCTCGTTGTGCATGCTGATATCCAGACCCCTTTCCTCTTCTTCATCCGTAACCCTCAGGCCGATGATCAGATCCACTACCTTTAGGATAATCAATGTCATAAAAAATGCAAAGGCCATTGTTGCAATAATTGAGACGAACTGGATCCAGAGCTGGCCGGGATTGCCGAAGAAGAGGCCGTCTGCCCCATTGGGATTGATCGCCTTGCTGGCAAAGAGACCTGTTGCCAGGGCTCCCCAGGTTCCGCCCAACCCATGGATCCCTACAACATCAAGGGAGTCGTCATAACCCAGCCTGGACTTGAGCAGGACGCCGCCGTAACAGATTGTGCCGGCAAGACCGCCTATGATGATGGCGGATATGGGGCCCACAAATCCGGAGGCGGGGGTGATGGCCACAAGGCCAGCCACGGCCCCGCTGGCCGCTCCAAGGGTGGTGGGTTTACCCCTGTGAATCCATTCCATCAGTATCCATGAAAGGGCCGCCGTGGCGGAAGAGACATGGGTCACCACAAAGGCGTTGGCGGCAAGGCCGTTGGCTGCGAGGGCGCTGCCCGCGTTAAAACCGAACCACCCGAACCAGAGCAGGCCGGCGCCGGTTATGGTCATGGGCAGATTGTGGGGGATAAAGGCGGTGCTCCCGTAACCGCGTCTTTTCCCGATGAGGATTGCCGCAGCCAGGGCCGATATTCCCGAACTGATGTGCACGACCGTTCCTCCCGCGAAGTCCAGGGCCCCCATCCTGCCGATCCAGCCGCCCACTGCCCAGACCCAGTGGCACAGTGGATTGTAGACCAGGGTCGCCCAGAGGATTGTAAAGAGCAGAAATGCGCTGAATTTCATACGTTCCGCAAAGGCGCCGGTTATCAGGGCGGGTGTTATGATCGCGAACATGCACTGGAAAATCATAAAGGCGGCCTGTGGGATAGTGCTCCCGTAATCGGGGCTGGGGTCCATACCCACGCCCTTGAGACCGAACCAGTCCAGCCCGCCCACCAGTCCTCCGTGATCCGGACCAAAGGACATGGAGTAGCCCCAGAGGACCCATTCAACGGTAATGATCCCTATTATTATAAAGCTGTGCATCAGGGTCCCAAGGACGTTCTTGTTTCTCACCATACCACCATAGAAAAGGCCTAAGCCCGGTGTCATCAACATGACAAGGGCTGCCGACATAAGGACAAAAACGGTATCTCCGGCATTCATGTCTTCTCCTCCCAAAAAAAGTTTATTTCATGGAGAGCAATGTTTGTGCCATAGGCGGGAAAAAATTTATCACAGATATATCGGTAAGTTACAGATACTTGATTATGGGTGTAATCCCTTATTAAGACAATTTTGTATAAAATTAAAAAAAAATTAACAAAATTGTTTAATACAAATGGGGGATGCATAATTCGAATCCTTGAATCCTGAATCCCGGGCCTTTTCTCAAAAATGATCATGAAGGGAAAAGTATGGTATTGACACTAATAAGCCGCTTATCTATATTAGCCGCACTGAAATTGCAATTAATATCCAGTGCCCATTGACAGGTTACCCGTTCCGGGGCCCAAAAGTAACTCCGCCCTGAATATTAAATACCTTCCAGATTGGGATATTTTGCTTTAGGAATCTTTTGACATGAGGAGACATCTATGCCCAGACTCGAAGACATTAAAAAGGTGATGATCATCAGTTCAGGCCCCATCATTATCGGGCAGGCCTGCGAATTCGACTATTCGGGGACGCAGGCGTGTAAGGCCCTTAGGAAACTGGGCTACGAGATAGTCCTCGCAAATTCCAACCCGGCCACCATTATGACTGATCCGGGGATGGCCGAGGCTACCTATATAGAGCCACTAAACCTGCAGACCATGAAAGAGATAGTGGAAAAGGAGCGGCCCGACGCGCTGCTGCCAAACCTCGGGGGGCAGTCCGGGCTCAATCTCTCATCGGAGCTTGCCCGGACCGGTGTCCTCGAGGAGTACGGGGTCAGGGTGATAGGCGTGGAGGTGGATGCCATCAAGAGGGGAGAGGACAGAATCGCCTTCAAGGAGACAATGAACAGGCTCGGAATAGAGATGCCCAGGAGCGAACCGGCCTTCAGCGTGGAGGAGGCGGAAAAGATAGCGGAGAAGCTGGGATACCCGATCGTGATCAGGCCGGCCTACACCATGGGCGGCACGGGGGGAGGTCATGTCTATAATGTGGAAGAGCTTAGGACCGTCGCGGCCAGGGGCATTTCCGCGTCTCTTGTGGGCCAGATCCTCGTCGAGGAATCGGTTGTCGGGTGGGAAGAGCTGGAACTGGAGGTAGTCAGGGACGCCAAGAACCAGATGATCACGGTATGCTTTATCGAGAACGTGGACGCCATGGGGGTGCATACGGGGGACTCCTACTGCACGGCCCCCATGCTGACCATTGACCCGGGGCTCCAGGAGCGGCTCCAGAAATATTCCTACGATATCGTGGAGGCCATAAGGGTGATCGGAGGCACCAATATCCAGTTCGCACATGACCCGGAAACGGGAAGGGTGGTGGTTATCGAGATAAATCCCAGGACCTCCAGGTCCTCGGCCCTGGCCTCCAAGGCCACGGGTTTCCCGATCGCCCTTGTCTCCTCCCTCCTTGCCGGGGGTATGACGCTGGATGAGATCCCCTACTGGAGGGAGGGGACCCTGGAAAAGTACACTCCATGGGGAGATTATGTGGTCGTGAAGTTCGCCCGGTGGGCCTTTGAGAAGTTTGAGGGGGCTGAAGACAAGCTTGGGACCCAGATGCGCGCCGTAGGCGAGGTCATGAGCATCGGCAAAAATTACAAGGAGGCCTTTCAGAAAGCGATCCGGTCCCTTGAGAACGGGAGGTACGGGCTGGGCTTCGCCCGGAACTTCCATGAAAAATCCCTTGAAGAGCTCCTTGATCTCCTCTCCGAGCCCTCGAGCGAGCGCCAGTTCATTATGTATGAGGCCCTCAGGAAGGGCGCGAGCATCGAGGAACTCTTCAGGAAGACTTATATCAAGGCCTGGTTCCTGGAGCAGATGAAGGAACTGGTGGAGCTGGAGGAGGAGATCCTGAAATACAGGGGAAAGGAGATCCCTGAGGCCCTCCTCGGGAAGGCCAAGAGAGACGGCTTTGCAGACAAATACCTCTCCCAGCTCCTCAAGGTCCCTGAGAGGGAGATCAGGGAAAAGAGGGTGTCACTGGGTCTGGTGGAGGCGTGGGAACCCGTCCCGGTTAGCGGAGTGGAAGACGCATCCTACTACTATTCCACCTACAACGCGCCCGACAAGGTCGAGACAAGCGACCGGCGCAAGATAATGGTGCTCGGTGGGGGACCCAACAGGATAGGCCAGGGGATCGAGTTCGATTACTGCTGCGTCCATGCCGCCTTTGCCATCAGGGACGAGGGCTATGAATCCATCATGGTGAACTGCAATCCGGAGACGGTCTCAACGGATTATGACACCTCTGACAAGCTCTACTTTGAGCCCCTGACAGTGGAGGACGTCCTTAGTATCTATATGAAGGAGAAACCGGAGGGCGTTATCGTCCAGTTCGGGGGACAGACTCCCCTGAACATAGCCTCTGAACTTGCCGAAGCGGGTGTAAGGATAGTCGGTACCTCTCCGGATACGATCGACCTCGCGGAAGATAGGGACAGATTCAGGCAGATGATGCGAAGGCTGGGAATACCCCAGCCCGAATCGGGCATGGCAAGCAACCTGGATGAGGCCCTTGAGGTAGCCAAGACCATCGGATATCCCCTGATGGTAAGGCCCTCCTATGTGTTGGGCGGTCGCGCCATGGAGGTGATCCATGACGAAGAGATGCTCAGGCACTATGTGGCAGCGGCCGTGGGAGTCAGCCCGGAACGGCCCATATTGATCGACAGGTTCCTGGAAAACGCCATAGAGGCGGAGGCGGACGCCATCGCTGACGGCACGGACGCCT
>CAZGIZ010000187.1:0-8209 GCA_964526655.1 uncultured Desulfobacteraceae bacterium | reverse complement strand
CCGGGGACGATAAAGTGGGATCCGACCATGCTCATCAATTTATCAGGGCTCTTCTCGCAGATCTTTGCGAGATCGAGGAGGACCCGGCCGGCCATGGTCTCCTGCCAGAACCAGTCCTTGATCGCCTTGCTTGATACGCCTTCCTGGCCGGGTTGCGCAGTAATCCCCTCAACATAATAGGCCTTTAAATCCTCGACAGCCAGCTTGAGCGTATAGGGGAGGTCAATATCCTTTCGGGGATTCTCCGGCCCATTACCCCTGACAAAGGAGTAGAGAAAGTCGCCCAGGGAATCGAGGTCAATGCCGCTGCCGCCGATTGTGGTGCGGCCGCGTTTTTTAAGGGCCATATCATACCATGGACGCATGGCCATGATCTCCCTGAGAAACCTTGTACGAATAGGGTCGGCTTCGGATGTGTCGGTCTCGTGATCGTCAAGATAAAGGGGGCAGGATAGCACGGTTAAACTGTCGCAGGTCATGGGCGCGTCCTCAGGAAAATCCTCCAGAACGGGACCCTCGGACGCCTCGAACAGCCTGAGCAGGTTAAGGAGCACACGCCTCTGAAAGGCGACGTCATCCGGTATCCCCAGGGGACGGCCGAACTCAAAGGGCACCCATAAAGACCGGGGCGGTTTTATGGCTTCGGAATGGGGGCGAACAAGGCTTATGCAGGCGGTAGGTATTCCCTGTTCTTCCAGAAAATGGGCGAGCACGCTCCCGGCGTGCGTACAGCCCGGTCAGACGGGAAAGAGCAGGATGGCATTTACATGGTCCTTTTTACAGAGATCGGCGATCTCCTTTGCCATCATCTCCGACTCCGAAACCGAGAGTGGGGTGCCAAAGGAATAGTGAAACTCTGCCAGGCTGCCTATGATTCCCTCGTCTTTCATCTCGCGAAGACGGTCAAGGGGAAAGATGACATTCCAGTCCCTCTGATAACCGCTCCTGTCGAAACTCGGCGCCAGGTGGGACATCACCAGGTCATTCGCCTGGGCGTTTCCGGGTATGACCCTGTAGAAGTCGGGCTGGTTCATCTGGAAGGGGCGGTCATTCCGCGTGTGCAGCCCGGCCGTGGTGACAAGGGCCACACGGCGCTGATTCAGGGGAGGGCCGCTCACCCACGGTCGGGTCTCAAATGAGGGGCAATCGAACTTCATGAGCATATCTCTTTCCGCTTCCGGTAAATCCGCCATTCGAACCATGTATTCTACCTCCTTATTTTTTTTATTTGAAATAGGACTATTAAGGCATGGGATTGGACACCCCATTCGGATCAAAGGTCTCCTTAATCTCATGGATCCATTTCTGAAAATTGCCATAAAGGGGCCCAATTCTCTCCATGAGATCTTTTACAGGAGGAGGTGATGCCGCGTGAAAGCCATGCCTGATATCGTTTTCCATTGATTTTCTCATGATATCCAAGGGAATCCTGGGCCAGTCCGGCAGACTATGATCGAAAAAGAAAAGCAGCTCGATATGAGCCATATGACCATACTCCATGGGGATAATCTGGTAGTTGTAGGGCGCGTTGAGTATCAGGCCCCTGTCTATAAAATCCGAGAAGAACTCAGGAATCGATTCGGCGACCTCAAACATATGTCTTATGGAATCGGCCCCAAGCTTGGTGGGACTCCACCCGCCCCCAAGCTTAAGAACCCGCTGAAGAAAGCTTACGAGGATGAAAAAATCCATGTTCTCTTCATATTTCCGGGTTATGGACTCATCCACAGGTTCTCCGCCCGTCTCGTGGACGATATCCCACATGACCTTTTCCTCATATTCCAGTTCTTCGGGAGTCCAGCCGGCCAGGTAAACCCACAAAGCCTGCTGCAGTTCTTTCTGGTAGAGCCCGCTGTTCCACAGGTCCCAGAAATCGTTGGCCGAGACGGTGAAGAGTACCGCCTCCGTCGCGTAGAAGAATTTCAGGACCGCCATGCCGATCTCAGCCTTTCCCATTTCTATCATGGCATCACGAACCCGGTTCAGGGTGGGGAATTTAAAGATAAACACCCTATGACGATCCTTTGGGAAGGGTATCCTGTAATAGGGAGAATACCCTTCCGTGGGCAATTCCCGGGGCCCCTTCCAGGCGTCCAGTCCAATGGCGATCTTCGTGACAATGCCCAGCCGCCCCGACCACCCGCCGTAGCCCCTGGCCAGGGCACGAAGGCTTGGTCCGGGCCCGTCAGGGCAGAAACCGCCGCCATCGTTGAAGGGGGAGCCGACATGGATGATCTCTCCCGTGGGCGTGACCCACTCATAGCCCAAAAGGTATCGTGAGCACCGGGAGCTGCTCTGCTGCGTGTGATGGTCACCAGAGAATAAAAAATTGGCCAGGACCGAGCAGGAGGGCCCGGCCGAGGCCGTAGGGTAAGTCAGTCCCCGCTTGAGGACCTCGGGTTTGAGCTGTACCTGCCTGACCGCGGGTTCAATCACGGCATAGCGGTCTTCCTCGTTTATCTCCAGTATCCTGTTCATACGCCTCAGGCTGATCACCAGCATACCGGGCTGAGGGGCGATTCCTCCCATGCCGAAAAGTGATGTTATCGTATTGAATTGGATGTTGTACCGGTTACATATCGTGACAATACTCTGAACCTCCCCGGTGCTCCCCGGCATAATGACAGCCTCCGGCCCGGCCTGTTTAATTCCGTTTTGGGGGTTGGTGTGACGGTACGCGGCAAGAATATGCGGCTGATTGTTGATGTTTTCCGCGCCGACAATTTTTTCTAACTCCTTATGAACATGCTTATCCAGGCCCATTATCCATTCCTCCCGGAAACCGGTTCCATTGCCCTTACAACGAGCTCTGTTAGGTCATAATAATGCATCGTGCTTTGTCCCAGGTCTATGGCTTTGGTGAAATTTGCCTGACACCAGGGACAGCAAGAAACAATGGCCTCTGCGCCCGTGGACTCTGCTTCACCGAGCCTCTCCGCAGCCGTCCACTGGGAGAACTCCGGGAATGCCGCCGGTACACCACCCCCTCCGCCGCAGCAGAAGGCATTTTCCGCGTTCCGGACCATTTCAAGGACCTCGATCCCGGGGATGGATTTTAATACGTCCCGCGGAGCCCCATAAACCCCGTGCGTGCCCCTGCGCCACAGTTTGGGCGGGTCGTGATATCCGAAGGGCCTAATTTCCCCCTTCCATGGGACATAAAGCTCGGAAAGCCTGCCAAGGAGACAGGGGTCGTGATAGGTCACTTTCTGATTCAGGGGATTACTCAGCCTTAATCTCCCCTGGTCAAGCAGCTTTTTAATTACCTGGGAGATATGCAGCACCTCAAAATCCGGTTTTTCCATCCTCGGATAGAATCCCCTGAAGGTCCCGTAGCACTCGGCACAACTGGTGATCAACGTTTTTATGCCATGCTTTCTGATGGCCTCTACATTATGCCTCGCCAGTCTTTGAGCGGCCTTTCGCTGGCCCGTTCGCCACAGGGGTGCGCCGCAGCAGTACTCTTCCGCGGACATAATCGTGAACTCAATACCCCCGGCCTTCAGGATTTCGACGGTATTGCGGGCGATTTCAGGGGATATATAGGACGATGTGCAGCCCGCGAAATAGGCTACCCCTGAATCCTCATTTATATTTACACCTTCCGGTAGCCATTCAAACCTCTGATCATGGGGCTTTCCGTAAATATTATGCTCATTCTTCACATGGTGCGCATATTCCTTATGAGCGGGCATGGGGCCATGCCCGTCCTCCACGCATCGGGCCCTGAGGGACAGGA
The DNA here is from genome assembly GCA_964526655.1 of uncultured Desulfobacteraceae bacterium. Taxonomy (GTDB): domain Bacteria; phylum Desulfobacterota; class DSM-4660; order Desulfatiglandales; family HGW-15; genus CAZGIZ01. Next base: position 4,470 of record CAZGIZ010000187.1, on the reverse strand, counting down.
TAGTATCGAGCACTTCCATGTCCCTGACGGATTTGCAGTTGATATCACAGGCACCGCATGTGGTGCAGGTATAGATATGCTCTATCATGCCGGGTTCATAGGCGAGCTTTCCCTCAAGTAACTCCTGTGCGATATTGATCAGTCCCTGACCGGAATAGGCCTCGTATTTATACCTTGAATAGATTGGGCATATTTCAGCGTACTCCCAGCCTTTCATTTTCGGTCCCAATATAAAGCGGCATTGCCCGCAGGAATTACAGGATTCCATCGTGTAGGTATAATCACTCAATCTATCCATATGTCTGTTCTCCTAAAAACACAATTTGCCAGGATTCAGGATATGATTCGGATCGAAAATGCCTTTCAGTTTCTTTAACACCCCTACATCCCCAACGGATGGGTCATAGACCATATCAGCCCAGGGGCCGTATGGCCGGCTGAAAAAGGCCCCGTGATTCAGAAGGGTCTTTGAGGCATCCATGAACAGCCTGTCCACCCGGGCGGACTCCTGTCTGTTTGAGGGATCATAGGGTATCGTAAACTCGCAGTGACAACCCCGTCCCTGGACCATGGGCTGGATATAGCAACCCATATCGCCAGGGGAATAGCCGTGTTCATGAGCGGTTTTTTTCATCAATCCGATAAATTTGGCGACCTGACTCAAGGGTGATAAAAAGAATATATCGCGACAGCCGTCCTTATTGAGGAGTTTCCAGTAAGGTTCCCCTTTCCAGGGATTGGACAGGAGGTCAGGGATCCCCGACTCCATTCCCCCGGCGCCGGGTAAGGTCGTCTTCGGGTTGATTCCAAGCTCATCGCAGGCGCTGATAAGGTGTTTCTCCTGCATGCTTACCCGTTCTTCCGGCCGTCTTTGATAACCCGCCACACAGACAATGACGGTCCATGGGGGCAGGTCCTTTTTTAGTTCCCCGTATTCCGCCGGCCGGTCCCCTATCAGTATGGTCGCAAGATTGTGATTATTTAGGGCCAGGCATTCATCGATGACCCTCCTCCTGAGGAGAACGTTTATGGGAGATGTAAGATGTTTGACCTCCTCAATGGGAATAAAGTACAGCTTCCTGAGGGACGGCAGGATCTCGGTCTTGGCTATGGCCCAGGTCACAAAACCCATGGTGCCCTGGGCCCCGGAGATGAGTCTAAAAAAGTCAACGGACCCCGGTCCCCAGGGATTTACCTTGTCCGCCTTCAGGGTCTCGAGTGTGCCCGGCCCGGATGCCGAGCCGGTCCTTAAATCATCCCCCGTGCCGTAAACGACCTCAAGGGTCAGGAGAGGATCCACATAATCATATTGATACTTCGGTATGAGCCCGGGCTCCCTCTCAAGGAGACTCGTCACCACTGACTTAGACTCCCGTGGAAGCAAAGGCATATTCAATCTCAGCCCGTGCTCCCTTAACTCCGGTATGAGCTCCCCGTAGGTCACGCCCGGCTCGATCATGACATACCGGCTCTCGGAGTCGATCCGGAGAATGCGCTTCATCCTGCTGAAATCAACGATGACTCCTTCTTTTTCAGGAACGGTATCGCCCCGGAACCTTGGAGGACCGGAGCTCACGGGGATCAGGGCCGTGGCATATTCATTGGCCAGCCTGACGATTCCTTGCACCTGTTCCCGGGTTTCCGGATAGACCAGAAGCCATGGAGATTTGCCGCCGGCCTCATCGAGATCCGCTGAAAAACCTTCAAGAATGCCGGAATCTTCAGAGATGTTCTTTGAATGGACGATCCCGGCAAGTCCATTCTTGAAACCCGCTATGCCTTCGGAAGGGTTTATCATCGAATCTCTCCTTATTGTCAGGGTGAAACCTGGTCGGTCTTCGCCGGAAGACCCTATAGCTTGTCGCAGCGGCGCGAAAATCCCGCTGGTTTCTGCGGGGTTCGCTTTCAGCCGTCGTAGCCATAGGCTACTATGGCGAAGTTGGCTCGCTCCCTAAAGACGGCAAGGGCGCAAAGCTTGTATTTATTTCGTATTTTCATCAACAAACCCTTCCCCGAAGAAACCATCGGTCCAGGGCGGGCAAAATAAAAGTAGCCGTTACATTGTCAAAGAGTGTATTCCTTATCAGAATTCCCCTCTCAGGAATTCTGATAAAATAAGCCTCACTCTGCGAGCTCTGTGTCTCTGCGGTGAAATCGTTTTTGGACAAGATTGAATTTAATATGTTCTTTTGTTTTTTACGAGTTGTCAAAGATAAAAATATAATCACACAGGATAGACCTTTGTAAAACAAAGAAAAATCCAATATCCTACACCAATAAATTAACGCTTGACGTTAATATCGTTATGCGTTATTATCCAATTCGTGATAAAATCATTTCGAGACAAAGAAACTGAAAAAATATTTAATCGCTATTTCTCAAGCAAGCTACCTCAAAATATTCAAAATATGGCGCGTAAAAAACTTATTATTCTTGATGCTGCCACAGAAATAGAAGATTTGAGAGTCCCCCCTGGAAATAGATTGGAAGCATTAAAAGGCGACCGTAAAGGTCAACACAGCATACGTATTAATGATCAATGGCGTATATGTTTCAAATGGAAGGATGGGGATTCGTACGCTGTTGAAATTACAGATTATCATTAGGAGGATAATATGAAATACAAAAAACTTCCTCCCATTCATCCAGGTGAAATACTACGGGAGGAATTCTTAACTCCGATGGGAATCAGCCAGTATCGACTGGCCAAGGACATAAGTGTGCCTCCAAGGAGAATTAACGAAATTGTCCATGGGAAAAGATCGATTACTGCTGATACGGCTTTACGTTTAGGACGTTTTTTTAATATGTCCCCTCAATTTTGGCTGAATCTTCAAACCCGATACGACCTTGAAGTAACAGAGGATCAGCTCGAAAATCGGCTTGATAATGAAGTTCATTCTCTTAAAGTACAAACGGCTTAAGCTTGAACTCCGGTTATGATCTGCAATTTAACTCGGACTGGCCTTTCACTCTGACGCGTTTCAGGACATCCGGTTAATTGCGTTGTTCGATTATTCAAAAACCGAAAAAAATATCTGTTCCATGGTTGTCCAACCGAAAAGGTAATTCTAAACATGGAGGAAAGATAATGACATCATTACAATACAACAACATAAGGCCTAACCTGGCAGGCGATTATCCACAGATAGATCCCACGGCGCTGATTGACCCTTCTGCGCAGATCATTGGTAATGTAAAAATCGATAGGGATGTTTTCGTGGGACCATTGACTGTTATTCGGGCCGACCAGCGGGGTCCGGACGGGAAAGTCGCACCCATTCAGATCGATAGGGAGGTCAATATTCAGGATGGCGTCATTATTCACACCGATCCAGGAGCTTCGGTAATCATAGGCCCCAAGACTTCTGTAGCCCATGGGGTGATAATCCATGGACCGTGTACCATTGGGCAAGAGTGTTTCATAGCTGTAAGGGCTTCTCTATATAAGGTAACTCTGGAAGACCATGTATGGATTGGCATTGGGGCTATTGCAAAACTGGTTACATTGCATTCCTTTACCAGAGTGCCTGCAGGTTCTGTTATCCGTGATCGCCCCGAAGTACTGGCACTTCGATTGGTTACAGACAAGGAGAGAAAATATATGGAAGAGGTTTTGGCAGCCAACTCTCGTTTAAGGATGGACTATCTGGAACTGCGGGACAAAGTGGAGTCGATCAGATCCAATGTCAAGAAAAAGGGCTAATATCGCAAGTTAACCTTTTTAATCCCTCATCACGTCTGAAACGGGATCAGCCCTTGACGGGTTGTTGCCCAAAGTCATAACTAATCAATCAGTCCAACCACTCAGTTTCTGCCGATGAAGACGGCAGAACTGGCCATTTTATCTTAACAAACCATTACTTGGCTCCAGGTCATATCTCAATCTACCCCCTCCGGGGGATCTTTCATTGAAACGGCGGTGATCTGTTTGAACCATTGGTCGATGTTGTCGGCGTGGCCGTGCCAGGAGCCGTCGATCAGCCGCGCCGGCATTCCCATCTTGATAAATTTCTAAAAGGCCGGCCTGGACATATCGTAGTAGTCCATGATGTCCTGCGCCCTCCGGAAGACCTTCTTGCTCCTGTTATTCACGCCCATCGACTTTTTCCTTGCCTCGTGGAATCTACCGCGTGAGGCTATTCCACTGGGGTTCCTTGCGCCTTGCGCCCTGTGCCCTGCGCCGCGGCCGGGGGCCGCATATACTTCCCGCCCATCACATCAAGTCATAAACTTTGATCGGGCCACCATTGGCTTTTTGCCCTGCTTGCGCGCCATTCAACAGGGCAGGCGCCATTATTCAATTTACACTTTTTCTCTTTAGCCTGGGTTATCACCTGGAGCTTGGGTTGAGAGATTAGTATTAGTTTTTTAGCCTCATTGTGGATCAGTAGATCGGTTTTCTTGTAAAGGAATTTAATGTAAAAGATGAATCAAGGATTTTTTAGCAAAATTGATATGTTAGGAAGG